>JANXYY010000100.1 GCA_025355805.1 Actinomycetes bacterium
TGGTTAGCGCAACCGATGATCTGCTGCTGGTTAGTCGGAAGGCGATGTCGTTGCGATTTACCGCTACCGACGAAGCGTTACGTCCAATGGGGCGATCCACTTCTGGCGTGATCGGCATGAAATTCCGAAAGGGTGACGAACTCCTATCGATGGATGTCGTCCACGATAGTGAAGAGTTCAATTTGCTTACAGCCACCGATGGAGGCTATGCCAAACGCACTCCAGTGATTGAATATCGAAGCCAGGGTCGTGGCGGGCTTGGGGTGAAAGCGGCCAAGATCGACGAAGCATCGAGAGGTGTGCTGGTTGGGGCCGTCGTTGTGCGTGACAGCGAAGAGATTTTGGCGATTACCTCTTCGGGTAGCGTCATTAGGACTCGCGCTGGTGAAGTCCGTCAGACTGGACGAGACACCATGGGCGTGCGACTGGTGAATCTCAAAGATGGTGATCTGGTGGTGACGGTCGCTAGGAACGCCGAACCCGAAGAAATTCCTCCCAGTTTGGGTGAGGTAACCGACTCGGTGTAACCTTCGGGAGATTTTGGGCCTTTAGCTCAGCCTGGTTAGAGCGCTTCCCTGATAAGGAAGAGGTCGGAGGTTCAAGTCCTCCAAGGCCCACGTGAAGAAGAAAATAGCAGCGCTTTTTGCGCTAATTGTCGGGGTAGCCGCCTTCAAGCGCGCCAAGGCGCGTCGAGAGGAGGAAGCTCTGTGGAATTCCGCGGGTAAGACACCCGAGGAGCAGTAAAGACCCCAAACGGGGACGTAGCTCAATTGGCAGAGCACTGCCTTTGCAAGGCAGGGGTTAGGGGTTCGATTCCCCTCGTCTCCACATGACAAAAACTTTTGCGACCCTAACCACCTCCCTCGGCGATATCCGAGTCGAATTATTCGCCGATCACGCACCTAAGACGGTGCGCAACTTCGTAGAACTAGCTACGGGCGCCCGTGAATGGACGGATCCGCGCTCGCGGGCTAAGAGCTCGGCCCCTCTTTTTGATGGGACGGTGTTCCACCGAGTGATTGCCGGATTCATGATCCAAGGTGGCGATCCCCTCGGGACTGGCACCGGCGGGCCTGGTTACACCTTTGCTGATGAATTCCATCCAGAACTCGCCTTTGATCGCCCGTATCTTTTTGCCATGGCAAACTCGGGACCAGCAACCAACGGTTCCCAATTTTTCATCACCGTTGCACCCGCCATGTGGCTTAACTTTAAGCACACGATCTATGGCGAAGTGGCCGATGCGGAGAGCAGAGCGGTAGTCGATGCCATCGCAACGACCCCAATCGGGCGGATGGATCGCCCAGTTAAAGATGTCGTAATTTCTAAAGTTTCCATCGAAACCGTCAGCGATTCACCCGGCGAGTGATGGAGGAAGATAACCAAGGACCGGTCTGCGTTCGTCATAAGGACCGGCACACTTTTCTATCGTGCGTCCGATGTGGGCGTCCGGCTTGTACTGAATGTCTGATCCCGGCAGCAGTCGGATTTCACTGCGTGGATTGCGTAAAAGAAAACAGCGGTCTCACGCCACAACTGAAGCGAGCTCAGCGCGCGAGCAAACCTGTTGTGACGATCACAATCATCGCTTTGACGGTCTTCGTTTACCTGCTCCAACAAGCCGACAAGACCATCTTCTTTCGTTTTTCACTCATAGGACTCGCCCAGTACCCACTTGGCACCTGGGTTGGCGTGGCAAACGGGGAGTGGTATCGGCTACTAACCGTCGGGCTTCTTCATGCCTCCTGGATACATATTGGTTTTAATATGTATGCGCTCTGGGTCCTCGGTCCGCCAATCGAATCTGCCTTTGGGCGTTCGCGCTATTTAACGATTTACCTGGCATCCCTACTTGGTGGTTCAACCGCGTCATTGCTCTTCAATTCGCCGCAGATCGCTGCCATCGGTGCATCGGGTGCGATCTTTGGTCTCTTCGGTGCGACCATCGTCGCCAATAAGAGATTGGGCCGACCAGTCAATGGCGTTTATGTGATCATCGCCATCAACCTAGCCTTTGGTTTCATAGTGCCCAATGTGGATTGGCATGCCCACCTTGGCGGTTTGGTTCTAGGAGGGCTTACCTCTGCGGTGATGGTTTACGGGATCCGCCGGCCGCGTTTGATTGGTCTGGCGCTAGTTGGCGAGGTGGCGATCTTGATTGGTTTGATCATCATTCGGGTGGCCGCCTTGAGAACGGGTGCCGGTCTCTAAGATATCCACAGGAGTTATCCACATAGTGGAGAACTACAGGGGTGTAATTCCTATCGCAGTCCTACCGCCAGCGAGTGGCGAGCGTAAAGCCGAAGCCGATAAAGACAAAGCCGACCAACATATTCCACGCCCCGATATTTGGGATCGGATAGCGAGTGCCTGAGACGTAGAAAATCACGATCCAGATCAAGCCGGCGAGGAACGCGGCTACCATAACCGGGGCCAGCCAGCGGGGGCTCTCCTTGATGCCGCTCAGCGGCGCTCGCTCGATCGTCTGAGGTATGAGCGAACGATTCTTGCGAAGGCGAGACTTGGGCACGACGACTCCTTTTGTAACATGCGCAACTAGATGCCTTAGCCTAACTCGCGTGAGCGCTAAGACGAACAATTGGCGATGGATCTCACCACTGGCCTTTGGGCTAGCTGGGATTCTGTTCGTAGCCAGCGCCCACACTTCGCACGGTCGCGATCTGCGAGGCGGAGATCATGGCGACTTGGTTGCCCTCATTCACTCGCAGCAGTCACAAGCCTCCCACTTAACCGCGGACGTGCTCAAACTGTCTCGGCAAACCCAACATTTAACTCGCATTCAAATTGATGCGACCCTGGCCGCCCAAGAGCGCCTGGCAAGTGCTCAGAGCATTGATGCCGGCGAGATTGCGCTGACCGGTCCTGGCGCGGAGATTGTCCTTGACGACGCTGTGCTTCCGCTCGGCGGACCGCTTAGTGGTCTGACAATTGATGACTATGTGGTTCACCAACAGGATGTGCAAGGAGTTGTGAACGCTCTATGGGCCGGTGGCGCTGAGGCAATGAGCATCAACAACCAACGAATCAGCGCGCTCACCGCTATCCGCTGTGTTGGAAATACGCTCCTTCTTGCTGGACGTGTCTATTCGCCACCGTATCGAATTCGAGCAATTGGGAATCAGGTAAGACTGCGTACTGCGCTATTGACCGACCCGAACGTGATTCTTTACTTGCAATACTCGAAAGCGATCGGTTTACGTTGGTCATATCAAACACTTGCGGCAATCACGTTACCTGCGGCAATTGCACCGTTGACCATCACCTACGCCAGCCTCGCAACAATTCAGCCTCACTAATGCACTCCCAATCAACATGATGCGTGAGAGAATCCAAGAATGACAACTCGGATTCTTGTAGTCGATAACTACGATTCTTTTGTCTTCAACATCGTGCAATACCTGGCGCAATTAGGAGCCGAGTGCACCGTCTTTCGCAACGACGCGTTCAGTTTGGCGCAATCGGATGACTTTGATGGTGTCCTAATTTCACCCGGTCCGGGCACCCCCGAGTTGGCCGGGCTGAGCGTCGAGTTAGTAAAACATTCAGCAAGAACCGGAAAACCTCTTCTCGGTGTGTGCCTCGGTCATCAAGCAATCGCGGTCGCTTTCGGTGCTTCGGTATCCCGTGCGCCTGAGTTGCTGCATGGAAAAACGTCGCAGATAATTCACCACTCACAAGGTGTGCTAGCCGGATTGCCTGAGCCATTTACTGCCACTCGTTACCATTCGCTAGCGGTTGAAAAAGAATCACTGCCGTCGGATTTAGAGATTACCGGGATGACCGAATCCGGAGTTGTGATGGCGATCAAACACAAAGTTCTGCCGATCGAAGGTGTGCAATTCCATCCAGAGTCTGTACTCACCGAAGGCGGGCACCGGCTTTTGGCAAATTGGTTAGCCTCGGCCGGGGATAAAGATGCGATTGCCAAATCCGAAGGTTTGGTTCCAGTAGTTTCGCGGTGACTAGTTAGTTAAAGGACTCGCGATTAGCGTGTTGATGGTGATCGTCACATTACTGCCGAACATTTTTACCGCGCCGGAATCTGGTGATTGCGCCAACACAATTCCGATTGTGGACGTGGGGTCTAAGGCTTGTACAACTTTTGGGGTAAACCCGAACTGAATCAGAATTGTACGCGCATCAATTTCACTCTTGCCCAGGACATTTGGAACTGGCACGTTGCCACTCGCGATATTGAGAACGACTCCCGAACCTGCTTGCACGGTGGTCCCCGGGACTGGAGAGACAGCTAAGACGGTTCCTGGAGGCTGTTCGGAGTTCACCTGACTTGTATTCGCAATTACCAGACCCGCTTGCGTCAGCAATTGGCGCACCACTTCTAAAGATTTGCCTACTAATGTCTCTGGCACGGTGGTGCTGCCCGGCCCATCAGAAAGAGTAAGTTTGATCGGCGAATTTGCACGTAACCGGCTACCTGCTGATGGATTTTGCGAGACTACGAGATCTTTGGGAGTACGAAGGTCCGGTGCATGAGCTACGACGATCTGAAATTGCGATAAAGCATTTTTCGCCTGATCCAAATTGAAACCAGTCACGTCGCGAGTAGTAATTACGCTCTTTGAGGTCCCCAATTTTCCGGTTACGATCAAATACGAGGTACCTGAACCTGCCGCGAGAACCACGGCAATCAGCAGCGGTAGAAGCCAGCGCCGAATGGATCCCTTCGCCCGAGGTTCAGCGGGAGCTTTTACTTGGGTGCCAGCCAGTAGCCGGTCGATATCTTCGCGCATTAGGGCGGCAGTTTGGTAGCGAAGCGCCGGGTCCTTAGTCAGCGAATGGCTTAGAACATTATCGAGACCTGGTGGCAAACCAGTCATCAATTTCGATGGCAGAATCGGCGCGTCATTTGCGTGTCTGTAGGCCACAGCCACTGGCGTTTCCGCGATGAAAGGTGGCGTTCCGACAATTAGTTCATAAAGCAAACATCCGGTTGCGTAAAGATCACTTCGAGCATCTGCAGTCTCGCCTCTGGCTTGCTCAGGTGAGAGATATTGAGCTGTACCTACCACGGTCCAGGCATGAGTGATGGTTGCATCTACGTCATCGAGTGCTTTAGCGATTCCAAAATCCATGACCTTAATTTCACCTTCAGAGGTGATCATTACATTTCCCGGCTTGATGTCCCGGTGAACGATTCCATGTTCGTGTGAGTAATCAAGAGCATCAAGAATGTCACGGACAATTTCCAGTGATCGGGTTACTGTAGGCAAATTCTTCTCGCGCAAAACGTCGCGGATCGTGGTCCCCTCCACATATTCCATGACAATGAACGGCACTGAGCCCCACTCGTGCTCTTCTATGCCGGTGTCATGAACACTGACTATTGATGGGTGATTCAAACCAGCCGCTGCCTGGGCCTCACGCCTAAATCGGGTTTGGAATGAGGGGTCTCGTGCGAGATCTGCTCGGAGAACTTTTATTGCGACGACGCGGGAAAGACGTTGGTCGTAAGCACGGAAAACATCCGCCATGCCACCGCTACCTATGAGTTCACGGACTTCATACCGTTCGGTGAGTACGCGCTCCATCTCAGACCCGCCTCGCAGCCGCGCCGATGGAAATGGAATCGGTAGCTACACGTTGTGGAGCAGTCGTATCGGCGACGGCCACTAGATCTACCACGATTACCGAAACATTGTCTGGTGCCCCCCGCGTCAACGCAGCTGCCATCAATGCATCCAGTGTCTCAGCGCTAGTTCCTTCAGCGAGGATCCTGTGAATATCAACTAGGGGAACAACACTTGATAATCCATCGCTACAGAGGAGAAAACGATCGCCTCTCTTTGCGTCGTATAGCGCAATATCGGGGGTAACGTCTCGATGTCCCATGAGAGCTTGCGTCAGGAGCGAACGCTGTGGATGTTGGGTCGCTTCCTCTTGGGTGATGCGTCTCAGATCAACAAGTTCCTGGACCAAGGTGTGGTCTCGAGTGAGCTGCTGGGTTTGCCCCTCGCGCAAGCGATAGCAGCGCGAATCGCCCACCTGAACAGTGGCGATCCGATTTGAATCAAGAATCAAGGCCGTAAGGGTTGTACCCATACCATCAAGGTTTGGATCGGCATCGATCATCGCGCCAATTTGATCGTCAACAGCGGCCACGGTTTGTAGTAGAAAGTTAGTGATTGAATCGTCATCGAACGGAGACTCCAGCGAAATCTTGGTGTCCAGTGGCACGAGCACGTCGATCGCGATGGAGGACGCGATTTCTCCGGCCACATGGCCTCCCATCCCGTCCGCAATCGCCAAGATCTGAATGCCGACCAAACCGGAGTCTTCGTTGCTGTTCCGAACCAATCCAACTTCACTTCGAGCAGCTAGCGAGAACTCGAGCCGCATGACCATAGGCGGGAGAATACTCGCCCCGTGCTAATGTCAATGCCTTACGCGCGAGTGGCGGAATAGGCAGACGCGCACGGTTCAGGTCCGTGTACTCGAAAGGGTGTGGGGGTTCAACTCCCCCCTCGCGCACCAGTATTGGGGTCGTTACCTCAAGAGCCAAGTTAGATCCACAATGGGGTCGTGTTGATTTATACCATCGGTCACTCGACTCGGCCGATCGATGAGTTCGTTCTGATCCTGCGAAAGCAGGGCGTTCAGTGTGTTGTTGACGTTCGAACTATCGCGAAGTCACGCCACAATCCACAATTCGGTGAGGATCAGTTGGCGCCGAGTCTGGCCGAGGCAGGAATTGACTACTTGCGTCTCGAATTGCTCGGCGGGCTGCGCCACACGCGTAAGGATTCAATCAACGGCGCTTGGAAGAACGCCTCCTTTCGCGGCTACGCCGACTACATGCAAACTCCCGACTTTGCAGCCGGAATCAACAAGTTGATCGAACTAGGAGTAGTGAAAACCACGGCGATCATGTGTGCTGAGGCGGTGCCCTGGCGGTGTCATCGCTCGCTGATCGGCGACGCGCTGCTCGCGCGCGGTATCGAAGTATTAGACATCATGAGCGAAAGGGTTGTGAGACCACATGCCCTAACTCGCTTCGCTTCTGTTGCTGGAGTGCGCGTTACCTATCCCCCCGAGGTGACCGATACCGCGGTGAAATCAGCAGAAGGTGGAAAGGCATGATGATTTGGACTCAACGGTGAATCCCGCAGCGGTGGCTTTGGGATTCACCGCTTTATCCGACGTCAGCTCTCGTTATATGAGAAAACAGAGCGCACCGGAACGCCAACGGTGAGGACATCAAGAACCGGGCAGTGCTCATCCACCGCCTTCGTAAGTGCGGCATAACGTTCGTTAGTTTCTGGACCGTTCAAGCGCACCTTTACACCAATTGATTGGAAGCCTGGACGTACTTCGGGGTCAAGACCAAAGAAGCCATGGACATCCAGATCGCCAGTGACTGCTACCTCGACGCTTTCAAGTTCGATCCCCAACTTCGCAGCCCACACTTGGTAGGTGATCACTTGGCAGGAGCCGAGAGATGCAAGAAGGTGTTCGACAGGACTGGCTCCAAGGTTTGTCCCGGCAAGAATCGGTGGTTCATCAATCGTGAATTGATGTCCGCCAGTGCGGATAGTCACCTCGGTTGTTGTCCCCGTTACGAGTGTCGTAACGGCTTCATATCCGATGCGGGCGATGGCTCGGTTCTCTTTGGCTGCAGCAGCAGTTGCATCAACGACTTGAGCGAGCAGGAGGGCAGGTGACAATTGTTCTTGAGAGATAGTTGTACTCATTTTTAAATCCTTTACGTCTAGTGGATGGAAGATGGCATGAGGTTGTAGGTCGCCAAAAGCCACTCGCCGAGACGTAGAGAAGATCAATGTGGATGCGACGCCAAAAAAGGCGCGCGTGGTATGCGCTCATTACGAGGATTCCTCATCTTTCCCAATTGCGGACGGATTTTGCACCTTCCGTTCGCTTACCTCGCGAGATAGCGTGAACGGGGTTGCCGGAGCTTCTTTGGGCCGTTGCCCTCTGCTCCTCTTGATGAGAGTGATATTTAGTTGTGTGCGTGAATGTAGTGGAGTAAATCCGTCAAGTCGACTTGCGAATGCCTCGCAAGTTGCTCTGAACATCTCATACGCTGAGGGCCACTTGGCATCACGCTACTGACCCCGCTCGAAGTGCGTGGTTATTATGTACGGGTCACAACGATTGCGGGGAAATCATGACCAGCACGCAGCGCTTGACTGTACAGAGCGTCGACCCGTCTGCGCACACGGCGGTCCTGGCCATCGAGGAGCGATCAAGATTCGTGCTTCCAAGTTAAACAGCTGTGCGTTTTGTCTGGACATGCACAACCGCGAGGCGACCGAACAGGGTGAGACCGGCAGGCGACTCAATGTCCTCGCCGCCTGGCGAGATGCACTGGGGTTGTACACCGAGCGGGAACGCGCCGCGCTCGCCCTAACCGAATCTGTCACCCTGATTGCTCAAACAGGGGTACCAGACGAGGTTTGGGGCGTGGCGAAGGCGAATTTCAACTCGCCGGCCCATACCCGACCTCGGGTTGAATGATTGAGCTCCGCGAATTCTTTTGGACACTCGTAGGCTGTGGGCATGACAATGGAAAAGCAGCGCGAGGTCGGTAAAAATTTAAGTCATGAGGCGCCGAAGGTTCTCTCACTCTTAGATCAAATCTCGCTTTGGGGATCACTGGGCATCACGCTAACGATTCCGGCCGCAGCTGTATTCGTCTTGCATCCTTACGGCACACCTTCGCTCTCTTTTACTGCGGCCGTAGTCGCAGTAATTGTTGGAGTAGGGCTTGGCTCGTTCGTACTGGGCGGCGCCTCGAAAATTGGTGCCGAAACTGGCGCTCCTTCGATGGTCTTGTTGCGCGGGCTTTTTGGAAATCGTGGTTCGCGAATCCCCACTGTTTTTAATCTTCTTCAATGTCTTGGCTGGACTGCCGTAGAAGTCTTAGTGATTTCGCATGCAGCGAAGGCAGTAGTGGGTGGTTCGTTAATGCTCTGGACGGTAGGCGCCGGCGCATTGGCAACACTTATGGCGATCAAACCGCTCGGTTCAGTTCGAGTTCTGCGCCGTTACGCACTTGCTGGAGCAATCGTCGCCACTGCCTACTTGTTGTATGCCGTGGTGCGACACGGCGTCCACCTCGGGCATGGCAATTGGAGTGGATTTTGGTTGGCCGTTGATGTCGCAATTGCACTTCCGATCTCTTGGGCACCACTTGCCGCCGATTACTCTCGTCACTCGCGCAGTCCGCGGAGTGCATTTATCGGAACCTTAATTGGCTTTTTTCTTGGCGCGGGTACCTATTTCGTGCTTGGGCTGCTCGCGCTTGTGACAATTGTTGCTAGTCGTCAGCAGGGGGATCCCTACGCTTTCAGCCAGGCACTTTTGGTTCTTCCGCTTGGAATTTTTGCGCTCCTCATTCTGATTGTCGATGAAATCGATGAAGCGTTTGCCAACGTCTATTCAACGGTTGCCTCTATTCAAAATTTGCGCCCACTTTGGGATCGCAGGAAGCTCGCCGTTGCTGTTGGAATTATCTCAACAGCAATCGCACTTTCCCTCGATGTTGTTGGCTACGAATCCTTTCTCTTCGCCATTGGTGCCATCTTCGTTCCGCTATTTGCGGTTGTCCTCGTCGACTGGTATTTCGTTTCGCACGGCAGTTGGAATCTTTCGGAATCCGCAAAATTGCGCACGTGGACCCTGTTTCCATGGGCGGTTGGATTCATTGTTTATCAATTGATTAATCCCGGTAGCGCTCCCATCTGGTCGAAACTTTGGATCAACATTGATACGGCCATTCATTTCTCCCCGGCACCATGGATGAGCGCATCGATCTGCTCTTTCCTCAGCGCCGCCCTGCTTACCCTGGTCATTGGTCCTCGATTTCATAAAATTAAATGAAGCCCATCGTAATCGCGCATCGGGGCGCCTCATTTGAATATGCCGAGCACACCTATGACGCCTATTTAGCGGCGATTGAGGCTGGTGCCGACGGATTTGAATGCGATATCAGATTGACTGCCGATGATGTTCTGGTCTGTTGGCATGACGCGACTTTAGACCGAACCAGTGATGGCAAAGGGAGTATTTCCAAACTGAACTGGGCGCAAATCCGTGACGTCAATGCAGGCACCTGGCATATGGCCGGACGTAACGCGAAGCCACTGCTGTTTGCCGATTTACTCGAACTTGCAATTACTTCAGGTAAAAGTCTATCGATTGAGACTAAACATCCGGTACCCACAGGTGGTCGCGTCGAACACGTACTCGCGCTTCTGCTCGCCCCGCATTTACCGTTGCCTCCGAGTGCACCTTCACTGGCGAAATTCCGCATGATGTCTTTTTCCAAACTTGCGGTAAAGCGCTGGCAAGAGTTAGCCCCAAGTGTTCCAGCCGTCTCGTTGATCGAAAGAGAACGATTCATGTTTACGGATTCGCCTGTTGTATCGCCGGGGATTCATCTGATCCGACGAGACCCGTCTTTGGTAAAGCGTTGGCACGAAGAAGGACGAGAGGTGCACGTATGGACCGTGGACTCGGCGGCCGATATTGCTCTCTGCATAGATCTTGGCGTGGACGCGATCATTACTAACAAACCCGCTGATGTAGTTGCTGCAATTGGCCACTAGAGTTGCGCGACATGACGCAATATCCGGTTGTTGGTGGTCGCGAACCATGTCCATGTGGCTCAGGGCGCAGATATAAGGCGTGTCACGGTAAAGGTGCTAACCGAGCGACGCTAACTTTTGTCGCCAGACCTTTCGAAGGATTGCCAGGAGAATGTGATTGGGTCGCGATGCGGGAGATCGTGCCTGCCGCTTTGGCTTCAGTTAAATTAGTCAACGATGACCACAAGGTTTTTATCGTCACTGCGCTGCCGAACGCGATTGCGGCTCTCCATCGTAAAGATGGGGTGATTCTTGTCGGCCTTCAGACCCCCACTGGAAGTGGCGATGCAAGTCGCGACGTTGGCGGCGCGATTGTGTCAGCGCTTCGCTCAGAACCTGGCGACTCCATAGGTGCGCCGGATCCGCAGAACACGGTTCGTTTACAAGAGTTGCTCGATCTCACGTCGCCCTTTGACGTCGAAGTGACTGAAGGTTTCGACTTTTGGTTTGCCGAAGGCGAAGACTTATCTAACGAAGTTGCCGAAACGCTGAAAGAATTGGCCGACGGGATGGTCGCTACCGTTCGGATCAAAGCGCCGATGGGTGCGGCTTACTGGTGCGAATTTCCGGATCGATCGGTAGTTCGTTGGGTTCTTGATACCGACGAGGAGGAGGCTCTTGATGCGCTTGCCCGGCTGAGCGCAGCCGGGAATTTCTCACTCGGAGAAGGCAGTCGTTATTTAGGTGCCTTCCGCGCCGATGGGCTGCTGGTTCCGGTCTGGGAAGTTGATCAAGAGCGCCCAGCCCGGGGTTTCGAAGTTCAACTGACCTCTCTACACCGCGACTTCATGGCCGCGCTGGGGGTAACGGTTCCCTTGAGTAGCAAGGAGCGTCGAGCACGGGCCGGGATCGTCGGGCGTCAACTTACGCTCCGCTGACTTATACCGCGGCTAATTCGCTAGAGAACGCCGAAGATTCTTAACGCCGTCAAAAGCGTCAGTAGCAGACACAAGCTTCCACCAATCCGTCTAACTAGCGTGACCGAAACTCGGGCAGTTAGCCGCTTTCCAACGACCACCCCAAGACCCGAGACCATTACTAAAGCCGTCCACGAGCCGAGGAAGACGCTAATCGGATCCTTCCCCTGCGCTACTAGACCGGCGGAAAGAATCTGGGAAAGGTCACCCCACTCGGCGGCAAAGATAATCGCAAATGAGAGGAGCGCCGCTCTATATCCAGTTAATGGCTCCCGACTCCGCTTCGAAAGGCTGGCTGCAAACTTGTTTTCTTCGTCGATTTCCTCCTTAGCTTCGTTCTGCGCCCCCCGGAGCAAAACCACCGCGCCAATCAGAAAAGCCAGGCCCGTGATCGACAGAACCAATTTCTCGGGCAGGTACTGGATCAATCGGCCAGCCACCACCGCCACTACGCATTGCACCCCGAAGGCCGCACTTACCCCGAGCCAGACCATTCGGCCGGGAAATCGGGTGGCCAGGACGATGGTCGCAATAAAGGTCTTGTCGGGAAGTTCAATCGGAAAAATCAGCGCAAATGCCGTGAGCGCGACGACTAAGTTCACCTCGCCATCTTCGCATAGTGAGTAACCTTGCCGGCGAGTGCGAATTTTTTTGTGGCAGACTCCGTTCGATTCAGTTCCGATCAAGCTCCGATCAGAAGGGCGGTTGCACGTGAACCTTTCACTACGCGACGCGAACACTCTCGCCCTCGCGGGCGTGGTTATCGGTTCTATCGCTCTCGTAGCTGCGTTAGTTCTCATCACGAGCATGGTGCGGCTACGTCGCCGGTACATATTGCTGCAGGGTGATGGAGGTACAGAAGATTTTATCGGGGCGGTAGCTAGACAAGTTTCAATAGTGGATTCCTTACGTCGAGAAGTTGGGGCGCTGAAAAGCAATCTTGATCAAACACGCGCTGATTTGGCCGATGCACTAAGGCACGTTGCCGTCATTCGGTACGACGCGTTTGGCGACATGGGCGGCCGCATGTCTTTCTCCGCGGCGCTGTTAGATGATTCGGGCGATGGGATTGTCTTAACCTCGATCAATGCGCGGAGTGAAGCTCGCACCTATATCCGAGGAATCAAGTCGGGCGAATCTCTCCCCTCTGGGCTCTCGCCCGAGGAATTGCAGGCTGTACAACTAGCGATGAAAGTTGCCCGAAAGTGATCCGATATTCTTACCTTGGTCCCGCTGGCACTTTTACTCAAGCCGCACTTATTCAAATCATGAAAGACGATGACATTGCCATCCCATACGCCAACGTGACTGCGGCGCTAAATGCAGTTCGGATGGGTGAAGTGGAATCAGCTTTGGTACCCATTGAAAATTCGGTGGAGGGGGTGGTCGCGCGAACGCTTGATGAATTAGCAATTGGGGAACCATTGGTTATCGTCGCGGAAACCACCTTGCCAGTGACTTTTGTTTTGATGGCCAAAGAGATTGTTGATCTAGCGAAAATCACCCGAGTCTTGACTCACCCACATGCCGAGGCACAGTGTCGCGAATTTATCGCGGCGTCCCTCCCACATGCAGAAGTCATCTTCACTTCTTCCACCGCTGCCGCTGCCGCAGAAGTTGCTGCTTCAAAGTCATCCTCGGATGCCGCCATCGCGGCTTCGGTTGCGGCGCAGAACTACGGTTTAAAAGTATTGGCCGATGAAATTGGTGATCACGATGGAGCGGTTACTCGCTTTGTCATGGTGTCAAAGCCCGGAGTATTACCCGAACCGACTGGGCACGATCGCACGTCGCTCGCAGTTTTCATCGGTGCCGACCACGCAGGCGCTTTACTTGAGATCCTGACCGAGCTAGCGGTCCGAGGAGTGAATCTAACTTTTATTCAATCTCGGCCAACTGGACTGGAATTGGGTCATTATCACTTCGTGATGGACGCCGAAGGGCACGTGATGGATGCACGAGTTGGTGATGCGATGAGTGCGCTCAAGCGAATTTGTGAAGACGTTCGATTCCTGGGTTCTTATCCGCGTGCGGACCTCGTTGCACCCACAAGCCATTCGGCCACTTCAGATCTGAACTATCACACGTCGAGTGATTGGGTGGAAGCTGTACGCCACGGATCAGCCTCGTGATGGCCGCGTTGGACACTGTCACGGCTCGTCGGCTAGCCAGATCGATCCTTGAGGCCCGTAAGGAGGGCCGGACGCTCCGTCCATTGACCAATACTCACTTATTAAACCGAGCAGACGCGCTAAGGATTCAGGATGCACTTCTTGATTTGCGGATAGGACAAGGGGAAGTGCTTGTCGGCTGGTACTTAGAAAAGTCGGGCGAACTCGCTCCGCTGACTGACCGGATGTATTTTCCAGCTCAACCGATTGGTTTGGTCGATGCTCAACAAATCGAAGTAGTCGCGATCTACGAAGATACTGTTGCTCGTGCCGTGGTGATCATTGATCGGGTCATAAAGGGCGCCCTTCCAGAAGATTTTCTTGCCCACGGGTGTGGATTGGTTGGCGTCATTATGGGCGAACCGATCGCATCTGATGGCAGCCTCGATGGCAAGAGTGTGCGTGAGGAAGTAGCCAAAGCGCTGAAGTTGCGTAAGCGTGATCTTCACTCCACTGATTTAGTTATTCGCGCAGTTCGGTAGGCTAATCCCGTGATCGATCTAAAAGTTTTACGCGAGAATCCAGACCTAGTTCGCGCTTCTCAGCGGGCCCGCGGTGAAGACGTCGGGTTGGTTGATGTGGTTCTAGCGGCCGACGAACGTCGCCGGTCACTCATCGTCGAGTTCGAGGGACTTCGTGCCGAACAGAATCTTTTATCCAAGCGTGTCGGAAGCGCGACGCCAGCCGAACGCCCAAATCTGCTCGAAAGCGCTAAGGATTTGGCCAACGCGGTAAAGCGAGCTGATGCAGAACGTGGTGCCGCCGAAAGCGCATTACGCGAAGCCAGTAATGCGCTTTCCAACATTGTTGAAGCCGGTGTCCCAGAGGGAAGCGAAGAAAACTTTGTGGTGCTTGAGCACGTTGGCACGCCCCGTGACTTCGCGGCTGAAGGTTTCGAGCCGTTAGATCACGTCGAGTTGGGGAAAGTTCTCGGCGCCATTGATACCGAACGCGGCGCCAAAGTTTCCGGGGCACGTTTCTACTATCTCACTGGCAATGGAGCACTTTTAGAGTTTGCCCTGATTAATCTTGCGATGGCACAGGCTGCCGAGCACGGTTTTATCCCCGTAATCCCTCCTGTTTTGGTCAAATCGAAAGCGATGGAAGGTACTGGATTCCTCGGGCAAGCCGCGGAGAATGTTTTTCACCTTGAAGAAGATGATTTTTATCTAGTTGGAACAAGCGAGGTTCCACTTGCTGCTTACCACATGGACGAAATTCTTGATGGTGCCAAACTACCTTTGCGGTACGCAGGCTTCTCCTCCTGTTTCCGTCGCGAAGCAGGAGCTTATGGCAAGGATACTCGGGGAATTATTCGAGTTCACCAATTCGATAAAGTTGAAATGTTTTCGTATTGTCCACCAGATGAAGCTCCCGCTGAACATCGGCGACTTCTTGCTTGGGAGAAAGAATTTCTTAACGCCATCGAAGTCCCGTATCGAGTAATCGACGTGGCCGCCGGTGATCTGGGTTCTAGCGCTGTTCGCAAGTTTGACTGCGAAGCGTGGATACCAACTCAGAATGCTTATCGTGAAGTTACGAGCACTTCTAACTGCACCGAATTCCAAGCCCGCCGACTGAATATCCGCATGCGCGATAGTGAAGGCACGAAGCCGTTGGCAACTTTGAACGGAACTCTGTGCGCCGTGCCTCGCATCATCGTTGCTATTCTTGAAAACCACCAGCAACCAGATGGATCCGTCAATATTCCATTGGCACTGCGACCGTATTTAGGCGGTCGCGAGAAATTCCTTCCGGTGAACGCGTGAATTATGCACCGCCTCGGCTCATCGCTACAGATTTAGATGGCACGATCGTCCGGTTCGACGGAAGCATCTCCCCACGAACCGTAAATGCGCTTAACGGTGCGAGGGCAAAAGGAGCGATCGTCTATTTTGTGACAGGGCGTCCCCCACGCTGGCTCGGGGATGTAACCGAAGCCTTTGGCGTGAAGGAGGTACCCACCACGATCTGTGGGAATGGCGCACTGGTTTTTGATGTCGCTACCAATTCGATTGTGCGCGAAGATTTCCTGCAGCCCGAGGATGCACTTGAAGCCGTGAAGAGGTTGCGTGGCCATATCGTCGATGCCTCTTTTGCTTGCGAACTCGGCGATGATTTTCGGCGCGAAAAGCGTTACCACGCCAGATGGGATGTCGGCATGGACGTGACGGGAGTTGGAGCGATTGAAGAAGTTATCGATCGGCCGATGCTAAAACTGCTCACTCGCTGCGCGTCTGAGGCGCTCTCATCAGATGAAATGCTTCAGATAGCGATCGAACAAATTTCAGAGTTCGTGGACGTTACCCATTCAAATCCGGAAGACTCGCTCCTTGAAATCTCCGCGTTCGGCGTCAATAAGGGAAGCGCTTTGGCCCGCATGGCCGCTACTCACGGGCTTATCGCAGCCGATTGTGTTGCGTTCGGCGATAATCCAAACGATGTATCGATGTTGAAGTGGGCGGGCCGTTCATGGGCGATGGCCGGTGGGCATCGCGATGCAAAGGCGGCCGCAAACTCACTCGCCGCCTCGTGCGAGGAAGATGGCGTCGCTGAAGTAATCGAAGAACTGTTTGGCCTTGATCGCCAGGATGGTCTGGCATGAGAGTCGGGGTCGTAATTCTTCCCGACCAACGGTGGGTCGAGGCGGAAGCGATATGGCGCGAATGCGAAGAGCTTGGGTTCGCGCATGCTTGGACCTATGACCATTTGACTTGGCGCGATCTACGCGACGGCCCTTGGTTCGGAGCTGTGCCGACCCTGACCGCCGCCGCCGTTTCAACTTCTACTATTCGACTCGGGACCTTGGTGGCCAGTCCCAACTTCCGTCACCCGGTGACGTTTGCAAAAGAGCTCATGTCTTTGGACGACGTTAGCAATGGCCGGATAACCCTCGGAATTGGTGCCGGAGGTAGCGGCTGGGATGCAAGTGCACTTGGCCAATTGCCGTGGAGCGCGAAAGAACGCGCCGCACGGTTTGCCGAGTTCGTCGAGCATCTTGATCAGTTACTTATTCAGCCAAAAATCGATTCGTTGCACGGAGAGTTTTATTCAGCGAAAGATGCGCGGGCCATTCCGGGCTGTATTCAGCGACCACGACTTCCATTTGCGATTGCGGCAAGTGGACCTAAGGGGCTCGAGCTGGCTGTTAAATTCGGCCACTCGTGGGTCACCTACGGAGATCCAAAAGCGGCAGCTGAGAGCAACGAAGATTCAGCGGTTGCCGCGGCGAGTGCCCAAATGGCCAGGCTGCGCGAAGAATGCGCTGTTCAAAATCGCGATTTTGATTCGATTTCAAAAATTTATCTTTCTGGCTCAACGCGAGAGCCCTGGCTGGCGAGTGTTTCTGATTTCGTTCGGCTTAAGGATAGATATGAAGAAATTGGCTTTACCGATCTAGTTCTGCATCGGCCAAGAACCAGCGAACCCTATAAAGCAAATCTCAACGTGTATTTCGAGATTGCAGAATTGATTTAGAGATACGGGCTTCCACTTCGCGGAGTTGGATATTCGGTTTGGCCATCGGTGATCGCCCGATGTTGTAATTCTTCAGCTTGCGCGCGCGCTGCCATTTGTTGAGCGAAGAGCGCTGTTTGGATCCCGTGGAAGAGCCCTTCGAGCCAGCCCACCAATTGAGCCTGAGCAATTCGCAATTCACTATCGCTTGGAATCTCGGAATCAAGAAAAGGTATCGACAGTCTTTCGAGTTCCTCAACCAACTCTGGCGCGAGCCCGCTTTCAAGTTCTTTCACGGAACGGCTGTGGATATCGCGCAGTCGTCGCCGGGAAGCCTCATCGAGTGGCGCACTCCGAACTTCTTCGAGTAGTTGCTTTACCATCGAGCCAATTCGTAGAACTTTGGCCGGTTGTTCAATTAACTCGGCCGGGCTCTCCTGGTTCTCAGGCAGCATGAGAACCTGACTTTCCTTATTTGAAGCGGTGGCATCTTCGTTCATAAGCACCATTTTGGCACGCTGCTCATCACGCGGCGAATGCTGGATCAACTATGAGGACAACCTTGCCGATATTTCGATGCGCCTCAAGTACTTGATGGGCCTCAACAATCTCTTCCCAGGAAAGATACTGGTCGACCACCGGCTTGATCTCACCCTTATCGATTAACGGCCAAACATGGGCCACCGTTGAAGTGGTGATCGCATTTCGTTCACTCAGCGATCGTCCTCGAATCGTTGTTCCAATCAGAGATATACGTTTGGCGAGCAACTGACCTAAGTCGATCTCGCTTTTCCGACCGCCTTGCAAACCGATCACGACGAGTCGACCATTAGGCGCAAGCACTCGCATATTTTTGGCCAAATATGGTGCGCCAATAACGTCAAGGATTAAATTGATATCGCTCAGTTCGTCGACGAAATCTTGAGTGTGATAATCGATGCATTTATCAGCACCCAGAAATGTGCAAACGTCGTGTTTACTCGCACTTGCCGTAGTGAAAACTTCCGCCCCAATCCACTTTGCGAGTTGAATCGCCATCGTGCCAATTCCACTTGCACCACCGTGAATTAGGACTCTTTCACCTTTGCGAAGACCTCCGAGCATGAACAAATTCGACCAAACCGTACAGGTGGCTTCGGGTAACGCGGCGGCACTTATAACGTCTATGCCCTCCGGAATCGGCATCAAAGCGCCTACCGGAACGACAGCAAACTGCGCATAGGCACCACCCGTGACGATTGCGCAAGCCAAATCGCCAACTTTCCAATCTTCAACGCGGCTCCCGACTTCAATGATTCGGCCGGATAGTTCAAGTCCTGGAATCGGGCTTGCGCCCTCTGGGGGTGGGTAAAAACCTTCGCGTTGAAGCAAATCAGCGCGGTTTACCGCGGTAGCCGCAACCTGAATGAGGACTTCGTCGTCTCCAGGCGTTGGATCGTCAACTTCAGCGAAGGTCAAGACGCTGGCCTGGCCATACTCCGGAATGGTGATCGCACGCACGAGTGAAGCCTATTGGCGAAGTCGGTAGCCAGGGTCGCGGTATCCTAGGGGACTGCGGTGCTTCTTTCATCGCAATGATGAGAGTAGGCGCAGTGAACACCCAGGAAAAAAGTTTTGCCGATGTCGGCATTCCACCGGCGTTGGTAAAGGCGCTGCAGCGTCGCGGAATTGATTCTCCATTCGCGATCCAAAGCGTGACGATTCCCGATTTGATCGCTGGCAAGAATGTCCTTGGTCGTGCTTCCACGGGCTCAGGCAAGACCTTAGCTTTTGGGCTACCGGCCCTGATCCGAATCTCGGGCACTCCAGCTCGGGCGAAACGTCCACTGGCTTTGATCTTGGTGCCCACTCGTGAATTGGCTACGCAGGTGCAGGAGGCGATTGAACCGCTTGGTCGTGGCATGGACATTCGCGCGAAGGTCGTCGTCGGTGGCGCCAGCATGGGCAAGCAAATTGATGCGCTAAAACGCGGCGTCGAAATGATCGTCGCAACTCCAGGACGCCTCGAAGATTTGATTGATCGCAACGTCATGTCACTTGATGAAATCAAAGTTGTCGTTCTTGATGAAGCAGATCAAATGTGCGATATGGGGTTCCTTCCCGCGATGCAGCGCATCTTGGAACAGATTCCCGCCAGTGCCCAACGAGTGATGTTTTCGGCCACCCTTGATGGCGATGTAGACAAGCTAGTGAAGAAGTTTGTGCCGAACAGTGTTCTGCATTCAGTCGTCACCACGGATGCAACTTTGGCTGCGACCGAACATCATGTTTTCGAGATTGATCCACACGAGAAACTGCGCATCACCCAGTCAATCGCGGCGCGAGATGGGCGTACGCTACTTTTCGTCCGCACGAAGCACGGCGCTGATCGATTGACAAAACAGCTTGGTGAGGTTGGTGTTTATGCTGTTGCGCTCCATGGCGGCAAGAATCAAAATCAACGCACGAAAGCGCTCGCGGACTTCCGTGAAGGACACGCGAAGGTACTAGTTGCCACCGATGTGGCTGCTCGTGGAATTCACGTAGACGATATTTCACTTGTTGTTCACGTCGATCCGCCAGCCGATCCCAAGGACTATTTACACCGCGCGGGCCGCACTGCTCGAGCCGGTGAGTCTGGCGTGGTTGTGACATTGCAACTTCCACATCAGCGCAAGGCTCTCTTTGGTCTCATGAAGGATGCCGGCGTCAAACCAACGCGCACCAACGTGGCGCCACGGAGTAAAGAACTGATTGCGATTACTGGCGCGAAAGAACCCTCAGGGACTGCTCTCGTGCACGTACCGCGCGTTGAGAGTAAGCCGTTGAGGCGCACAAGTCCCCATCACAATCGTCACAGCGATGATAAGAAATTCCGCCCGCGTAGCTCCGGTGAATCAAGCGGCTCGAACCGTGGTGGCTCCAGCCGTAGTCCATCCGGTCGCGGTGCTTCGGCGCGTAGCGGTCCTGGAACCCCGAGGGCAAACTCTCGCGACGCGGGCGCCGGTCGCGGGAACCGCAGTCGTTCGTATTAGAAACCGTGAGCGGCGAGTCCCCTCACCTTGAGCGGCGGGTTGCCTCACTCAGTTTTCCGGTGAGCGGCGAGTCCCCTCACCTTGAGCGGCGGGTTGCCTCACTCAGTTTTCCGGTGAGCGGCGGGTTGCCTCACCTTGAGCGGCGGGTCTCCTCACCTTGGTTCGCGCGTTCCATTTGTGTGATGCGGTTGCTGGTATCGGGTAGGTTTCCCCACGGAGGACTCGCCTAGTGGCCGATGGCGTCGGTCTTGAAAACCGATATTGGGAGACCAATCGTGGGTTCGAATCCCACGTCCTCCGCCAGTTTTTGAGGCGACTCGCCGCTCAAGGTGAGGCAACCCGCCGCTCACCGATAAACCAACGGAAAAGAGCGGGAAACCGTCAAACGTGGTCCGAATGTGGTCCGAACGTGGTCCGAATGTGGTGCGAATGTGG
>JANXYY010000132.1 GCA_025355805.1 Actinomycetes bacterium
GGCTTTACGGGAAAAATAGGTCTTGCCTTCCAGCTAACCGGCGAGTAGTGCCCCAAGATAAGTAGCGCCGAGTGCGCTAAGGCCGCTCAGGGCACCCCAGATCGCAAGGGCGGGCGTGCTCTTTGCCTTGCTGTGGAGATAGGCCGCAACTCCAGATAACGCGACTACCGCCATTTTTATACCAAGTACCGCGTTGTAGTTCGAGCTGGTGCCCGCGGGGGTTGCAGCGACATTCCAGATTCCGGTCAGGATCAAAAGCCCGTAGGCGGGCCAGGCAACTTTATTAAACGCGATGGCTGCCTTCTTAGGCAGACTTGGATCGAAGGCGCGTAGAACTGGCACGAGCGCGGCCAGCGTCAATTGGCCGCCCACCCAGATGGTGGCGCCAATAATGTGGAGAAAAAGTCGGATGCTGTCGATTGCGGAAGCGAGCATGTAGACACCCTATTCTGAATAAGTGGCGGGCAAACACTTAAATGACATAAATGACGTTTCGATACTCTTTTTCAATTGTCGCCGTCGAGACGGAAGCGATTCTTTCGGCGTGCGAGGTGGCAAGTTCTGCGAACCCATCGGAGACTTTGATCGGAGGGTAGATCTGGAGTATGCGTTCGTCCTTCCGTCATTTGGCGACGGGCACGCGCATCCCCTTTTTGCGGGCAGAGAAATGGCAGGACCCAGAACCACGGGTCTAACCGATCTTGGCGCGATCGTCTCGGTGGTCCGAGATTTTGCGGAGGCAAATACTAATGTCGAGTGGATTGTCGGCGGAACTTATGACCGCACTCTTGGCGTAAATGGCAATTTCGAAGCTGCTTGGCTGGATCAAGCTGTCTCCGATCGACCCGTTGTCTTGCATGCAAGGGACCATCACACCATTTGGGTTAATAGTGAAGCCATGCGTCGGGCTGGGGTGAACAAAACGACTCCAGAGTGCACCACTGGGCTCATTGAGCGATTCGAAAATGGTGACCCAATTGGTACCTTTCGCGAATGGGATGCCATCGATTTAATTCTGAGTAAGGTGCCTGCCCGCTCGATGAGTGAGGAGATCGATTCGCTTGCGGCCGCGTCAATGAAGATGGCCGCGAGCGGCGTAACTTGGTGGCAGGACGCTTGGATTGATCGCGGCATGGCGGAGATTTATCTCGCGACTAGCAAGACTGGGAGATTGAGCCAAGACGTCGACCTTGCCTTCCGTGCAGATCCGCAATCTTGGCAAGACGATTTCAAATATTTCATTGCAATGCGAGAAGGAATGGAAGCGTCTAATTTTGTAAATCGGCTTACCGGTCGGACGATCAAATTCTTTACTGACGGCATCATCGAAAGTGGTACGGCTCTACTCTTGGAGCCCTATAAAGACCACCCTGAGTCGCATGGCATGTCGGTTTGGGATCGAGCTGAATTATTTAAGGCGGCCGCATTCGCCGATTCAATAGATTTTCAGTTACATCTTCACGCCATTGGCGATGGGGGAGTGAGGGTCGCCCTCGATGCAATTGAGCATGTTCTGCGAGTTAATCCCGTGAAACCACGTCGACCGGTGATTGCGCACGTGCAATTGATCGACGAAAGCGATATTGCTCGATTCGCGCAATTGGGCGTAATCGCAAATTTCACGCCAGTTTGGACCTGCCTCGATTTGAAACAAGATGTGCTCTCCACTCCCCGAATCGGTCAGAGTCGATCAGATCAGCAGTATCGAATGCGATCACTCTTGAATAGTGGTGCGCGGATCTCCTTCGGAAGTGATTGGCCCGTTTCCACCCCCGAGCCTCTCGTCGGATTGCCGACCGCCGTGCATCGACGTACTGAAAAGGGCGAGCCATCAGCAGGCTGGCTGATGCACGAGGCGCTTACCCTTGATGAAGCGTTGGCTGCTTACACGTCAGGGGTAGCGCATCAAAGCTTTGCCGAAAATGAGTGGGGAAGTCTTGAACCTGGGATGTCTGCAAATTTCGTACTCGTCGAACAAAATCCTTGGACTATGCCGATTGACCAGATCTCAAGCCTGCGAATCGAGAGAACATATTTGCGGGGAGAACCAATCTTTGAGCGTCGGAAGTCCTAGCTGTCTGTTGTTCGGCCTAGAGTCTGCTTCATGATCGGTTATTTCGTAATCGGGCTAATCGCCCTTGCAGTGGGGATCGGCTTTGCGACCATCCGCTTCGGACCACGGATTGCCACGTTGTCGGCCGAGAAATCTGCATTAGAAGCCAGGCTCATTGAGAAAGAGAGTTCACAGGGCGATCAAGTTGAGACGATGCGCACCTTGGCTCATCAGGCGGTTCAGAGCGCTCGCGAAGAATTGAATCAAGATTCGGTCGCGCAGAAGAGTGCGGTAGGAAATCTACTTCTGCCAGTTAAAGAGGAATTAGAAAAATTACGTAAATTCGTCGATGAGAAAAACACGGCGGTGGGCCAGGAGTACTCATCACTCAAGACCGTGACCGAAGCCCTCGAAATCTCAACGAAGTCGCTTAACACCACTCTCTCGTCAAATAGGCATGCGGGTAGTTGGGGAGAACTTACGCTTCACAATATTGTCGACTATGCAGGGATGCTTGAACATGTTGATTTTGAAGAGCAGGAGTCAATCTCGGATGAGGATTCGCTTAAGCGCCCAGATATGGTGATCAAGCTCGCCGGTGGTGGGCAGATTGCCGTCGATGCAAAAGTTTCGCTAATTGCGTATCGAAGAGCTGCCGAAGAGAGTGATTACCTGGCTAAAGAACGTGCCTTGGTGGAACACGCTAGAGCGGTCAAGACACATGTTTCAAAACTTGCCTCGAAGAAGTATTCAGATATGTTGGGGCAGAGTCCTGACTATGTCGTGATGTTCGTACCAGGTGAACACTTTGTCACCGATGCGCTTGCAACTGACGGTGAACTCCTTGATTACGCTTACCGAAACAAAGTGGTTCTGGCCACTCCTTCAACGTTACTTGTCGTATTGAAATCCGCTGCCTATACCTGGCGCGAGGTGGACCAAGCCGAGAATGCGAAGAAGATCGGCGAAGCAGGAGCCGAACTTTACAAACGCCTCGTCGTCTCCTTTGATCACCTTTCGAAAGTTGGGAAGAATCTTAATTCAGCAGTCGAGAACTTCAATAAGTTTGGGAGTTCGGTGACTTCGCGAGTTCGCCCGCAGGCGCAGAGTTTGAAGCGTTTTGCGGCAGCCCTGGACGATCTCGAATATCCCACGACAATCGAAGCGTTGGTGACGCCACTAGCACTCGGCGAGAGCATAGAGGAGATCGATTACCTAGATATTGAAGGGATCGACGAGGAGAGTTAATTGGTTCTGGCTATCCCTGCCAGGTAGCCATTTCGGCAGCAAACGGATCAAGTCCCATTGGTCCCAGGCGTAAGGCATAGGCGTGGAATCTCTTGAGTGAGAACTTGTCGCCTAAGCGCTGTCGAGCGGCTTCTCGTGCTTCAAGCCAGAATCGCTCTCCGACTTTGTAAGAGATCGCCTGCCC
>JANXYY010000174.1 GCA_025355805.1 Actinomycetes bacterium
TGGGTAGTAAAGTATCCACATGGGTAGTAAAGTATCCACATGGGTAGTAAAGTATCCATCCGAGAGGGGGTATGTGGACCTAACATCGCCAGCGCGCGCCGTCATTCCGACGCTAGATGCAGACGTTTTGACTGCGTTAGCTGGGATCACTCTGCCACTGACGGGAAGACAAATAGCGCGCCTGCTCGAGGCCAAGAGCCACAGAGGAGTCTCTTTAGTTCTGGAGCGTCTACGTCAGCAAGGGATTGTAGATGTAGTGGAAGCAGGAAGCTCAAATCTTTACTCATTGAATCGAGACCATGTGGCAGCAGGCGCTGTTGAAGCTCTTATGGATTTACGCGGGAAGCTGTTTCAGCGGATAAGAGACGCCATTTCTAACTGGGAGGTTGCCCCAATTTCGGTTGCCGTATTTGGATCTGCTGCTCGTGGCGATGGAGGGATCTCCTCCGACATAGACCTACTAATAGTTCGCCCAGAGCCGACATACGCCGAAGAACCAATGTGGGACCAACAGCTTTCCGACTTAAGTTTTTGGGTGCACCGATGGTCAGGTAACCGAGCCAGCTTGATCCAAGCCACTCCCTCAGAAATTGCCGGCATGATCGAACGAGGAGAGCCGATTGGTGATTCCTTCCGAAATGAAGCGCGCTACCTTGTCGGGCCAAACATTTTTAAGAGTCTGTAGGTACCGCCATGACCGCTGCAAAGCTTCGCAGGTTCGCCTCGTGCGGAAAACTTGAAGGGCGAACCCGCTTATCTCAAGCTGAGAAGTTTCTTGAAGTAGCCGAGCTTGTTGAAAGTGAGGCTCTTGAGGGATTAGATCCGGCCTCTGCAAGCGTTGCGGCAGCTTTAGCAATATTGGCTGGAATTGCTGCATCTGATGCAGCCTGTTGCGCAAAACTCGGAATGCGATCCCGAGGGGACGAACATCAACAGGCACAGGATTTCCTCAAGCAGATAACTACCGATGGAGCCAAGGCCGCCTCCCACCTCTCTGAGTTAATTTCTAAGAAGGACACGGCGCATTATGGAGTGATCAACATTTCCCAAACTGAGTTAAAGAAATTGATGAGGAAAGCCCAGTTCATGGTCGAGTTTGCAAAGGCAAATGTTGATTCTTAAGTTTTTAACGATCGCGGAGGTTTGCCCGAAAATGAAAATGAGTGAGGCGACCCGCCGTTCAAGGTGAGGCGACCCGCCGCTCACCGAATTGAATACGGAGCGTTCTGACTAATTGAGTGGCGTTACGGCCTTGGCTGCTTGCAACAGAACACCGCTTTGCGCAAGCACGACGACCGTCGCCATTTCAGGCGCGAGGTATCGATCGCTTCCTGCGCCAGCGACATGCTTGCGCAGCTCAGCAATCACCGCCGCAGTCGCCTCTGCAGGTTGAAGCGGCGCTCGGAGTTCGATCGCTCTCGCGGCAGTCATGATTTCAATTGAAATAATTGCACGGAGGTTCTCAATCGATTGACGCAGTTTGCGGGCCGCACTCCAGCCCATAGACACGTGGTCTTCTTGCATCGCGCTACTCGGGATTGAATCAACACTGGCTGGCACGGCCAGACGTTTGTTTTCAGAGACCATTGCGGCCTGGGTGTATTGAACGATCATAAAACCGGAATCAACGCCAGGATCATGTGCCAGAAATGGTGGCAATCCGTGTGATCGATTTACATCGAGCATGCGATCGGTTCGTCTCTCAGAGATTGAGCCAAGATCTGCAGCCGCGATTGCCAGGAAATCAAGTACGTATCCGATTGGTGCTCCGTGGAAGTTGCCATTCGAACTCACCCGTCCATCGGGAAGTACTACCGGATTATCGATAGTGGCCGCCAGCTCTCGAGTAGCGACGAGTAATGCATGCTCGATCGTGTCGCGGACTGCACCGTTGACTTGAGGTGCGCAACGAAGTGAATATGCATCTTGGACGCGAGTGTCATTTAAAGTGTGTGATGCCACGATTTTTGAACCGTGTAGTAGCGCAAAGATATTTGCGGCGCTCTTTGATTGTCCCGGGTGCGGCCTGAGTGCAAAGTGTAATTCCTCACGGAATACGGCATCGGTTCCGAGAAGTGCTTCGATACTCATCGCTGCGGAGACGTCGGCGAGGGTACAGAGTTCTTCGAGATCGGCGATGGCCATCAATAACATTCCTAGCATTCCATCAGTTCCGTTGATGAGGGCGAGGCCCTCTTTTTCGGCAAGGACCAGTGGCTCAATGCCCTTATCTTGCAGGTATGGGAGAGCATCGTGAACGACGCCTGCTCGATCCATCGCGAATCCCTCGCCCATGAGTACCAGCGCGCAATGAGCAAGCGGGGCAAGGTCTCCACTGCAACCCAAGGAGCCAAATTCGTGAACGATTGGCGTGATGCCGGCGTTGAGAAGTTTCGCGATCGTTTGCGCAACCACTGGACGCACACCGGTGCGACCCGAAGCTAATGTCTTGAGGCGCAAAAACATTAATGCGCGAATAACCTCACGCTCGACTACATCACCAAGACCTGCGGCGTGTGAACGAATAAGCGAACGCTGGAGATCGGTGCGTAGCTCTGGCGAAATGTGACGCGTTGCCAGCGCACCGAATCCGGTTGAGACGCCATATACGGGCTCTGGTGAAGCCGCAAGGGCCTCGATCACTGCTCGGCTATGCGCCATCGCATTGAGTGCATCTTCGGTGATCTCAACCTCAGCATTCCCTCGGGCAACTGCAAGCACTTCAGCTGGAGTAACGCCGGATAAACCAAGTTGGACCTTCATTATTTGCCTTTCGCGGTCAATACGTGGTTGATCAGATTTACACCTGGACGGTAAGCCAAGTGCAAGTAAGACGGTGCGTTCAGGATCAGGAAGTCAGCGCGAGCACCTGGCGTGATGTGCCCAATGTCGTGGCGTCGCAAGGCTTTTGCCCCGCCTAAAGTCGCCGCTGCCAGTGCTTCGGCGGGCGTCATGTGCATCTCTCGCACAGCCAGGGCGATGCAGAAAGGCATATTTGTGGTGTAACTCGATCCTGGATTGCAATCGGTAGCGAGTGCAACATTCACACCGGCATCGATAAGGGCGCGTGCGTTTGGGTAAGGCGAACGCGTTGAAAAATCCGCACCAGGAAGCAAGGTCGCGACGGTATTACTCGAAGCGAGAGAATCAATATCTTCCCGCGATAGATACGTGCAGTGATCCACACTGGCTGCATCAAATTCGACCGCGATCTGCACACCTTCCCCGCGCTCGAGTTGATTGGCATGGAGACGAGGAAGTAAACCTTTGGCAATTCCAGCTCTAAGAATTTCTCGAGTTGAATCAGGACCGAACGCGCCACGATCACAGAAGACGTCGATCCATTTTGCATATGATGCACATGCGTCGAGCATCTCGCCAATAACCAGCGACACATAATCGTTGGGTCTCCCGGCAAATTCCTTTGGAATGACATGGGCGCCGAGGTAGGTGGTCTCTTGAGTCACTTCACTCGCGATTTTGAGCGACCGCGCTTCATCATCGACCGTCAATCCGTAGCCGGATTTGCACTCAAAAGTAGTGGTACCAGAACTATTGGCTTCCCCGACTAGACGTTGCAGATTGGCACGTAACTCGTCGTCGGTGGCGGTGCGAGTTGCGGTCACCGTCGACATGATTCCACCAGCGTCGTAAGTGTTGCCGTTCATTCGAGCTTCGAATTCGTCGGCTCGATCGCCCGCAAAGACTAAATGCGTGTGAGTATCGACGAACCCAGGAATGACTGCAGAATCTTTCGCATCAACAAGTTCGTCCGCTGAAATAGTCAGAGCCGACTTTGCGGTGCCAACCCAAGTTATGCGATCGCTTTCAACGAGTATCGCGGCGTCCTTCAAGATTCCAAGCGGCGTGGGTCCATAATCTGAAGAGTTGGTGACTAACTCGCCAATGTTTGTGACCAATAGTGAGGGCACGGTCAAGGACGTTTCATCATTGGGATATCGACACCATGTGTCTCGGCAACATCGTGTGCATGCTCATACCCTGCATCGACGTGTCGAAGGATTCCCATTCCCGGATCGTTGGAAAGCACCCGAGCCAACTTCTGGGCGGCAAGCGCAGTTCCATCTGCCACGCTGACTTGCCCGGCATGAATTGAA
>JANXYY010000014.1 GCA_025355805.1 Actinomycetes bacterium
AGCCTCGCCTCTCGTGTTCCGAGGGGTGAGGCTTTAATTCTGATCAAGCGTGCAACGGACGTAGGCAACCACCAGTTCCAACGGCCAAGCAGCACCATTGCGCTAGGTAGCAGAAGACCTCGAATTATGGTGGCATCGACAAGTACCCCTAAAGCGAGCCCCACACCCAATTGCTGTAGCCCCGCAAAATGACCCATCACCAGACCGCCGATTGCGCCCACCAGGATGACGGCAGCCGCGGTGACGACACCTCCCGTGTGGGCAAGTCCTTCAACAATTGCTTCAGTATTTGAGGAGCCCCGATCCCAGGCTTCTCGAATTCTTGAAACGATAAAAACTTCGTAGTCCATGGATAAACCGAAGAGCACGGGGAAAAGAAATATGAGGGCCCAAGCTTCAATCTGGTCGAGTTTGTAAGTACCGAGAATCGAAGACCCGACACCGAATCGAAACACCAACACGATCAGTCCATAAGCAACGGCTATTGAAATTAGATCCAGAAGAATGGCCTTCAAGGGCAGCACAATAGAGCGAAAAGCCCGAAGCAAGACCAGATAAGCGATAGCCAACGCAAGTAAAATTATCCGTGGAAAAGAGTGAAGGATCTTGTCAAGGAGATCTACCCCCTGAGCGGGTGCGCCCCCCAGGAAAATCTTTGTCTGCGTCGAAAAGCCGGCTTCTGGAATGTATTTCTCACGTATTTCGTGTACAAGTTTTTGCGAGGCCTGGGCGCCTAAATCGTGTCGACCAACCACAAACATGCGGAGATATCGTCCCGTAGGATCTACAAAAATTCCCTTCTCGTCCGTAGCGACGACAAAAACTTCAGGGTTTTTTAGCATCGCATTGGCGAGTTCTGTTCGCGCCCGTCTTACCGGGGCAGTTGACGCTTGATTCGGCTTGGCAAGATCGAAAACAATTTCATTTGGCGTAATTATGCCCGAGCCCAGGCGATCGGTAACCGCCGCGATGGCTCGTGCTGATTCGAGATGGGCGGGTATCGCCGTTAACGAGCTGGGAGTTATTTGAAGCCAGATAATTGAAGCAGCTGCAATTACAAGCGTGATCAGCGAGAAAAAAAGTACCGAAATCGGCTTGCGAATAACGGTATGCGCAATCTTTGCCCAAAATCCGGTCATCAGATCACTTCTGCTCATGAGGCCAGGGAAGATTTTTGAAGTCACACCGCGCTTGCCAAGAAATGAGAGCAGGGCCGGCTGGAGTGTAAGAGCGGTGAAAACAGACACTATTGGCACGACCAGTCCTGCAGTGCCGAGCGAGCGCACGAATGGGATTGGGACAAGTAGCAAAGTTGCAAGCCCAATAGAAACGCTGATGCCCGAAAGTATTACGGTACGACCTGCGGTCTCCATCGTCTTCACAATCGCATCCTCTATTCGGATACCGTCTTGATCGATGATTTCTCGACGAAATCGATGAACCATGAGGAGGGAATAATCAATAGCCAGACCAAGCCCGATCAGTTCGACAATGTTTGGGATGTAAAGCACCATCAAAAATCTTTGCGCTAGTAGGAAAACAGTTCCCAAAGCAAGCGAAATGGTTGCCATAGCAAATACAAGCGGCACTAATGCGGCCCAACATATTCCAAGCATTAGGAGTAGAAGGAATAGCGCGAGCAGAACTGCAATTATCTGACCTCGTTGCAGATCAGAGGCGAGAACGGGGGTGACATCTCGATATATTGACGGAGGTCCCGTTACCAAAGCGTCTTTCAACTTTAGCCTCTTGAGTGCTTGTCTGAGCGTTTCCGTATATTTGGCCGCCTCGGTCAAACTGAAAGACGTTCCGATGTTGGCATAGAGAACACCCTCGAGTACTCGTTGTTGAGTTACTTTAGCGGTCGGTATTGCAGACGCCGCGGAAGCGATCTTCGCTTCGTAGTGGTCAATCTCGGCATTTGAAGATTGTTTAAATTTGAAAACAACAGTAAAAGTGCCTTCAATATTTTCCTCGAAGTGGTGCGAAAGAATTTTATCCGCTTTCTCTGATTCGCTCCCGGGGACAGAGACAGAAGTCGTGAGGTGGTCGTTGAGTTTTGAGCCAGCGAAAGCGCCAACAATTAAAAGGACTAACCAGAGCCCAATGACGGCGAATCGATTGCGAACAACCACTCTGGTCCATCTCTCGAGCATTCTGACAGCCTAACCAGAACGGATGTCGAGACAGGGCGCGGCCCAGTGGCATGGTAAGCGCATCTGTGATCGTCTACCCTGCGTAGGTGCGATCTCCTTCACTGGCTGAAATTATCGAGGTCATTGAGCGACGCTACGACCCCGCCACCGCGGCCGAGTGGGACCGAGTGGGACTGGTCGTGGGCGATCCAAGCGCAAGAATCGAACGAGTTCTGTTCGCAGTCGATCCGATCATGGTCACGATCGATCAGGCGATTGCGATTCGGGCAGATCTGCTACTCACCCACCATCCGCTCTTTCTACGCCCGGTTCACAGCGTCGCCGCCAACAGCTGGAAGGGCGCACTTGCCCACCGGCTCATTAAAAGCGATTGCGCTCTATATACCGCTCATACCAATGCGGATATAGCTGTCCCCGGGGTCAGCGATGCCCTGGCTGATGCCCTAGGCATAGTCACGAAGGGGGCTCTCACAGAATCGGGCTTAGGTCGCGTCGGTCGAATCCCTGAACCAATGAAGTTGCGCGATTTCGTCGCAAAGATTCGAGCGTCGATTCCGATTAGTGCGGCAGGGATCCGGGTGGCAGGCGACCCAGAGCGTCTAATTGAGAGCGTTGCACTCTGTGCAGGCGCTGGCGATGACCTATTTGACGAGGTACGCGTCAGCGGCGTGGATGTTTATCTAACGAGCGATCTTCGCCACCACCCAATCACTGAGGCACTCCAAGGGGGAGCGCCCGCGCTCATTGATGCTGGACACTTTGCCACGGAATGGCCCTGGCTAGCACAAGCCGCGCAATTGCTCATTTCGGACTTAGAGGCCATTGGCGCTAGCGTTGAAGTGGAAGTTTCGAATATCAATACCGATGCCTGGAGCAATGTGTGAACGCTAGTGCCGCAGATCAAGGGCGTCTTCTCGAAATTTCAAAATTGGATGAGCGGCTAGCTCAACTTGAATACAAAGCAGAAGCTCTTCCAGAGCATGGCGATATTGCGACGCTTGATGCTCGCGCGCAAGTTGTCGGTAACTTAATCGTTGCTGCGCAAACGGAGTGCGGGGACATCCGACGGGAAGTTGCTAGAGCCGAGATCGACGTTGAGCAGGTGCGGGCTCGTTCAGCACGTGATGAGGTTCGCCTCAGTTCAGGTCAGGGCACTGCCAAGGAACTTGAAGCCCTCCAACATGAGGTTGCCACATTGGCTCGGCGGCAATCAGAACTCGAAGACGTCGAATTGGAAATCCTTGAACGACTCGAACAATCCCAAAATTACCTTTCCGAATCTCAACGCGAATCTGATGAACTACACGATAAAAAGTCTGCACTTGTTGCAACTCGTGATGCGGCGCTGAATGAGATTGCCAAGGAAGCTTCGATTGCGAATGAGATGCGCGGCATCCTTGTCAGTCAGATTGATGCTAACTTCTTGGCCCTCTATGAGAAGCTTTCCAGAAGCGTCAAGGGGGTCGGAGCCGCAGAACTGCAACAGCGTCGCTGCCAGGGATGTCGACTCGAGATTAATGCAACGGATATTGGACGTTTTCGAGATGCCCAAGAAGATGAAGTCCTCCGTTGCGAAGAGTGTGGTCGTATTTTGATTCGAACATTGTCGTCAGGACTCTGATGTCTCGTGAGTTAGTTGTAGAAGCTGATGGCGGATCACGTGGGAATCCCGGACCAGCTGGCTTTGGCGCACTGGTTAGAGATGCGAAAACCGGCGAATTATTAACCGAAATTGCCGAGTCAATCGGAGTCGCTACAAATAATGTTGCGGAATATCGTGGACTGATTGCCGGGCTTCGGGCGGCTCACGAGATCGATCCCGCGGCCACGATCTCGGTGCTCATGGATTCCAAGTTAGTCGTTGAACAGATGTCGGGTAGGTGGCAGGTGAAGCACCCAGATATGCGATTACTTGCCAGAGAGGCGCAAACCATTCACGACCGGAGTTTATTAACTTTCGGTTGGGTGCCAAGGGAACAAAATTCGCACGCGGATCGGTTGGCGAATGAAGCCCTTGATGCAGCCGAACTTGGTCAATCCTGGTTCGCCTCCTCGGAGGTTGTACCTCCCGAAAATCTTGAAATTTCACAGACGACGAATCGGCTTGCAGGGCGATTGGGGACCCTTGCGGAGGGCACCACAATTTTCTTGATCCGCCACGGGGAAACGGCGTTGACCCCTGAACGTCGATTTTCGGGTTGGGGAAGTAATGACCCATCGCTTTCCAATCACGGCCAGTGGCAGGCGCACGCCGTCGCAGAAGCGCTCTCGTGGCACGATCTTGACGCTCTAATCTGTTCGCCGTCGGCACGTACGTTGGAAACTGCCGCCGAAATTAGTCGACGCAGCAATCTAAAAATTGTCGTCAACGAGGACTTCCGTGAATGTTCGTTTGGCACTTGGGATGGCATGACCTTCGCCGAAGTCGAAGAGCGCGATCCCAAAGCCCTGAATGCCTGGCTTGGCTCGCCGGCGATCGCCCCACCAGAGGGTGAAAGTATGAACGCCGTCGGCGAACGAGTAATGCGTGCGTTTAATCAAGTTTTAAGTGAGAACCAAGGTAAGAAGATCGCGATCGTCACCCATGTGAGCCCAATCAAACAAATCATTCGAAACTTGCTCGATGCTCCGGCACACGCTCTGCACCGGATGGATCTCCACCCGTGCAGCATCAGCATCGTCGCCAACTGGCCTGATGGACTCTCCATCGTGCGGGGTTTTAATGAAACGGCTCACCTGCGCGCCACCTGATCCGCCCTTCTTTTGCGTGAGCGGCGAGTCCCCTCACCGTGAGCGGCGAGTCCCCTCACCACAAGGAGTTAGGCTCCTACTTGGCGGACGAGCCGTCTGGGTTGTCGCGGCGCGCGAGCGTCGAGGAAAGTCCGGACTCCATAGGGCAAGGTGGTGGGTAACCCCCACTCGAGGTAACTCGCAGGAAAGTGCAACAGAAAACAGACCGCCCCATCTTCGGATGAGGTAAGGGTGAAACGGTGGTGTAAGAGACCACCAGCGGAGGCGGTGACGTCACCGGCTATGCAAACCCCACCTGGAGCAAGATCGAGCAGAGGACGACCGGCCCGGTTAAATCCTCGGGTAGATCGCATGATCGCGTTGGTAACAACGTGACTAGATGGATGACAGCCCATCCGATGTCTTGCAAAGGACGCGGTGGACAGGATCCGGCTTATAGGGCGACTCGTCCGCCTCTATGAAGTTATGTCTTTGCGGCCGAATTTAACTACGGCACCAGCTAGGCAGACGGCGAATGCGATCAGCGAATACGAAGCTCCCCGCACCATGCTGGTCCAATCAATATTTGTCGTAAGCGCATCCAGCCATGCATATGCATAATGGGTCGGAAGCCATTGTCGCAACGAGCCGAGAGCACTAATGGCGTTTAGAATATTACTGACGATCACCACTCCGACGGCTGCGCCAACCGCGCCAAGCGGCGCGTCGGTAGTAACGCTCATCAGGAAGGCAATTCCGGCGCAGAACAGGAGCGAGAGAGCTAAGAAGGCCGTCATAATTGCCAGACGTTCGATGCCGATCGTGGCATTGAATGTTGTTCCTAGTGGTGTTTGTAATCCGCCAAATCCAAACGCTATGCCTCCGATCAGATATGAAGTTATGGGGAGAAGCACAATGGCGCCCAGCGACAGGGTTAGGCCGACCGCGATCTTCTGTCGAAGCAATCGTGTCCGCGGAACCGGAGCGGCCAGTAAGTAGCGAAGGGTTGACCAGGAAGCTTCGCTCGCCACGGTATCGCCGCAAAAAATTGCGACCACGGTGATTAAAACGAATCCAGTTGCGAAATAAAACATGGTTGCAGTGAAATTTGCAGCGCTATGAGTTGCCAAGCCGATTAGGTCTAAACCGCCGCTTCCAAATCGGTCGCTACTGCTACCCGACGAACCAAATTTAACCGCACTCGCCACTAATAAAGGGAGCGCGATGATGAAGGAGTAGGCAACAAGCGTGCGCTTCCTTCTGATTTGGCGTATGAGTTCCACCCGGAATGGCAACGTGGACTTTGCCTTATAAACCATCAGAGCCCAATCTCCGTATCGTTTCCGACAAGTTCCATGAAGATATCTTCGAGATGCTGCGCTCGTTTGCCCGTCCGATTGAGGATCTCTTCAATCGTGCCATATGCGATCAATTCTCCACGATGCATGACAACAACATGCGAACATGTTTGTTCGACCTCGGCAAGTAAGTGGGAAGAGACAAGGACGGTACGCCCGCTTGCGGCGTAATCTCGTAGGACATCTCGCATCGCTTTGATTTGCGTAGGGTCAAGACCATTTGTTGGTTCATCTAGCACGAGTAGATCCGGTTTACCAAGCATCGCTTGGGCAATTGCCAAACGTTGACGCATCCCTTGGCTATACGAGCGAACTTTCTTATTGATGGCACTGCCGAGCCCAGAAATATCTAGCGCATCCTCAATTTCTGCATCTCCAGATCGCCCGGTCGCTCGCCAGTAAAGATCGAGATTATCTCGACCAGATAGATGTGGTAGGAATCCCGGACCTTCAACGAAACTACCTAATTCCGCCAAGGCCGGGGATCCTGGATAGATCGGCACGCCATCGATTTCGATATCCCCAGTGCTAGGGAATATGAGGCCCATCATCATGCGCAACGTAGTGGTCTTGCCTGCGCCGTTCGGCCCGAGTAGCCCAACTATTTGACCGCGTTCAACGGAGAATGAAAGATCTTTAACGGCCTGGTACCCATCGGCGTAAGTCTTCGTCAAATTGCGGACGGCAACAAACGGGACCTTCTCTGAGCCGACGACTTGCTCAATGTATGGATCGTGTCTAGGCGGCCTGCGAAGCAGAACCCAGAATACGGAAAGCGCGATAACGACGACGGCTATGAGCGGCCATAAGTAGATCGAAGAACCCCCCGGCAAACTGCGCAGCGGCAGCGTTGGGACCTCAACGCCGGGCGAGAGAATCTCAACCGTGTATACACGACCATCGTTAGGCATCGAATAGCCAAGGTCGGTCGACGAGACCCCTACGGCGATGCGATCCCCGGCAGCTGCATTTGCGACGATAGAAGGAAGAGTGACATCGAATGCGACGCCGTTAACCGGAATATGAGTAATTCTTACCGGCGCGACGAGCCCAGATGGCTGCACTGTTCTACCGCTGGCTGTACGCACCACGAGGGAGAAAAATAATGTTGCGTCTTTTGCCGTACTAGTGACTTTCACGCGTACGTGGGATGAGCCGACGATCACGATTGGCGAAGTTAATGGCAGCGAGTCAAAGAAGGCGCTTTGCCCGGGCAAAAATGCGCCGAACCCTCCCGCAAGTGAAAGAGCTGAACCGAAACCTGGCAGTGCAGAAACGGCGGCGGGTGCCGCTCCGGCTGGAGCGAGCAGGATCCCCTTCCCACTTTCGATCGCAAGGGGAGTGAAGGTTGCATCCATCGGAAGAATTGAACTCGTAAAGATCCGTGGTTCGGGCGCCGAGTCTTGAGAAGAGATTGCCGCGGCGCTCTGAGTCACCTGGAAGACTGGAAATATTTTCTTTTCGCCTTTGAGATAGATGTCAAACCAGTCGCCAACCAGATTATTTAGACGCTTGCTTTCGTTCTGTCCTCCATCGTGACCGCCGCCATGCCAGACCATCGCCAAGGGATCGGCTGGATGGGATTGACGAATTTCGGTCGCGGTCAATTCACTTTCTGAAAGTGGAAACAGGGAATCGGATTCGCCTTGCATCAGTAAAGTTGGTGCCTGAATCCGCGACGCAATCGATGAGGGGGAGGAAGCCCGCATCAGTTTTGAAATATCGGTCGTGGGAGCGCTGGCGGCAACGCTAGCTTGGTAGGCCGAACACCACTCGGACGAGAATCGACCGCAGAGGAGCGACGAAGTTTGAGGCGATTTTTTTGATATCCCTAGAGCCCCAATGGAGAAAAAGGTGCCGGTCCATACGCGCTTAAACGGACCAGGCTCTTTCACTTGAATTGCACTCTGCGGAAAGAGTGATCCTTGGAGATCGTTCCAGGTGATATCCGCCGCGACCGCGTCAATACGCGCGTCATAACCTGCGGCAAGGAGTGATAGCGCACCACCGTAAGAGCCGCCCGTGATTCCAACGCGCGGATCATGCAAACTATCTCTAATAACTTCACTGCGAGTCGACAGGTAATCAATCAATTTGCTCACGTCTGCGACTTCGCCATCTGGAGAATTCATTGAGATTGTGCCAGTTGAATTTCCGAAACCACGGGCCGTCCAAGCGAGGACGACAAATCCTCGCGATTGCAAGGTTTTTGCTTCGGTGACTACCGAATCTTTGCTCCCGCCAAAGCCGTGCGCAAGGAGAACCGCAGGCGCTGGTGTTTTTACTGGTAGGTACAAGGTCGCGTCAAGGCTCACGCCCGCGCCTTCGATTGTGACATTAATTCGATTTTTAGATGTGGCTTGCAAGGGGATTGCGCTTCCGATCATGCCAAGGAGAACCAGAAGCGTCGCGATGGCGCCAATCTGAAGCCGTCGCGAAGTCATAATGCCAAGGCTAACTCTCATCATTTGTAGACGCGACTCAAGGGAACTTGCAATTCGAATTTAGGCTTGGAGAATTACATCCAAGAAATATGGCTCACGAGCGCTCTTCGGTTCAATCACGTCGATTTGATAATCCATGCCAAGTGCTGATGACAATTCCCCGATATTCTTTGGGGACTTTGGGAGGCTCAGCAAAGACCGAGTGATTTGCCCCCGCGTAAATTTTGCCATGTGTGAAACTACGGAACGGGTGGCACCCTTCTCAGTGAATACGCGGACATGTGCCGTGTGCGCCGGGTTTGGAGCCCAGGCTCTTAGATATGTTTGCGAGCGCATATCGACGATGAGTTCAGATTCGACGGCATCAAGCGGTTGAGCGAGATACTTTTTCCAGTAAGAACCTAGAGGACCGATCTTTGGCAGTTTCACTTGCATGCTAAGTCGATAGGCGGGAATCCGATCAAGTGGACGCAGCGCGCCAAAAAGGGCGGAGACGATCAGCAATTCGGATTCGCCCCGCTTTTTCGCCACCGTGGACAGGGTCGCCCAATCCAGGGCTCCGTATAAGACTCCAACGTAGATCTTGATCGCAGGGCCGCAAAGAGCAGATCGCAGATTCGAGTTGCGGATTAACTCATCGGCCAAGCCGGTGGTGAGCCCCAAGGTTGACAGCGCACGGTTTTTTGGCCCGGAAGCCACGGAGATAAGTCGTTTCCAGACTTCGGCGCGTGGAATGGTCAACTCGTTGGCGAATGAAAGTGAGGCGGGAGCCAGGCTCATCCCACTTGTTGGAAGGGACTTTGCCTCGCTAGGTGGAAGGACAATCAACACCGTTGGCTAATCCACTGGGAAGTGGCAGGCCAACTTATGATTTGGTGAAATATCGACGAATTCAGGTACGTCGACTCTGCACTTCTCCTGAGCTTTCCAACACCGAGTATGAAATACACAACCGGACGGCGGATGGATTGGGCTCGGCAGATCGCCCGAGAGAATGATGCGTTCACGCTCACGTTCGATGTGCGGATCTGGCACTGGAACCGCTGAGAGAAGAGCAACAGTGTATGGGTGGCGCGGCCTCGCATAGAGCTCCTCAGTAGGAGCTAACTCCATCATTTTTCCCAAATACATTACGGCCACTCGGTGCGAAATATGGCGAACGACGGACAGATCGTGCGCAATGAAGACGTAGGAAAGGCCAAAGTCTTTTTGCAGATCGTCCAGCAGATTAACAATTTGCGCTTGAATCGAAACATCAAGGGCACTTACCGGTTCATCAGCTGCAATAAATTTGGGTCTTAGAACAATCGCACGAGCAATTCCAATCCTTTGACGCTGACCACCCGAAAATTCATGTGCGTATCTGTTGAAATGCTCTGGGTTGAGACCAACCCGTTCCATCACCGATTGCACGGCTTTTTTGACACCCTCAGGGGGCGTTATTTTCTGAATTTCAAAAGGCGCCGCAATGATTTTTCCAATTGTGTGGCGCGGGTTGAGCGAGGAATACGGATCCTGAAAGATCATCTGCATTTTCGATCGGAAGGGCACCATCTGGTGGGGTTTCAACTTAGTAATGTCTTCGCCCTCAAAGATAATTCGACCGGCAGTTGGTTCATAAAGTTTAAGAAAAGTGCGTCCTGCTGTGGTTTTGCCACATCCAGATTCTCCCACCAACCCTACGGTCTCACCAGGGAAGACCTGAAGATCGATTCCATCGACGGCCTTCACGACTCCGGATTCGCCGCGCGCCATCCCTTTCTGTTTGATTGGGAAATACTTCTTAATCCCTTCAAAACTAATAATCGGCTCGCTCATGCCTGACCTCCAACAATTCGGTTGGCACGTGCTTCGGCCGCCGCGTGCGTTCGGGCCGATAATTCAAGGTGGCAGCGCGCGAGGTGGCGAGGTTCGTCCTCAGTTAATTCCGGCATCACACGTTCACACAGATGGTTGGGAACCAGATGCGCTAGTGCACATCGGGGTTGGAATGAGCAGCCTTTTGGCAGCGAAATCATGGACGGTGGCTGCCCCGGGATTGCTGATAACTGGCCTGCTCCTTTTGCGGCAACGCTTGGGATCGAAGCCAGAAGGGCCATCGTGTAAGGCGCTAAGGGGCGGTAGTAAATGTCATCCACAACGCCCGATTCAACAACCTGCCCCGCATACATCACGTTAACTCGATCGGCGATCCCCGCTACGACCCCGAGGTCATGGGTGATCAGGAGGATGCCCATATCGAATTCCTTCTGCAACTTTCGAAGCAATTCAAGGATTTGGGCTTGGACGGTGACGTCAAGGGCAGTCGTCGGTTCGTCCGCGATCACAATGTCAGGGTTATTAATCAACGCCATCGCGATCATTACTCGCTGGCGCATACCCCCAGAGAATTGGTGTGGGTATTCTTTCGCTCGTTTATCTGGTTCAGGAATTCCCACCAGGTCAAGCATCTCTATCGCTCGAGCATTGGCCACCTTTTTGGAGACCTTGTTGTGAATCCGAAACGCCTCAGTGAGCTGCTTGCTGATGGTGTAATAGGGGTGAAGAGAAGACATTGGATCTTGGAAAATCATTGCAACGGTCTTGCCACGTAGCGCTCGAACGATGGGTTCTTCTGCACTGACGACGTCTACAACACCGTCAGGAGTCTGGACGAGAATCTGGCCGGTGATTTGCGCGGTTCGTCGGTTATGCAGACTCATGACAGACAAACTTGTTACCGTCTTGCCCGATCCAGATTCTCCGACGATTGCGACCAGTTCTCCACGGTCCAGGGTTAAGTTGACGTCCGAAACGGCGCGAACCAACCCATCGTGAGTAGGGAATGCGACGCTTAGATTCTTGATTTCGAGAAGATGGCTCACGCCACACGCACCCTTGGATCGATCACGGCATAAAGCAAGTCGACGATTAAGTTCATTATCACGACAATCCCAGCGGCCAACAGGACCGTTGCGACAACAATTGGGAGATCGAAATCGGTAACCGATTGCAAGGAAAGCCGGCCAAGACCAGGCAGGTTGAAAATCGTTTCGGTAATGATCGCTCCGCCTAACAGCCCGGCGAAGTCAAGCCCAGCCAAGGTTACGATTGGTGCGATTGCGGCGCGAAGGGTGTGCCTACGCAGAACCATTTTTTCAGACAAACCCTTGGCTCGAGCCGTACGAATGTAGTCTTCGCCGAGGGTCTCTAAGACGGTCGCTCTGGTAAACCGGGTATAGATCGCGGCGAAGGCGAATGCCAGTCCAATCCATGGGAGAATGAAGAGCTTCAAGAAACCAACCGGGTCATCAAAAATCGAGACGTACCCAACAAGACTAAAGGGAATCAAGCCC
>JANXYY010000024.1 GCA_025355805.1 Actinomycetes bacterium
TCATAGTTGCGGGCGTGTCAGTTCGCGCGATTGATCGCAATCTTTGGCCATTTGAACCAAAAGATCCTCGATCGAGTCGAACTTAAGGGTCTCGCGCAATCGCCAACCGAACTCGACGCGTGCCACCTGGTCATAAAGAGCCAAGTCTTCGCGGTCCAGGGCATAAGCCTCGACCCGACGCTCGATCCCATCGAAGGTGGGATTGGTGCCAACCGATATTGCCGCTGGCCATCGCTCTCCCGCGACGCTAAGCCAGCCGGCATAAACGCCGTCGGCCGGGATACAGGTGTGCGGGGGTAGCGCCAGGTTCGCGGTCGGATATCCAAGTTGGCGGCCTCGGGCATCGCCATGAACCACCAGTCCTTCCACGCAGTGCACGCGGTCCAACAGGTGCCAAGCGCGTTGAAGATCTCCGCCTTGAATCGCCGCCCGGATCGAGGTGGAGGAGACGGGTTTAAGCCCGTCGAGCAGGAGAGGCGCTGCCACAACCTCAAAATCTTTGATCAATCCATACCCGCGCAAGTGTTCAACTCCGCCTGCAGCGCTGTGGCCGTAGGTGAAGTTAGCTCCAACGAAAACCGCCTTGGCACCCAGGGTGTCGCAAAGAGTCGAATCGACAAATTTTTCAGGTGAATACGACGAAAACTCTTTGGTGAAGGGCCAGACCACCACGGCGTCTGCGCCAGCGCCAAGAAGCAGTTCGGCGCGATTAGCGACGGTGGTGAGCATCGCGGGCTGCCTATCGGGTGCGAGTACGGCAGTGGGATGGGGTTGGAAGGTGAGCGCGATCAACGGAAGCTTTAATTCATCGGCACGTCTTTTTGCGGTTGCAATGATTTCACGATGACCGAGATGGACTCCGTCGAAGACACCGATCGCCACGACCGTACGTTGGCCACCGGCGGGTTGTTTGCCGAACCAAAATGGAATGCCCACAGTCATCAGACCTTAGTGCCGTCGGATCGTTATGAGTAAGGCGGCGGAGAAGGTTGTCCAAAGAGTTGAGAAGAGAGCACCGGCCAGGGTGGCTCCTTCAATTGCGCGCTCAGAAGAATCGCGCACCGCACGCTTTATACGCATGCTAAAGAATTGCAAGGTTGCCACCGTCCCGGCGAGCAGAAGGATGGCCAACCACATGTAGAGAGTGCGACTGCCGAGTGCTGACGAGATGAATGCAATCACGCCCAGGAGGAGCGGGAGTGCATAGAGGTATCGCAATTGCTTGATGGACTTCATACAAAAACCGCCAAAGGTTTTGCTTCATCGGATCGGTTCTGCACCAATGCGATTAGGGATTCTTCGAAGATCGCCGCAGTCACAACATCACTTTCATTTGGCGTCAACGAACCACCATGGGAAAGAATGTGTCGCTCCTGATCAGTTAGAGAACGTGTCTGAAACGCCATGCGCGCCGCATCGACAAGTGGCATGAAGGCAAAATCTTTTTCATATTCATCGATCTTACGTGCGGCACCCACGGTAAAAGAATCGATTGAAGTGCGACGTAAAGCAGTTAAGTGTCCTCCGACACCCAGGTGCGCACCCAAGTCGCGGGCCAGGGCTCGGATATAAGTCCCTGAAGAACATTCAACGATTGCATCTATGTCAATGTAGAACTCGGATCGCTCACGAAGAACTGCTTCGTAGCGAAAGATGTTTACCTCCCGTTCTGGAAGCACTACCTCTTCGCCTGCGCGCACTTTTGTATAAGAGCGCACGCCATCGATCTTGATCGCCGACACAGAACTTGGGCGTTGCCTAATTTCGCCACGAAATAACGCTATTTGCTTGGCAATTTCCGCTTCCGTGACCGTCGCCAATTCAGTTGGTGTGGCCTGCGCAATCACTTCACCTTCAGCATCGTCAGTGATCGTGGATGCCCCGAGTCGAATTGTGGCTTCATAGATTTTGCTTCTGCTGGAAAGGTACCCAAGCAATCTGGTGGCCCGATTTATTCCAAGAATTAATACACCGGTAGCCATCGGGTCAAGGGTCCCGGCATGTCCAACGCGACGAGTTCCTGCAATTCGCCGCATTCTCGCAACCACATCGTGACTGGTCCAACCGCGCTCTTTATCGACGATAACTAATCCGTCCCGAGAGCCTCCGTCATCACCAGGTTGCGGGCTCACTCGTCGTCTTCAGCATCCTTGATGCGCGGCGCGCGATAGGGATCTACATCGCCTGCGTACGAGGCGCCGGCACTTGCCTTAGCGATCTCGGCATCGCGGGCTGCCGTTTCGGCAAGGATTGCCTCCAAATGGGCCGCTGTCTCAAGAATTGCGTCGGCGATGAACTCAATTGATGGAGTTAGTCGAACACCGATCTCTTTTCCAACCGATGAGCGAATCAAGCCCTTTGCACTCTCGAGGGCAGCGGCGCTAGCAGAACGTTCGTCTTCGCCACCAAGAACGGTGTAGAAAATCGAAGCGTGCTGCAAATCTCCGGTGATTCGAACATCGGTTATCGTCACAAAACCAAGGCGAGGATCCTTGATTTTCTGCTCGAGCATCTCAGCGACAACCACACGAATGCGGTCTGAGACTTTTCGAGCACGTTGCGATTGGGTCATACCTACGCACGCACCTTCTCACGCATTTCGAAGGTCTCAATGATGTCTTCGGCCTGAAGATTGTTAAAGGTTCCGAGTCCGATACCGCACTCAAATCCTTCACGCACTTCATTCGCGTCGTCCTTGAAACGACGCAGAGATTCGATCCGAAGATTGTCGCCGAGCACGACGCCATCTCGAATGACGCGAGCCTTGGCGTTGCGCTTGATGAGACCATCGCGCACGATGCAACCGGCAATGTTGCCGAATTTACTCGAACGGAAGACGTCGCGAATCTCGGCCGAGCCGAGCGACACCTCTTCGAATTCGGGTTTAAGCAGACCCTTGAGAGCCTTCTCTACCTCTTCGATCGCTTGGTAGATCACCGAGTAGAAGCGCACGTCGACGCCTTCACGGTCGGCCAACTGCGCGGTTTGGCGCTCTGGTCTAACGTTGAAACCGATGACGACCGCACTTGAAGCCGAGGCCAAAGTGATGTCGTTGTTGTTGATTGCGCCAACCCCACGGTGAATAACCCGCATCTCGACTTCGCTACCAACATCGAGGGTGAGCAGGGCATCTTCGAGGGCCTCGACGGAACCGCTGACGTCACCCTTGATGATGAGGTTGAGTGTCTCCACCTTGGATTGCTCCATGAAGTCTTCGAGCGAAATCTTTTTGCGTGCCTTAGTGAGTTGAGCATTTCGTTCGGCCGCCTGGCGCTTTTCAGCGATTTGGCGGGCGGTACGGTCTTCGTCGGCTACGAGGAATTTGTCTCCTGCATTCGGCACTGAAGTAAACCCGAGTACCTGCACCGGATCTGATGGGCCTGCGCTTTGAATCAAATCGCCAGCATCGTTGAGTAACGCGCGAACCCGACCAAAGGATCCACCTGCAACCACGGCATCTCCGACGCGAAGAGTTCCGCGTTGAATCAACATGGTGGCTACTGGACCGCGCCCACGGTCAAGGTGCGCTTCAATCGCGACACCTCGAGCAGAGGTGTCTGCCAGCGCTCGAAGATCAAGTGCTGCATCTGCAGTTAACAAAATTGACTCAAGAAGCTGTTCGATGCCTTGACCACTCTTCGCCGAGACATCAACAAAGATCGTGGTCCCGCCGTACTCTTCGGCGACGAGGTTGTATTCGGTGAGTTGCTGACGAACCTTGGCAGGATTCGCGCCTTCTTTATCGATCTTGTTAACCGCTACAACAATCGGAACATTTGCGGCTTGAGCATGGTTGAGCGCTTCGATTGTCTGCGGCATCACGCCGTCATCGGCAGCAACGACGAGCACCGCGATATCGGTTACCTTGGCACCCCGAGCACGCATTGCGGTGAAAGCTTCGTGACCTGGCGTATCAATGAAGGTGATCGCCCGGTCGACGCCATCGTGCATGGTGCGCACTTGGTAGGCACCGATATGTTGAGTAATCCCGCCGGCCTCACGTCGCACCACGTCGGTGTTACGAATTGCATCAAGCAAGCGAGTTTTACCGTGATCGACGTGACCCATGACGGTGACAACCGGCGGGCGCGCAACCAAATTCGCGTCAACTAGCGCAGCGATTTCGGCGTCCAAATCGATGTCGAATTCCTCAAGCAGTTCACGATCTTCGTCTTCTGGGCTAACGATCTGAACGTCGTACCCAAGTTCTGAACCAAGAAGTGCGAAAGTCTCTTCGTCAACCGATTGGGTTGCAGTAACCATTTCGCCTAGGTGGAAGAGGGCGGTCACTAGTGCCGCCGGGTTAGCATCAATTTTCTCGGCAAAATCAGATAGCGATGCGCCACGCGGCATCCGGATCACCGTAGATCCATCGCCACGCGGAATGATGACGCCACCCAATTGAGGGGCCTGCATGTTGTCGAATTCCTCGCGGCGTAACTTTTTGCTCTTTCGCGCTTTGTTCGACTTTCCGCCTTGCTTTCCGAAAGCACCGGCCGCGCCACCGCGACCTGGGCCACCGCGACTTGGACCACCGCGGCCAGCGGGGGCAGCACTAGGAGCACCAGTACTAGGTGCACCAGGTGCACCGCTCGGGCGAGATCCTGGACGCGAAGCAGCGAACCCCGGACGGGAAGGGCCACCTGGACCTGAAGGGCCGCCGGGACCGACGGGACCGCCGGTGCGTTGCGGACGAGCCGCAAAACCTGGGCGTACTCCGCCTGGGCCCACAGGGCGACTACCTGGCGCACTCGGTCCACCCGGTCTGGTCGCGCCAGGTCGCATCGCTGGTGCCGACGGACGAGATGGTGGACGCGGAATGCCTGGGGTTGAGAATGGATTATTGCCCGGGCGAACGGAACCGCCGCTTGGACGCGGCGAAACACTCCTTGCCTCCGTTGGTGAAGAGAACGGGTTGTTTCCGGGCCGAGGCGGGCGTCCCAATTGAGGAGCCGACGTCGGAGGAACTTCAGGAACGACGCCAATGTTTTCGGGCACCACCTGAGGTGTTGGCACGATCGGCACGATCGGCGCGCTCGGGCTCGGGAACGCTGGAACACTCGGAACACTCGGAACACTCGGAACACTTGCGTCGAGAGCGACGGTTTCAACCGGCGTCAACACTGGGCTCTCGACTGCGGCGGCTTTCTTGGCAGCCGACTTTGCTGGTGCCTTCTTCTCTGGAGTCTCAATTGGAGCCGCGGCGGGGTATAACTCCCGCATCTTGCGTACCACCGGGGGTTCAACGGTTGAGGAGGCCGAGCGAACGAATTCGCCCAACTCTTGGAGTTTTACAAGGACAACCTTGCTCTCCATGCCCAGCTCTTTTGCAAGCTCATAGACGCGGACCTTGGCCACAATGCTCCTGTCTCGGTCCGCAAAGCCTGCGTGACCGTTTTTACTACTTCATGGACGTGCTCTTAGCCAAAATGGCGGTCATCGAGAGTTCATCGTCTTTCGCTCCCATTAGATAGGTATTCCGCTAGCGCTTCGATTTCAAGCGATCCATCGAACTTGAGTGCTCGATTAAAAGCCTTCCTTCGCATCGCCTCTTCAAGACACTCATGATGGAGCCAAGCGCCTCTACCTTTTTCGCGAGCCAACGGATCCGGGACCAGTCGACCTAAATCCTGTACGACCTGCATGACTACGCGTAAGAGGTGCGAACGAGGTTGACTCCGTCGGCATCCAACGCAAGTTCGCATTGGTTGCCTGGGTAATTGCGCCAACTCGTCCACGCCCAAGCCTAGCGCCTCCCAAGCGGGCCGTAAGCCGGTCGACTCAACCTGCTCTTACTCGGTCGCCGCATCGGATCTGATATCGATTTTCCAGCCAGTTAACCGGGCAGCCAATCGAGCATTTTGCCCCTCTTTCCCGATCGCCAGGGAAAGTTGGAAGTCAGGAACCGTGATCCTGGCTGAGCGCGCCTCCAGGTCGACGATCTCCACCTTGCTTACCCGGGCGGGCGCCAGCGCTTCGGCCAAAAAGAGCGCCGGATTCTCAGACCACTCGACGATGTCAATCTTTTCGCCGCGCAATTCATTCATCACCGCCCTTGCTCGAGCGCCCATGGGTCCGATACACGACCCCTTGGGATTGACGCCTGCGCGATTTGAAAACACGGCGATCTTTGATCGGTGTCCTGCTTCGCGCGAGATTGCTTTTATCTCCACCGTGCCGTCGGCAACTTCCGGCACTTCAAGGGCAAAGAGTTTTTTTACAAGCGATGGATGACTGCGAGAGAGGATGACTTGCGGACCTTTCGTACCGCGCTTCACCTCTACAACAAAACACTTTAGATACTCTCCGTGCTTGTAAATTTCCCCAGGCACCTGCTCTTGGGGCGGGATGGTGCCTTCGATTCTACCTAGGTCAACATGGACAACTCGTTGGTCCCTGCCCTGCTGAATAACCCCGGTTACCACATCGCCGACCGTGCCATTGAATTCGCCGACGATTAAATCGTCATTGGCTTCGCGCAAGCGTTGCACGATTACCTGCCGCGCGGTGCTCGCAGCAATCCGACTGAAGCCAGCAGGCAAGATCTCTTCCTCACCAATGAGCACTCCATCCTCACCCAATTCGGCAAGGAGAATCGAAATTTTTCCCGTCTCACGATCCAAGTGAACACGAGCATTTTGGGCCGCGTCTTCGGTTCCTCGATAGGCGCTCAGAATGGCGCTCTCAATGGCAACGACCAAGAGTTCATAAGAAATTTCTTTATCAACCACAAGTGCTCGCAGCGACGCTAGATCGACATCCATTTATTTCTCACCCGTTCGATTGAACTCAATTTCAATATGAGCTTTCTTAACATCCTCGTACCTAATCGACTGCTCAACGTCCTCGACCTGGAGTTGGGCAAAATCCTCGCCAGTTGAAATGATCCGCCCAAGGACTTTGGACCCATCAACCATCGAACAACTAACCAAGCGAGAGATGTTGCGACGCCAGTGGCGGGCCAGAGTTAACGGTCGATCCACTCCTGGCGAACTAACTTCTAAAACGTAGGGAGTCTGACCCAAGGAGCCACTCTCATCTAAGCGATCCAGTTCCGCTGAAACCGCTTTGGAAACTTTCGCCACTTGGTCGAGGGAAATCCCACCATCACTGTCGATCAGTATGCGAATAACTCTACGTTTTCCCATTGGCGTGATTTCCAACGCTTCGAGATCCAAGTTTTCAGCTTTGAGTAGCGGAGTTATGGCTGAGGCGATTAAATCGGCGGTCTCGGTCACCTCATGGATTTCATGGATCCCATGGATCTCAGCCATCGCTACCTCCATGTGAAGTTTTCAGGCGCCAAACGTGAACGTAGAGCGCTGGGACCAACAGTACCGCTTCGCATGGCATCCTTGCCTGCGTGGACAGGTACCTCAAAGCATCACCGGTGACGGCCATGGCGCTCTCACTCCTGGTTGTGCTCAGTGCATGCGGTCGCACTCCGGCGCCCGTCAAGCAAGTTCAGGATCCGAGGGTCGCCGCGATCAACAGCATTCAAAATTACTTGGCTGGCGAGCACGCCGCGGTTTGGGCCTACGGGCGAGCCGCCGCGCTACTGCCTCAGAATGAATTACCGGGGGCGATCAGGATCATGAAGGCTCACGAAAGGGAACGCGATCAAATCTCAAGCACGCTTCGATCCGATGGGGTTGAACCACTCGGTGCGCTCGTCGCTTATGACGAAGGTCAATCGTTAACAACTGCTGCCCAGGCACGCGAGTTCTTATTAGGTGTTGAAGGACGTTTGGCAGCACTTGCTCTAGCCGTGAAAGGTATCCCAAGCAAGCCGTAATACGAGAACGAATAGAACGCCTAAAAATACTTTGCGAATTAAGACAGAGCCGCCGCGAATCGCCAGACGTGCTCCAACAACCGCCCCACCAATATTGCAGACCGCCATGAAGAGGCCAATCGAAACAAGAATTGCGCCATGAAAACCAAAGACCAGAAGCGCGGCCGCGTTGGTACCAACGTTAACTATCTTTGCCGTCGCCGAAGCTTTGAGAAAGGCGTAGCCGAGCAGCCCTACCAAGGCAAAGATCAAAAAAGATCCGGTCCCTGGGCCAAATAGGCCATCGTAGAAACCAATGACCAACCCCACGATCGTGGCAAGTGCGGTATGACGACGACCTGAATAACGCAATGCTTCGCTCTGACCCAGGGAAGGGCTTCGCCAGGTGTAAATACCTACGGCGATTAAGAGCACCAAGATTATGGGTTTAAATAAAGACGTCGGAATTCGAGTTGCCACTGATGCGCCCGCTGCAGAACCAATGAAAGCCGCCACTGCCATTGGAAGTGCCGTAGCCAAATCAGGCCGTGCCTTTTTTGAATAGGCGAACGCGGCACTTGAAGTACCAAAGATCGAACCAAGTTTATTCGTCCCAAGCGCCTGCGCGATGGGTATCTTTGGTGCGGCGACCAACAGTGCCGGTAGTTGAATTAGCCCGCCGCCACCGGCGATTGCGTCCACGAAACCCGCACTGGTAGCCGCAATACCTAGAAATACCAGATGGATTGCGTCAAGTTCCAAAGCGCGAGTCCTTCACCACTACTGGCAGGCGTGGATGATGGTTGTCGCGGCTTCATCGATCGCGACATCTTGGCGTTCGCCAGACTTACGATCCCGAACTTCGATCGTCCCCGTGGCAAGCCCTCTTCCCACGATCACAATTGTTGGCACGCCGATCAACTCAGCGTCCTTAAATTTGACACCAGGACTGGTTTCGCGTCGATCATCGAATAGCACTCGCAAACCGGCGGCTTCAAGTTCTTCGGCCAATTTTTCAGCCGCCACAAATGGTTGCTCGTCCTTTCCCGTAGCCACCAGGTGCACATCTGCAGGTGCGATTTCGCGTGGCCAGCAAAGGCCTATCGAGTCCAGCGTCTGCTCAGCAACAGCGGCAACACCTCGCGAAACACCTATCCCGTAAGAGCCCATAGTGAGCACTCGTTGTTTACCTTCAGCATCAAGGACCGTGAGATCAAGCGACTCGGTGTATTTACGACCGAGTTGGAAAATGTGCCCGATCTCAATCGCGCGATCAATTACAACCGGGGTTCCGCAGTTAGGACAACCGTCGCCGGCGCGTACTTCTGCGGCTTCAACATATTGGTCTACTTCAAAGTCGCGACCAGCTACGACGTTTCGAGCATGACGATCTTTCTGATTTGCACCCGTGACCCAGGCAGTACCTGGTGCCACCCTCGGATCCGCGTAGAGACGAAAACCTGATGCTTTGGCGTCCTGTGGCCCTACATATCCTTTTACTAATTTGGGTCGAACGGCGAAATCGGCTTCCTCGAATAAGCGCAAATCTTGAACGCTTGGAAGATTTGCACCAAGCCGCTTGAGATCAACTTCGCGATCCCCTGGTACGAGCACCGAAATCGGCTCTTCATCTGCCATCAACAAAATATTCTTCAAGGTATCCGTCGCCGAAAAGCCACCACCGTAACGAGCATTTAGAACTGCGACGAGGGAATCAATTGTGGGCGTGTTCGGAGTATCAAGGATCTCGATGGCTGAATGATCAAGGGAGACAGAAATCTGATCTACGGGCGTAGTCATTGCTTCTACATTTGCCGCATACCCACATTTAGGGCAGAGCACGTAAGTGTCTTCTCCGGTATCACAAGGCGCCAAGAACTCCTCCGAACGCGAGCCCCCCATGGCCCCAGACATCGCGGAAACGATCGAATACGTGAGCCCGAGGCGATCGAAAGTACGAATGTAGGCGGCGCGATGACGTTCGTATGACAGTTTTAATCCCTCGTCATCGATGTCAAATGAGTACGAATCCTTCATGATGAATTCCCGGCCGCGAATGATCCCACTACGTGGGCGTGGCTCATCTCGGTACTTAGTTTGGATCTGATAGATCACTAGAGGCACATCTTTGTACGATGAGTATTCGCCCTTGACCATCAGCGTGAACATCTCTTCATGAGTGGGGCCGAGGAGATAGTCTCCACCCTTTCGGTCTTGCAATCTGAAAAGATCACCGCCGTATTCATTCCAGCGATTGGTGCGCTCATAAGGTTCTCGTGGCAAGAGCGCTGGAAAGTGCACTTCTTGAAATCCGGCTCGATCCATCTCTTCCCTGACGATGTTTTCAATATTGCGCAAAACCATGACACCGAGCGGCAACCAAGAGTAAATTCCGGCCGCAACGCGGCGTACATAACCGGCGCGGACCAAGAGTCGGTGGCTCGCAACCTCAGCATCTGCCGGATCCTCGCGCAGAGTGCGAAGAAAGAGCGAGGACATTCGTAACACGGCAGACTCCTTAGCTGAAGGGTTCGAGTCTACCTAGAAGAGAACCGAAGCGAAGGCACCTACCTCGCGGAATCCAATCTTCTCGTAACTGCGTCGGGCTGCAAAATTGAAATCATTGACGTACAAGCAGACGACAGGTGCGATATCGAGAGCCATCTCAACAACTCTGGCCAGACCCGCCGTACCAATGCCTTTGCCGCGTCGATCATTCCTCGTCCAAACACCTTGAATCTGACACGCACTCGGCGAGATTGCACCAAACTCACATTTGAAGATCACTTCGCCGTTTTCAAAACGCGCGAAGACTGAACCATTCGCGATCAACTCCGCAAGTTTGGCTCGGTAGAGCGCACCCCCATCTCCGCCAAGTGGCGAGATGCCGAGTTCTTCGGTAAACATCGCCACGCTTGCGGGAAGAAGTTCAATAATCTCGACGGGTTCAACGCGTCGAACTGATACGTCTGAAAGCACGCCTGGGCGATGGTCGATGGCAAGAAGTGGCTGCCTTTCACGTACTGCGCGCGCCGGTCCCCACAAACCAACTAATCGTTGCCACAATTCCAACACACTTTCTTGGGGGCCAACGATAGACGAGGAATACCGCCCCGCTCGCTTGGCTCGTTGGGCAAAGGATTCAATCGCGGCGGCATTCGCAGCGGTTGGCACAAGATTGGCACCCGCGTAACAGATCGCATCCAACTGTCCATCTCTTTCATAAAGCCACAGGTCCCCACCGATTAGATTTTTGATCGACTTTCTAGAATCGAGTGTATTTTTGAAAAGTGGCTTAAGGCGTGAGTAGAGGAAACAGTTCACGACCGGATCTCGGTTTAACACTTCGAGGATCTCGGTGTTGAGATCCTCGCCAGGCTCAAGTAGTCGAGCCCGTTGGATCATCGAACGAGGACCGTCGGCTCCCCAGATTCGAAGCCCTGCGCCTCCATCTCATCTGCCAGTCGCATCGCCTCTTCGATGAGAGTCTCAACAATTAGCGCTTCAGGAACAGTCTTGATGACCTTCCCCTTTACAAATATCTGGCCTTTGCCATTCCCCGAGGCGACACCGAGGTCTGCCTCTCGCGCTTCTCCTGGACCATTAACTACACAGCCCATGACCGCAACGCGCAAAGGCACTGTCATTCCCTCAAGACCTGCCTGGACTTGTTCGGCGAGCGAATACACATCAACTTGCGCCCGACCACACGAAGGACAGGAGACAATTTCTAATTTGCGTTGACGCAGACCCATCGATTCCAGAATCGCAATTCCAACTTTTACTTCTTCGACGGGTGGCGCTGAGAGCGAAACTCGAATCGTGTCTCCGATTCCTTCGGCAAGTAGAGCACCAAAGGCAACCGCGGACTTAATGGTGCCTTGAAAAATTGGTCCTGCCTCCGTAACACCAAGATGGAGTGGGTAATCACATTGAGCTGCGAGGAGTCGATACGCCTGAACCATCACAACTGGATCATGGTGCTTTACTGAGATTTTAATGTCTCGGAAATCGTGCTCCTCAAAGAGCGAACATTCCCAAAGCGCGGATTCGACCAACGCCTCGGGCGTTGCCTTGCCGTACTTAGCTAGCAATCGTGCATCGAGCGAACCCGCGTTTACTCCAATTCGGATGGGCACTTTGGCATCACCGGCTGCTTTGGCAATCTCTTTGATCTTGTCATCAAATTGTTTGATGTTTCCCGGATTGACCCGAACAGCCGCACATCCCGCGTCGATCGCTGCAAAGACGTACTTCGGCTGAAAATGAATATCGGCGATCACCGGAATCTGTGACTTGCGAGCAATCGTGGCGAGCGCATCTGCGTCATCTTGACTTGGAACGGCGACGCGAACTATCTGACAGCCTGAAGCAGTTAACTCAGCGATCTGTTGCAGAGTCGAGTCCACATCAGAGGTCAAAGTCGTGGTCATCGACTGGACGCTTACCGGCGCGTCCCCTCCGACCAGGACCGAACCGACGCGTATTTGACGGCTAACTCGCCGAGGGGCGAGCGGCTTGATGGGGGCTGTTGGATTGCCAAGATCGATGGTCATAAGTGAATCTTCTCGCACTCCTAGAGATTGAGCCGAACGGGATTGACAATATCGGCTGCGAGCAGCAGCAATGACAGACTCACGAGGATTCCAAGAACGACCAAAGTCACCGGCATTAAGGAGACAACATCGAAGGGAGCTGGCGCTTCGAGGCCACGTCGACGCGCTCTCACGGTGCGCCATTTGTCAATCAGCGCAACCGCTATGTGGCCTCCATCTAGCGGCGGAAGCGGAAGAGCGTTAAAAATACCGATGAAAATATTTAATCCAGCGAGGATGATAATGAAGGTCCCGATTCGCTCGCTCCATGAAAGTTTTTGCGAGGCAAGTGCTTCACCTGAGACTCGAGCAACTCCGACTACTCCGACCATTCCGGTCAAGTCCCTGGGTCGGTGCTCGAATGTTTGTCCCCATAGCGCAGGGATCTTGCTAGGCAGGGTGACCAACGCCCCAACGCTCTGAGTGCCCATGTTCCAAGTCGTAGTGACGGCGTTCTTTAGCGCCAAGATTGGGTTATCGCGCTTGCTAGAAATTTCACTCATGACCCCTAATACGCCATGCCCTTTTAACGACGCAGGTGTGGCGGTCATCGAAATTAACTGGTGATCGCGTTCCACCGTAATTTGCAGAGGCGTATTCGCAGATGCTCTAATTTTATCCACTGCCTGGGCCCACGAAGTGATTGCAACTCCGTTGATTTGCGTGATCCGATCCTTGGCTTGCAACCCCGCGGCGAGGGCCGGCGATGGCTTTGCAGACTTTGAACAGGTACCGGCGGCCGTTGTCGTGAGGCACTTGGACACGGAGCTCAAGGTTGTGCTTTCAGTACTGACGCCGATCGCGGAAAGCAGGAGATACACGAGCAAAAAACCAACGATAATATGCGTCACTGACCCAGCGGCAAGCACCGCGATCCGTCGCCCAACGCTGGCGCGGTAGAAGGCCCTGGGTTCATCTTCAGGCGCGAGCGGCTCGGAAGGGGTCATGCCAAGAATGCGAACGTAACCACCAGCTGGTATCGCCTTAAATCCATACTCGGTCTCGCCCCGCACGCGCGAATAGAGTCGCGGGCCAAAGCCGACGAAAAATTCGGTCACCTTCATGCCGAAGCGCTTGGCCAATAAAAAGTGCCCAGCTTCGTGGAGCATGACCGAAAGGATCAAAGCGGCGACGAACGCGGCCACGCCAATCCACTTCATTTAGCCATCCCTTTGATCAATCGGCGAGCCTGGCGTCGGGCCAGGGTTTCCGCCTCATCGACATCTTCAACATCACGGGGAATGTTATTGGAACCAGCCAGAACATCCTCAATGACCGCATAAAGAACTCGTGAAATTTCCAGAAAGGCCAGTTCACCCTTTAGGAACGCTGTGACGCACTCTTCGTTCGCCGCGTTAAAGGCGGCCGGCGCGATGCCGCCAGCCTCGCCTGCCCGTCGAGCAATGTCAACTGCGGGAAAGGTCGCGTGATCGATTGGCTCAAAGGTCCAAGAGGCAGCCTGCTGCCAATCACAAGGCGGAGCAACGTCAGCCAATCTTTCGGGCCAAGAAAGGGCTAAGGCGATTGGAATTCGCATACTGGGTGGGCTCGCCTGGGCGATAGTGGATCCATCAATAAACTCGACAAGTGAGTGCACAATCGACTGCGGGTGAATAACCGTTTCGATCCTTGAGTAGGGAACGTCAAAGAGCAAATGCGCCTCAATCAATTCCAAACCCTTATTGACCAACGTGGCTGAATTGATGGTGACCACCTCTCCCATCTGCCAGGTGGGATGCGCTAACGCTTGGGTAGGAGTGATATCGGCGAGCGAAGCGCGAGTTCTGCCCCTAAATGGCCCACCACTTGCGGTCAGGATGAGGCGACTAACTTCACGATGTTCCCCAGAACGCAGCGCCTGGGCTATGGCTGAATGCTCCGAATCCACTGGAATAATCTGGCCGACCTCCGAGGCCGTTTTAACCAGCGCTCCCCCTGCTATTAGCGATTCCTTATTTGCCAATGCGAGCAGTGACCCCGCCTTAAGCGCCGCCAGGGTAGGCCGAAGTCCGATTGATCCCGTAATGCCGTTTAGCACCAAGTCCGCCGGTTTCCCAGCGATCTCTTCCGCCGCGGAAGGGCCATCGATAACATCCACGCCGGGTAGCGCAGCTCGGATTCGCGCCGCAATCTCCGAATTTGCCACGCCGATTTGGCTGACTCCGGTGGCTTTAACTTGAGCCACCAGTAGATCTGCCCGTGATCCTTCCGCGCAGAGCGCGACCAATTCGAAACGCTCTGGATGTTCGGCAATGAGTTCCAGGGCCTGGACGCCGATGGATCCGGTAGATCCCAGGACCACGATCCGACGACGCTGGTTGCCCACGTCGCTATCTTCGCAGAATGCGGGCCCGGGCGCCCCACCGCTGCGAAACTGCTGCGACACTGACGCGAGACGTACGCTAAGTTCGAGTAGTTTTGAAGGTAATCAGATCTCTAGGAGAAATCATGAGCGGCGGTCCAACACTTCCTCAAGTACGACGAATCGTTACCGAGATTCCAGGCCCAAAGTCACGGGTGCTGCTTGAACGTCGCGCCAAGGCGGTCTCGGCAGGTTTGGGAACGACGATGCCGATCTTCGTCAGTGCAGCCGGTGGTGGAGTCATCCTCGATGTTGATGGCAACTCAATCATCGACATGGGAGCCGGAATAGCGGTCGTGAGCGTCGGTAATAGCGCGGATCACGTCGTAAAAAATGTACAAGAGCAAGTGGCCGCGTTCACTCACACCTGCTTCATGGTCGCCCCCTATGAAGGTTATGTCGAAGTGTGCGAGTCGTTAAACGAGTTGACTCCTGGAGATCACGCGAAGAAAAGCGCACTCTTTAATTCAGGTGCGGAGGCGCTAGAAAATGCAGTGAAGATCGCTCGCGCCTACACCAAGCGCGATGCGATTGTGGTCTTCGAACATGGTTACCACGGTCGGACCAATTTGACGATGGCAATGACCGCAAAGTCAATGCCGTACAAACACTCATTTGGCCCATTCGCTAGCGAGGTTTATCGGATGCCGATGGCCTATCCATACCGCTGGATTGGCTCATCAGATAACTGTGCCGAAGAGGCACTGAATGAGGTACTGCAGAAGATTGAAAAGGAGATCGGTGCCGAGAATGTTGCCGCAATCATCATTGAACCAATCCAAGGAGAAGGTGGCTTCATCGTTCCACCCAAAGGCTTTTTGCCTGGACTCGCTGCCTTCGCTAAAGAGCACGGCATCGTTTTCGTAGCGGATGAAGTGCAGACTGGATTCGCCCGCACTGGCGATATGTTTGCTTGCGAGGACGAACAGGTCATTCCCGATCTGATCACAACCGCGAAGGGTATCGCCGGCGGGCTCCCCCTTTCTGGAGTTACTGGTCGTGCCGAGATCATGGACAGTGTCCACGTCGGCGGTCTCGGTGGCACATTCGGTGGATCTCCGATCGCGTGCGCAGCGGCGATTGGTGCGATCAAGACGATTCAAGAAGAAAATCTCATTGGCAAAGCGCGACGTATTGGCGAAATCATGTTGCCAGCCCTGACGGAAATGAAGCGAAAATATCCAGTCATAGGCGATGTCCGTGGCCGCGGCGCAATGATCGCAATTGAATTGGTTCTCCCCGGAACAAAAGATCCGAATCCAGCCGCGGTTAGTGCCATCACCAAGTTCTGCCAACAAGAAGGTGTACTTGTCTTAAGCGCCGGAACCTACGGAAACGTTCTACGTTTCTTGCCACCACTTGTGATGCCGGAAGATCTTCTGCTAGAGGCACTGGAAATCATCGAGAAGGCCCTTGCCTCTTTGGCTTAACGATCAAGCAAGTTCTGCTTAGGGTCATAAGTGATCCGGCCATGTTCGGTGAGATCTTTTCGCCTTCGTGCAATCGCACTTAGCGCCTCGAGAACCACGCGATTCGCAAGTAACGCCGTAATGTCTGCATGGTCATAGGGGGGCGAGACCTCCACGATATCTATGCCAACGATCGGGAGTTCTAGACAGATCCTGCGCACTGCTTCCAATAACGCCCGACTCGTCATCCCGCCCGGTTCAGGAGTCCCAGTACCTGGTGCCATTCCGGGATCGACTACATCGATATCGACGGAAAGAAATACGCCTTCACATTCTTCGGTGAGGATTGCAAAACTTTCATCCAAAACTGGATCTAAACCACGGTGATGAATTTCGGTCATCTCAAATGAGCGCATCGCCTGATCTTTCATCCAGTCCAGCGTCTCCGGCTCAGGCCAATAACCGCGAAGTCCTAATTGTAAGAATCGATCTCCTCGGATTGCCCCCGACTCAATCAAGCGCCGCATTGGAGTGCCATGCCCATAGAGGGAACCCCACTGATCGTTACCAGTATCAGCATGCGCGTCGAAGTGAATCATTGAGACTCGACCCCAACCGATATGACGAGCAACTCCCACGACGTCAGCGGCGGCGATCGTGTGATCCCCACCGAGGATCACCGGAATGGCCCCAGCAGCGGCAATTTTCAAAGTGGCAGCCTCAAGCACCTTCAGCGAAAGTTCGGTATCCCCAGATGGCATTGCTAGATCGCCAGCATCGACAACTCGGAGATCTTTGAGGCCATCTGTACGCAAGGAGAGATGCGGGCGGCTGGCATCGTGTGGCAGATAGTCGGCACTACGAATTGCCTGCGGTCCAAAGCGAGCACCCGCACGATGCGAAGTACCACCATCAAAAGGGGCACCCACAATCACGATGTCGGCTTCGGCAAACGAGGCCGGATCATCAAGATCACAACGAGCCACACCAAGGAAAGTAATATCGGGGCCGTACATCCCACCAATTCGAGTCACAGGACGACCTTATTACGAATATCTAGGAATCAAAGCCCAAGCCAATACCATCAAGAATTTTTAGCCAAAGATTTCGCTTCCCACCATTTTGGTCAGCCCGATTTATTGACCATTTCGTAAATTGGATACCGACGTATCTCAACGGCTCGGGTGGAAATGGTACGGGCTTGCGTCGAACCATTCGTAATCTCGTACGTTCGGTGTTCTGTGCATCCAAAAGATCGAGCATGGTTGCAGCGCCAAAACGGGTTGCAGCCACTCCAAGGCCGGTATAGCCAAGGACATAGCCAATTCGCTTATCTCGCGAGATGCCCCAAAACGGGGAGAAGCGCGTGCATGTGTCGATCGCTCCACCCCAGGCGTGAGTGAATTTAATCCCCGCTAGTTGTGGAAACGTTTTTAGGAAGTGGGCCGCGAGAGTGGCATAAGTGTCGGCCCGGAAATCGTATTCTTGTCGGACTTTCCCACGGAAATTATAAATCGCATCCCAACCACCCCAGAGAATTCGACCATCGTTAGTCTGTCGGTAGTAATGGAACTGATTTCCTGAGTCTCCGATTCCTTCGCGCCCATTCCATCCAATACTCTCGCGTTGAATTTCGGTAAGGGGCTCGGTGACCAGAACGTAATCGTAAACCGGAATAATGTACTTGCGCGCACTTCGCACAAGTGAAGGGTAAACATTTGTCGCCAGCGCAACCTTCTTTGCTAACGCCTGTCCGTAGGAAGTGTGAACGATCACTCCTTCATCTTTACGCTCAAGCCACTCGACCTGCGAGTTTTCATAAATGCGAACGCCGAGCGAAATACAGGCGCGTTCAAGTCCCCAGACAAGGCGGGCTGGATCAACCAACGCGGTTCCGTCATGATCGTAAATAGCGCCTAGATAGATCGGGGAGTGCACTCGAGTCTGGATTTCTTGACGATCCAAAAATGTGACGGAGTCGCCGAGTGCATTACGTTCAACGACCTCTCCTTCCATCCCATCCAATTGCCAAGGTTCAGTTGCGACACGTATCTCGCCAGTTCGCTCCCAGTCACATTCGATTCCATAGCGCGCAATGGTGGCCTCAATAGCATCTAGATTCTCCCTTCCAAGGCGTTCTATCACGGCCATCTCAGTTGGAAAGCGACGTTTTCCATTGTGGAAGCCGTGCGTTAACGAGGCGGAACAGAAACCTCCATTGCGTCCCGAAGCAGCGGCACCGGTTTCCCGCTGCTCAATAATGATCACACTTCGATTTGGGTCCTGCTCTTTAGCCAGCAGTGCTGTCCACAATCCGGTGAATCCGGCACCGACTATCACCAAATCGGCCGTAGTTTCGCCGATGAGAGCAGAATGACTTTCTGGCTCTAGTGGATCTTCTTCCATCCAATAGAGAGCAGGTTGTACGTCCGATAAATGTCTCAAAATAAATGGGTCGATGGTCGCCATCTGAGGGTCCCCGCTAGCCCAGTCTGCGTCTGCGGCGCGCTCCGAGGAGTTGTGAAATCAAGACCAAAGTTAGGGCAAACAGGAACATCGCGGTGCCGATTACGTTGACCTGTGGCGGTATTCCACGTTGAGCCGCCCCCCAAACGAACATCGGGAAAGTAACCGTGGATCCTGAGTTGAAGTTGGTGACAATGAAATCATCAAATGAGAGAGAGAACGCAAGTAGCGCTGCACTAACTATTCCTGGCATCACCAGCGGCAAGGTAATTCGTCTGAAGGTCTGCCATTCATCGGCATAGAGATCCATCGCGGCTTGCTCTAGGCGCGGATCTAAACCGGCTAAACGCGCTTTTACCGTGACCACAACAAACGATATGCAGAACATGATGTGAGCGATCAAAATTGTCCAAAAACCCAGTGGGAACTTCGCCGCCACGAAGAGGGTTAGAAGCGATGACCCCATTACAACTTCTGGAGAGGCCATCGGCAGGAAGACGAGCAAATTAGTCACCGCGCGACCGCGGAATCGATGACGCACTATGGCAAAGGCCATCAGCGTGCCGATTAACGTGGCACCGATCGTCGCAAGTATTCCAATTTTTAAACTTGTTCCGACGGCCGTGCACATGTCGCCGACTTGGCACGGATGTAACCAATTGTTGAAGGTAAATTTATCGAACGTGTATGTAAGGCGCGATTTGGGCTCGTTGAACGAGAGGGCTACCACTACAAAAACTGGAAGGAACATGTATCCGAGTACGACGATGCCCACCAGGAGAATCAAATGAGAGCGGAACCAGACTCGCGCCCTGTGAATTTGGCTCGGAGTCTTGAGAACGGGTTGGCTAGGAGAGCGGGTGGACGTTGCGGTGGGCATCAGACCAACTCCTCAGTTCCGGCGCGACGAATATAGAAAATAACGATTCCGACGATGGCAGCCATAAGCATGAATGAGAGGGCTGCCGCTAACGGGTATGCAAGTCGCACTAGGAAAGCACTATCAATGACATTTCCAATCATTGATGTGCGAGCACCTTGTCCCAAAAGCGTGGCATTTATGTAGTCGCCCGAGGCTGGAATGAAAGTAAGTAAAGTTCCAGCCACCACCCCTGGTAACGACAGTGGCACCGTAACTTTTCGAAACCCGGTAAAGGCAGAAGCGTAAAGGTCGCTAGAGGCTTCGATCAACCGCGGATCAATCTTTTCCAGACTCGCGTACAGGGGAAGCGTCATGAAGGGAAGAAAGTTATAGGTGAGTCCAGTTATTACCGCGACCGGAGTCGCCAGAATTCGACCTTGTGGACCGAGCAGGTGAATTGTGTGTAAGAAATGCACAAAAGTGGAGTTGTCTCCCAAGATCGCAGTCCAGGCCAGCGTTCGAACTAAAAATGAAGTGAAAAAAGGCGCGATAACGAGAACCAGTAGGAAGTTTTTCCATCTACCTGACTTAAATGCGATGGCGTATGCCAGCGGATAGGCAATTATCAACGCCGAAATCGTTGCAATCCCCGCGTAACTGAATGAGCGAAGGAATTGGGGATAGTACTGGGAAAGCGCATCGCCGTAGTTGGCAACATGAAAGGTCATTCGGTAGCCGGTATCAAGACTCCCATTCGGATCATAAAGACTGGTCGCGCCGAGATTGAACATTGGCGCGATGAAGAAAATCGCGAGCCAGAGTATGCCAGGAATGAGCAACGCATATGGCAGCCAACGGCGCGTTCTCACGAATCCGCCTCAGGCACCTCTACGCCAGCATCAACGTCTTGATTGGCATCAAGAGCAAAGGTGTGCGCTGGATCCCAAGAAAGATTGACGCTATCACCGGGTCTAGCACCGGAATTTAAGAGGTTCTGCTCGAAAACCATTAATTCTTCAGACCAGGCAGTCTTGACCAAGTACTGCGTTGAAACCCCAATGTAAGAAGCATCAGTCACTACCCCAGGGATGACGTTGGCCGCAGGTATCGGCCGATCTGCGAGAGTGATATTTATCTTCTCTGGCCGTACGCCGACCCAGAGCGAATCTGAGTTACTAGAAGTACGAGAGCGAGGCACTCTAATTCGATTTCCGTAAAGCTCAACACCGAGATCGTCGGATCGTTCGAACACTTTTCCCGAAATTAAGTTGGACTGACCGAGGAAATTGGCTACGAAAGTTGTACGAGGGTTTTCATAGAGTTCGGTAGGTGACCCCATCTGTTCGACTTTGCCACCGTTCATCACGGCAATTGTATCGGCCATCGTCATGGCTTCTTCCTGGTCATGCGTGACGTGTACGAAAGTAATTCCCACTTCAACTTGAATTCGTTTCAGTTCGATTTGCATCTGACGACGGAGCTTCAAATCAAGTGCACCGAGGGGCTCGTCCAATAGAAGTACTTCTGGCTTATTTATCAGTGCCCTAGCCAGCGCCACTCTCTGCTGTTGCCCGCCAGAAAGTTGCGCCGGCATTCTTCGGGCAAAACCATCCAGTTCAACGAGTGAGAGAATTGCTTCAACTTGCGACTTAACTTCTTTTACCTTTCGTCGGCGCAGCCCAAAGGCGACATTTTCGAAAATATCCAGATGTGGGAAGAGCGCATACGACTGAAAGACGGTGTTCACCGGTCTCCGGTAGGGGCGTTCGAAGGAAATATCCTTCTCGCCGATCATAATTTGACCGGATGTTGGCTCTTCAAGTCCAGCCACCATGCGAAGTGTCGTGGTCTTTCCACATCCAGAAGGCCCAAGCAGCGCGAAAAACGATCCTTTTGGAATCACCAAGTTGAGGTCATCAACGGCGGTAAAAGTTGCGAACATTTTGGTTAGATGGACGAGTTGAAGATCTCCACCTACTGATTCCGCTTGAGCCAATTTTTCAGCCGCCCGATACTTTTGAAAATGCGTCTTGGTAGGTCTTCTCGGTCGCCGCATCTAACCCCATGAAAATATGTGATTTTGAAAGCGTCTCTGCCGATGGGAAAATCAGTTGATTCTTAGCTAGTTTCGGATCGATCTTCTCCGCCTCGGCTTGCGCCCCATCTACCGGACAGATGTAGTTCACGTATGCCGCCACTTGGGCAGCGATTGCGGGATCGTAGTAATAGTTCATCCACGCCTCTGCGTTTTTCTTATGCGCCGCTTTGTTCGGGATGAGCATGTTGTCTGACCAAAGGGTGATACCGGCATCTGGCACTGCATATTTAATCTTCGGATCTTTGAACTGCAACTGAACTACATCGCCAGACCAAGCAATACAAGCAGCGATATTTCCCTTGGCAAGATCGGGGGCATATTCGTTCCCGGTGAATTTCCGCACCTGACCAGAATCGACGGCCTTCTGAATCTTTGCCATGGCTGCGTTGAAATCATCATTCGTGAAGTTGCTTGGGCTCTTGCCCAGCGACAGAAGCACTAGACCTACGGTGTCGCGCATTTCGGTAAGAAGTGTGACCTTACCCTTGAGGTCAGGACGAGTGAAGAGTTCATCAATATCTTTTACCGGTTTAGTTACATGCTCATTGTATGCGATGAGAGAAAATCCAGATTGCCAAGGCGCAGAATAATCACGATTAGCATCCCAGCTCGGCGATTTAAGTGCCTGACGCAAGTGCGCCGTCACATTCGGGACATTCGCCTTATCGACTTTTTCGACCCAGCCCAATCGAACTAACCTAGCCGCCATCCAGTCGGTGAGGACGATCAAGTCCCGTCCAGTGGCTTGTCCGGCCGCCAATTGATTACGGACCTTGCCGAAGAAGACGTTGTTATCGCTCACGTCCTCCGTGTACGTAACCTTCGCTCCAGTCTTGGCAGTGAAACCGTCGATCGAAGGGTGATCTGACTGGTTCTTTGAATCAACATCAATGTAAAGCGGCCAGTTGGAGACAATCAGAGTCTTATCTTTCTCAGACAGGTCGGTAACTGTGGCTCCAGCCGCGGTCCCAGACTTAGTCCCCGCCGACGTTCCACAGGCGGCCAGAAAGGCCGCGATTCCAGTGGCACCCACGCCGCCCAAAACCGCACGGCGAGTCGCCTGCGCTTTTATGAATTGGGCGAACCCTGGTACAGATACCGGCTTCTCTATCATCACAAATACCTTTCGTCAGGTTGGATCGGGTTCCGATTTGCGCAGCGTCCGATAATTGCCGCTATTCACCAATATTCATCATGACATGCTTGATCCGGGTGTAATCCTCGAAGCCATAGAGGGAAAGGTCCTTGCCATATCCAGAATGTTTGAAGCCACCGTGCGGCATTTCAGCCACCAGCGGGATGTGAGTGTTGATCCAAACACAACCAAAGTCTAGGCGTTTGGCCATCCGCATCGCGCGGCCATGGTCCTTCGTCCAAACACTCGAAGCCAGCGCGTACTGCACACCATTTGCAAAACGCAAAGCTTCCTTCTCATCACTGAACTTTTGCACCGTGATCACAGGACCGAAAATTTCGTTCTGGATCATTTCATCGCTCTGAATCAAATCTGCGACAACCGTCGCTTCATGGAAGAAACCAGGGCGATCAACTCGAGATCCGCCGGCAGCAATTGAAGCGTGGGATGGGATGCGCTCCAAGAAACCAGATACGCGAGCGAGTTGATTGGCATTGTTAACCGGCCCAAATAGCACGTCCTCGTTTGGCGCTCCAGTTAGGGCCACCGTTTTTGCCTGCTCGGCGAGGAGTGCCACGAACTCGTCGTAGGCCGAATCTTCGACTAACACGCGTGTCGCCGCGGTGCAATCCTGACCCGCATTGAAAAATCCAGCGATTGCAATCGTGGCAGCCGCCGCCGCTAAATCCGCATCTGCGAAGACGACCACCGGCGCTTTGCCACCCAATTCGAGGTGTACCCGCTTAACGTCCTTTGCGGCAGACCCGGCCACTTCAATACCGGCTCGAACCGAACCAGTTATGGAAACCATCTGTGGAGTCTCATGTTCAACTAGTGCGCGACCCGTGTCACGGTCACCACAGACGACGTTGAAAACACCCGCGGGCAGATGCTCAGCCATAATCTGAGCCATCCAAACGGTTGAGGCCGGGGTGGTATCACTTGGCTTAAGAACGACAGCGTTTCCCGCTGCAATGGCTGGTGCCCACTTCCAAACCGCCATCATCATGGGGTAATTCCACGGTGTTACTTGAGCGATAACTCCTATCGGTTCTCGGCGAATCATCGAGGTATGGCCCCTCATATATTCACCCGCAGAACGCCCTTCGAGAAGTCGCGCTGCGCCAGCAAAGAAACGAATCTGATCAAGCATCGGCGGAACCTCTTCAGAGGTTGTCAGCGCCAAAGGTTTACCCGTGTTCTCGCTCTCAATTGCCACTAACTCCTCAGCTCGAGCCTCAATGGAATCAGCGATCTTGAGCAGTGCTCGCTGGCGTTCACTCGGAGTTGTTTCTCGCCATTCATCAAAGGCCGCAGCTGCAGCGCTCATAGCGGTGTCGACATCGGCGCTATCTGAGAGTGGGGCGGTGGCGTAGACCTGCCCGGTAGAAGGATTGATTACCTCCGTTTTTGCCCCCGAGCGGGCATCCACGTACTTACCGTTGATGAAGTTCTGAAGTTTGACAGACACGGACTTTCTCCTTACGAGGTGCGAGAGTGAGCGCAGCGTACGCCCAATAGTGGCCGATTTGATAGTTCTTTGGGGCTTGAAGTATGGATTTCGTACAATTTGGGCTTAATAACTGCGGAATTAGTTGCAAATCGGCGTAGAAACCGGCATCCTCGTCTTATGGCAGCACCTGCGATCCACCGAATACCCGGGAAAGACCGTCATCTTCGGGTCGCCATCGACGACGTCTCCAAGTCCATCATCGAGCAACTCCAAAGCGATGGGCGCAAATCTTATGCGGCGATCGGACATGTGGTTGGGCTCTCTGAGGCGGCCGTGCGCCAACGCGTGCAGCGCCTGATTGAGTCGGGAGTGATGCAAATCGTTGCGGTCACCGACCCACTCACTGTGGGTTTCTTTCGAATGGCCATGCTTGGTATGAAGGTCGACGGCGACCTGCAGCAAGTCGCCGATCAACTCGCGAGTTTTCCTGAGATCGACTACGTAGTCGTCACAGCCGGATCCTTCGACGTAATGGCCGAAGTCATCTGTGAAGACGACGACCATTTACTCGAATTACTTCAACGCATTCGGAACATTCCGACTGTGCGCACCACCGAGAGTTTCGTATACCTGAAACTCCGTAAACAGCTATACAACTGGGGAACAAGATGAGCACCACTTCGCAAGACGTTGTTGAGAATTTCACCGACGAGTTATCAGACCGGGCAACCAGACACCTTTGGATGCACTTCACTCGCATGTCGACCTATCACGAGGGTGCATCAGTTCCAATCATCGTGCGGGGCGAGGGGCCCTACATTTACGATGATCGTGGAAAGCGCTATCTAGACGGGCTTTCGGGACTCTTCACTGCGCAGATGGGTCATGGACGCAAGGAGTTGGCCGATGCCGCAGGCCGTCAGGCTGGAACTCTTGGCCACTTCCCCATCTGGTCTTACGCCAATCCGCCAGCGATCGAATTAGCCGAGCGTTTGGCACACCTAGCACCAGGAGATCTAAACCGCGTCTTCTTCACGACCGCAGGTGGTGAAGCGGTAGAGAGCGCCTTCAAACTCGTAAAGCAATATTTTAAAATGATGGGTAAGCCGATGAAGCACAAGGTCATCAGCCGAGCCATCGCCTACCACGGCACAACCCAGGGAGCACTTTCCATCACGGGGATACCTGCCGCCAAACAGTTTTTCGAACCATTGGTGCCTGGTGCATTAAAAGTGCCGAACACCAATATCTATCGGGCCCCTGAACACCTTCGCAACAATCCGGAAGCCTTCGGCGTTTGGGCGGCCGACCGAATCGAAGAGATGATTCTCTTCGAAGGTGCAGATACCGTTGCCGCAGTTTTTATTGAGCCGGTTCAAAATTCAGGAGGCTGCTTCCCGCCTCCCCCCGGTTATCTCCAAAGAGTGCGCGACATCTGTACGAAGTACGACGTGATCATGGTGGCCGATGAAGTAATCACCGCGTTCGGTCGGATCGGAGATTGGTTCGCCAGTCATCGTTACGGCATCGTCCCTGACATCATTACCTGTGCCAAGGGAATGACTAGTGGCTATGTGCCAATGGGCGCCATGATCGTCAGTGATCGTCTTTATGAGCCATTCCGTACGGGTACGGCCTCATTTCTTCATGGATTCACGTGGGGCGGGCACCCAGTTGGGGCCGCAGTTGCGTTGGCAAACCTTGATTTGATGGAAAAAGAGAAGATCAACGAACGCGTTCTCGCAAATGAGGGTCCGCTCCGCTCGACGCTAGAAAAGCTCTACGACCTTCCAATCGTTGGCGATATTCGTGGCGCAGGATTCTTCTACGGAATCGAATTGGTCAAGGATAAAAAGACGCGCGAGACATTCAACGCAGACGAAAGTGAACGCCTTCTGCGTGGATTCCTCTCCAAGGCACTCTTTGATGCTGGTCTTTACTGTCGCGCCGATGACCGTGGTGAACCAGTGGTTCAAATTGCTCCGCCACTCATCTGTGGCCAAGAGCACTTTGATGAAATCGAGCGAATCCTGCGAACAGTGTTGACGCAAGCCTGGTCAATTCTCTAAAAGGGCACACATAAAATGACTGAACGTACACGGATCCGTCGGCTGCCCCAAAAAGCGGTCGACGACCGTGCCGTTCTGTATTCAATTCTTGATCTAGCACTAATCGCCCATGTCGCTATCGTCGACGATGGGCAGCCATATGCCTTACCAGTTGGCTGCGCCCGTGACGGGGATCAGCTCTTACTGCATGGGTCCAAAGCGTCTCGCCTCTTTAAAACTTTGAGTTCTGGTGTCCCTTGCTGCGCAACTATCACACTTCTTGATGGATTAGTCATGGCACGTTCAGCATTTGAATCGTCAATGCATTATCGAAGCGCAATGGTTCTTGGAAGTTGTGTGGAACTGGCGGGAGAAGAAAAGAAAGAAGCACTGGAAAAGATCACTCAACATTTTCTACCCGGTCGCGTCGCCGAACTACGCAAGTCCACCGACAACGAATTCAAAGCGACCTCGGTTATTACACTCGCTTTAGTCGAGTACAGCGTAAAAGTCTCGAACGGTGAACCAGATGATCTCGTCGAAGATCTTTCCTCACCCATCTGGGCGGGCATCGTGCCGATGACACATCTATGGGGAACACCTCGATCGGCGGCAAATCTTGCCGAAGGCATTACTCCCCCGGCCTACCTGGCTAACTGGCCAACTGGCCGCGCATAAATGAATAGTTATCGGGGACTATCGCTGTGGCACGACACAGCGGGCGAAGAATTCGTCGCTCGACCTCCGCTCGATGGTGAGCTTGATGTGGATGTTGCCGTAGTTGGTGCTGGTTTCACGGGTCTTTGGACGGCGTATCACCTACTCAAAATTGATTCTTCTTTAAAGATCGCGGTGATTGAATCTCAAATTGCTGGCTTTGGCGCCAGCGGTCGAAATGGCGGCTGGGTCTCAACCCTTTACCCAGTTTCAAATTCTCGTCTTGCAGTTGAGGCTGGGGCGAGGGCACCCGCAGCAATCAGAGCGGCACTGCTTGAATCCCTCGACGGAATAGAACGCTTCTGTTTGGAAAACGCCGTAGATGCAAACTTCGTACGGGGCGGCCGAATCTCAGTGGCTCGAACTAAAATTCAATTTCGAGGGCTCACCCAACAAGTGAACGATGATCGCAACTTTGGCGGCGAATCAGAGCTTTTAAGTAAATCTGAAGTTATCGCGAAGTTGGATATGGCAGGTGCGGTGGGTGGCGCTTTTGACCCTTCGTGTGCTCGAATCCAGCCAACAAAATTGGTGCGCGGCCTGGCTCGAGTTCTTAGTGACGCGGGTGTTCTCATCTATGAGCAAACGCGCGCCAAATCGATCGAACCTCGACTTGTGATTACCGATCACGGAAGAGTACGAGCGAGGTTCGTAATTCGGGCGACCGAAGGATTTACTCCGACGCTCAATCGAGGTAAGTCAAAGCGAGAAATTATTCCCGTCTACTCACTGATGGTCGCGACTGAACCGCTGCCTTCCTGGATCTGGGAGAAAATCGGTTTACGATCGTATGAAACTTTTACTGAGGCACGCCACCTGATCGTCTACGGGCAACGCACCGCCGACGATCGCCTGGCAGTTGGTGGCCGTGGCGCACCCTATTTCTACGGATCTAAAATCGCACCTGGCCAAGACCAGGACCCAAGAGTGCATGCGGGTTTACGTAAATTAATCCGGGAATGGTTCCCTGAAGTCCAGAACCACGTGTTCACCCATGCCTGGGGTGGGCCACTAGGAATTAGTCGCGATTGGCACCCACACGTGAACTTTGACCGATCGACGGGGCTAGCTAGCGCTGGAGGTTACGTCGGAGACGGGGTCACAACCTCCTATCTTGCCGGCGCTACCCTCGCCAGCCTGATTCTGGAGACGAAGAACGAATTCACCGAACTTCCATTTGTGAACCATGAATCTCGGCTTTGGGAACGTGAACCAATCAGGTGGGTGGCCGTGAACGCGGGACTACTCGCAATGTCAGTTGCAGATCGCGAAGAGTCCATAACCCGACGCCCGAGCGTGATCGCCAAGGCGATGGCACCGCTGCTTGGAAGTTAGCATTTGGTGGCAGAATGACCAGAATGAGCGAACCACAACCACAATCCGCGCTAGATCTCATCGACGCAGATTCACTCCTCTCTGACGAAGAACGCGACATTCGAGACACGGTTCGCGCGTTCGTGCTTAGTGAAATTAAGCCGAACATCGCGAACTGGTTTGAAACTGGTGATTTTCCAGCTCGTGATCTCGCTAAGCGTTTTGGCGAGATGGGGCTGCTAGGTATGCACCTTGAGGGCTATGGCTGCGCCGGCACTTCAGCCACCGCATACGGCCTGGCCGCGCTCGAGCTTGAAGCTGCTGATTCTGGCATTCGCTCACTTGTAAGCGTTCAAGGTTCGCTGGCCATGTTCGCAATCTGGAAATTTGGTAGCGAAGAGCAGAAGAACGAATGGCTCCCGAAGATGGCTGACGGTGATGCGATTGGCTGCTTCGGATTAACCGAGGCCGATTTTGGTTCTAATCCTCAGGGAATGTTGACGAACGCCAAACGCAGTGGCGATGACTGGATTCTGAATGGCTCCAAAATGTGGATCACGAATGGATCGATTGCTGATGTTGCAGTGGTTTGGGCTCAAACCGAAGACGGGATTCGTGGGTTTGTGGTTCCAACAAATTCGCCTGGCTTCTCCGCTACTGCGATCAAGAGCAAACTCTCACTTCGTGCCTCAGTAACCAGTGAACTTGTTTTCAGTGATGTCCGATTACCGGCTAGTGCGGTCCTTCCTAACGTGACCGGTTTGAAGGGCCCGATGTCTTGTTTAAACGAAGCTCGCTTTGGAATTCTCTTTGGTGTCATTGGTGCTGCGCGGGATTGCTTGGAAGTAGCCACCGATTATGCACGCTCGCGCATTCAATTCGATCGACCAATCGCGGCGTTTCAACTTACGCAAGAAAAACTCACAAACATGGCTCTCGAATTGCAGAAGTCCTACCTTCTGGCGATCCATTTCGGGCGTCTGAAAGATGCGAAGAAATTAAGACCAGAGCAAATCAGTGTTGGAAAGTTGAATAACGTTCGCGAGGCAATCGAAATCGCCCGAACGGCTCGCACAATCCTCGGGGCAAATGGAGTGACGCTCGAGTACTCAGTAATGCGCCATGCAAATAATCTCGAATCAGTTCTGACCTACGAGGGCACAAGTGAGATTCATTTACTAACAATCGGACGAGCGCTTACTGGAATTTCTGCTTTCCGTTAAATATTTTTCTCACTCGCCGCAAGCTGGCCGCAAGCGCCATCGATCTCGCGCCCACGCGTATCTCGGACGGTAACTGAAACACCGTGCACTTCCAGTAGGTGGACGAACGCATCTTGATCTTCTTGGCGCGATGCGGTCCATTTAGATCCTGGCGTGGGATTCAAAGGAATCAAGTTTACGTGAGTATTCCGGTTCTTTAGCAGCCGGCCCAATAAATCTGCCCGCCAGGCTTGATCATTTATGTCACGGATTAACGCATACTCAATTGAGTAACGGCGCCCGGTTCGGGCCTCATAAGCATCGGCCGCTCTTAGGACTTCGCTCACATTGAATCGATTATTGATGGGCACCAGTGTGTCGCGGAGTTCATCATCAGGGGTATGCAATGAAACTGCGAGAGTGACCGGAATTCCCTCTTTCGTTAATCGATCGATTCCATTAACCAATCCAACCGTTGACACTGTTACCGAACGCGCAGAAATACCAAGACCGTTCGGCATCGGCGTCGTAATGTTGCGGACGGTCTGGATAACCGGCCCATAGTTTGCAAGCGGCTCACCCATGCCCATGAATACGACATTGCTGAGGCGCATTGGCCCACCGGCGATCTCTCCACGGGCTAACGCGCGCGCAGATGCGACCACCTGTTCGGTGATTTCACCAGCCGAAAGATTCCTAGTCAAACCAGCTTGCCCAGTAGCACAGAACGGACAACCCATGCCACAACCGGCCTGAGAGGAAATACAGACGGTGGCTCGATCTGGGTAGCGCATGATCACACTCTCGACGAGCACTCCGTCGAAGAGCCGCCAGAGATCTTTCCTTGTGCGCCCGCCGTCGCAAGTGACGCTTCGCACCGGAGTAATAAGAGTTGGCAGAAGGCTCTCGACAAGTAGATCGCGTGAGCTGGTCGGTAAATCGGTCCAGGTTTGCGGTTCGTCGGAGAGATGTTCGAAATAGTGGGTGGCGATTTGTTTGGCTCGGAAAGATTTCTCACCGAGTTCTACGGCGACTTCTCCGCGTTGCTCTACGGTGAGGTCCGCTAAATGGCGTGGGGGCTTCATACGAGTAACCGAATGATTAAGAATGCGAATGGCGCTGTGATCAAAAGTGAATCAAGTCGATCAAGAAATCCGCCATGTCC
>JANXYY010000026.1 GCA_025355805.1 Actinomycetes bacterium
CTTTGGTAGCGGAACAGTCGTCGTGGATAACGGATCGTCGGCGACGAATTCGAACTTCACGGGTTACAGCATCGTCGAAGCCGCAGATCTCGCTGGGGCTAAAGCGTTAAGCGAAGGCCAGCCATGGCTCACTGGAAAAGACGGTCAGTGCAGCGTGGAAATTTTTGAACTCGTACCAATGATGTAGTTCTCGAGAAAGAATGCGCCCGTGCTCGCGGGATAGTTCGCCGTCTTTGGCCCACTATTCCGCGAGTGCACTCGCGGGTGGACGCGGTGTCGCGTCGCTGAACTTGCCGCCTGCGCTCGTTTCCGACAAGGTGGGTTGGTGTCGAGGGAGAACCCTGCGGGCTGGAAGACGGTTCGAGTAATCGCTGTGGCACGGGCACTTTCTATGTTTGGTGATGAACTCGCGATCTTCGCTCTACTGCTCAGAGTAAAACACGATGGTGGAGGAGCTCTCGACATTGCCGCTATTTTGGCGGCAGGACACTTGCCACTAATTCTGCTTTCGCCTTGGGCCGGAACCGTTGCTGACCGGGTACCGGTACGGCGCCTGGCTCCCGTCGTGAATGTCGGTCAAGCGATTTTGGCGGCACTCCTTGCCTTGAATTCGCCGCTATTTGTTTCAATCGGTCTCATAAGTTTAATCGGAGCGGGTCAGGCATTTACGGCTCGTGCGTGGTCGGGCACTCTGCCAGAAATTGTTGGCAAGGATGTGTTGCCACGCGCCATGTCACTAATACAGGCGCTTTACGCAATAGCCTGGATGGCCGGACCTGGAATAGCTGGACTCATGGTCAGTAATCTCGGTTACGCAACCCCAATGCTGGCGAATTCTATGACATTCGCTGCACTCGCTCTCGTTCCAATGTTCTTGGTACTGCCGTTTCATGCTCGGGAAAGAGGCCCACGAAAGCGAGGGGAAGTGTGGGTCGGCTTGCAGATTGTTCGGCGCGAACCTGTCATTCGAGCTCTCACCATTCTGCTATTCAGCCTCGTCATTGCCATCGAGGCACTGAATGTGGCGGATTTATTCTTCGTGCTTGACGACCTTCATGCCTCAACATTCATTTATGGTCTTACCGGATCAGTGTTCGCCGCCGGGCAACTAGTTGCCGCACTCGTTAACGAGCGGCGCGAAGTAAAACAGGCGCGGCTACCCGTCAACATTCTCGTGGGATCGTTAATGCTTGGTATTGGCATTTTGCTAGCTGGCTTTGCTTGGCATTGGACACTTCTGCTATTTACCCTTCCACTAGCGGGCGTAGGGAGTAGCACAGTTGTGGCTTACGTGAACGCACTAATCCTGCAACGCGCACCAGAAACAAGTCGAGGTCGTGTTTCTTCAGCGGGGCAAGGGGTATCTTCAGTTGGCTTGTTGGCTTCGCTCGCTATGGGTGGGGTGATCGTATCTATATTGGACCCAAGAATCGTGATTATTATAAGTGGTGCCGTCTGCCTTCTAGTTCTCGCGGTACTACGCCAGTCCTTCTCGGTGCAACCGGGCGTATCCAAATCGACGACATCGGCCCGACGCGAATTGTCACAGATTTACCATTGAGCCAGACGGAGTAAGCAACTCGTGCATGAAATCGAGCTAAAGACCGAACGATTGTTGCTGCGGCAATGGCGAGATGCAGATCTTCCGCACTTAATTGCGCTTAATCGTGACCCCAGGGTGATGGAGTTCGTTGGCCCAGTACTGATTGCTGATCAGAGCAAAGTCATGATGGAACGGTCGCGTCAGAGTTGGAATGAGCGTGGGTACGGACGTTTTGCAATAGAAGTTCCCGGCGTTGCAGGTGTAATTGGATTTGTTGGTCTAGCTGTAACTCGGTTTGAATCACATTTCACGCCCTGCATTGAAATCGGATGGCGAATCTTGTGGCCATTTTGGGGTTATGGATATGCAACCGAAGGTGCTGAGGCGGTTATGGATCATGCAATCACCTTGCGCGATCTGCCTGAGATCGTTTCCTATACTGCCGCTACTAATCTTCGATCCCGACGAGTAATGGAGAAGATTGGTCTTCGGCGAGACCCGACCGATGATTTCGAGCATCCCAATTTTTTAGCAGGCAATCCTTTGAAGGCATGTGTCCTCTATCGTTGAATCGAGCGCCGGCAGCCAGGACAGAGAGCGGACCTTGGCCCTACGGCTGTTATGGGCGGTACTCTCCTCACATGATTATGTGTGTACCAATAACAAGTGACGGCATCGTGGACCCGAGTTGGGGTCGTGCCGACTCGATCGCAGTTGCCGAAGTGCAGGACGGCAAGATCGTAAACTGGGAAGTGATCGAGGTTTCATGGAGCCGCTTGCACGATGAGGGCACGCCTGGCTCGCACCACGCGCGGGTCGCCAAGTTTTTGCGCGAGCATAAGGTTGAAGTAGTGGTCGCAAATCACATCGGCGATGGCATGGTGCGCATGCTGGACACAATGGGATTGCCGGCACGCTTGGGAGCGGTTGGAGATGCCAAGGCCGCCTTACTGGCCGCAAACCTATTATCCTGAACTCTGGCGTTTCCGACATCTTGTCGACATCTAACATGCGAAAAATCACAAGCGCAGCAAGAACTATTTAGTGAATCGTGAGTAGTCTCGTAGCAACGAATAGGAATCTGCGATGACTGCTCGAACAACTGAATCCCGACGTGCCATTCGCCGGCTACGTCACAATGTTGATGACCGTCCCTTCCTTGTTATCTGGGAATCGACGCAGGCCTGTCCGCTTTCCTGTCGGCACTGTCGAGCCGAAGCACAGCCACTTCGAAATCCAAACGAGCTCAGCACTGCAGAAGCGACGAAGCTCATGGAGCAAGTGGCTTCGTTTGGTACTCCAGCTCCGCTTTTCATAATTACCGGCGGAGATCCATTTAGTCGCCCAGATCTAAACGATTTGATTCGAGCTGGCGCAGCTGCGGGACTGGCAATGGCCGTATCGCCATCTGGTACGCCGACTTTGACTAAGGAAAACTTGGCAGCTTTACACGATTCAGGTGCCCGTGCAATTTCGTTAAGTCTCGACGGTTCCACGCCAGAACTTCACGACTCATTTCGCCGAGTTGATGGCGTCTTCGATCGGACAATCGAAGGCTGGAAATACGCTCGTGAAGTAGGTTTACGCGTCCAGATCAACACAACTATCACCAGATCAAATCTTACAGATCTGCCAAATATCGTTCGCATCGTGCATGAATTGGGCGCAATGACCTGGAGTGCTTTCATGTTGGTGCCAGTTGGTCGAGGTTTAGAACTTGGTCAACTCACGCCAGCTGAAGTTGAAGATGTATTAAATTTTGTATATGACGCAGGTACTTTCATCCCGGCCAAAACCACCGAGGCCCCTCATTTCCGACGGGTGATGCTGCAGCGTCGGACCCTGGAAGATCTCGGTATCGATCATGTGAGTGCCCTTGGTCTTGGACCGCTATATGAGCAATTGCGAGAAGATCTAAATCGGATAACCGATGGGGCCGCTGTGCGCGTGCGTCGAGCTCCACTCGACATTAATGCTGGAAAAGGTTTTGTCTTTATCTCGCACGTCGGCGAGGTATATCCCAGCGGATTCATGCCTCTAAGCGCTGGCAACGTACGTGACCGTTCCATTACCGAGATCTATCGCACTGACAAGTTGCTCACCGGGTTACGCGATCCCAACCAGCTTGGTGGAAAGTGCGGATCGTGCGAATATCGCTCCCTCTGTGGGGGCTCACGATCTCGTTCTTACGGACTCACTGGCGATGCCTATGCATCCGAGCCTTGGTGCAACTACGAGCCTGGCAGTTTTCCCTATAAAGTCGATTTCGGGACCGATAAACCAGTCTGTTAGAAGACCAAAACTTTATCCACACTGCTGGTGAGTTCGCCGAGTTCGTCCATAGTACTTCTGCGTGCGCCCTCGACTAGTTCCAACTCGGTGATTCCGCGGGCATCCATGCACGTTCCGCAGACCAGTACCGACCCACCTTTATTTATAACGCTTTTCAGCATCCGCTCAATGTTGTAAAAGCCATTTGGAGTTTGCTGGCCTGATTTCGAGGCGCTGGCGGCATCGCCAAGCAGGAATATTGACACGTCTGCACCCTCGATTTTCGCCATGAGGTTCATCGCAAGCCGCAATCCGTTATAAGTTCGCTCTGTTCCATACGGAGGATCGTTCAGAATGAATAGAAATTTCATTATCTCTCCTAGATCGGCACTAACTCCTCACAATAGCGCCGGGAGACACAAATCATAAAAGTTTGGGGCCCCCAGCGATTGGCCAAGAGCCCCAAGCTAATTGCGACAAAACAGTTTCTATTAACTACTTCGCACTTTCTTTGACCCCAGGACCCAGTAGAGGACGAAGGCGATCACGAAGCCTACCTCGAACGTTATATCTCCGATGTTCGAATGCGCTTTTGCAATCGAACCCGTGTAATACGTTTGATTTGAAAAGAGCCAGATCGAGAGCACCACAGCAATCACGAACGCAATCGGCCCCGCGTAGTTTTCGTAGTCACGCTTGAAGAGAAGGTGCGCTGTGTGCTGTCCCTTGCGCATCACAGCATCAGCCACGATGACTCCTAACCAAGGACCAATCCAGTAAGAAATTACAAGAAGGAAATTCTCATAATTATTCTTTGGATTGTTGATGGCACTCAAGGCAAGAAGGAAACCTCCAATACCAAACACAACGGTCACGATCGCACGTCGAATATGCGAAGGAATCTTCACACCTGTTGCCAGAAAACTCAGAGAACCTGAATAGATGTTCAACACGTTGGCCGCAATCGAGCCGATGATGATGCAAAGCAGCACCAACTTGGCCAGCAACGAGGGAAAATGCCCGACAAATGCATCCGTAGGAGAGGCATCTTTAGGCGATGCGATCGTCATCGAAGCAGCGCCAGCAAATTCGAGGATAGTCGTTGCAAGGAAAAGCCCTAAACCAGCGTACAGACCAACTTTTTTGGGGTCCGAGTTAGTTGGTAGATACCGCGCGTAATCGGCAGCAAATGGGTTCCAACCAGCTGAGTAGCCGTAAACGGTCGCTGTTTCGAGTAAAAATCCACCCATTCCGCCGCCTTTACCGCCGCCGCCGAGATCAGATTTCGACAGAGTCACGATGACTGCGATCAGAAATACGATGGCCAGAACTGGAAAGGCATATCGCTCAAACACCTGAATCAGGTTGTGCCCGAAAAAGGCAATGACAACTTGAATCAAAACGATGATTAAGAGCGAAAGTTTTAGGTTCACATGGAATAGCGTGTTGAGGGCAAATGCCCCGCTCACGCTATTGACTGCGAACCAACCGATTCCCGCCACAAGCGAACCCGTCAACGATGGGATTGCATTTCCGAGCCTGCCAAACGCGGGTCGGCCCAGAATCATTTGTGGAACGCCATAACGGGGTCCACGCATGGAAAGGAAAGCTTGTCCGGCAGCGCCCAACGCATTTCCAAGAACAATTGCGGCTAGTGATTGCATCACGCTTAGGTTGAAAGCTAATACCCCCAACGCCCCGACAAAGACGGTTGCGAACTCGAGATTTGGGGATGTCCAAGTCCATAGAAGTTGGATCGGGGACCCGTGACGATCAGATTGAGGAATTTCTTCAATTCCACCCGGCTCGACGGTGCCTACTTTGGTTCCGTAATCACCTTCGCGCATGACTCCAGTGGTCTCGCTCATTTACTCCCTTTCATAGGCAGATATGGGGAAGATGTGAGGAACACTAAGGCGACTGTGACGCTATAGCAAGGATATTCGGGGGCTAGACGCCGATATCTTCGTTCCAAATTTCGGGACACTCTTTAATGAAATCTCCCATAACTTGGATGCAGTCCCTGTCTTGAACGATAACGAGTTCAACTCCGCGCGAGCGCAGGAGATCTTCATTACCCATGAAGTTGAGATTCTCACCGATCACCACGCGTGGAATCCCATAGAGCAAGATCGCGCCCGTACACATGTCGCAGGGGGAGAGGGTCGTGTATAGCGTGGAACGTTGATATACAGCGGCAGGCAATCGTCCAATATTTTCAAGACAATCGGTCTCTCCATGGCGAATTGCGCTTCCCATCTGGACTCGTTTGTTATG
>JANXYY010000029.1 GCA_025355805.1 Actinomycetes bacterium
ATTACCGCAATGGCAAGATATGTCGCTTTAGGGACGGCACGCTTTGGGTCTCTAGCTTCTTCGCCATAGATCGCGGTTGCTTCAAATCCAATGAACGAAGCGAACGCAAAAGCAAACGCGATACCTGGTGTTCCCGAGGCAATCGCGGAGGGGCTAAATGAAGCACCGAAGTGCAATCCCTCTGGTCCCCCGCCTTTGGCGATCACGGCAATGGCTGTGATCGTTAGTGAAATCACTTCCAGAATCATCATTATGCCCAGTAACTTCGCCCCGACATCAACGCTGAAGTAAGACAACAAGAGTACGAATGCCCAAGCCACTAGAGCCCACACATACCATTGCGCGTTTATGCTGAATTTGGAACTCATTTGGGCCGCGACCACGACTCCAAAGAAGCCATAAATCGCCAACTGAATCGCGATATATGCCAACAGTGAAACAAATGAAGAACCAACTCCCCAAGTGACGCCAAGTCCACGACCGACGTAAGCAAAGAAAGCTCCAGTGTTGACGACATGCTGCGACATCGCGGCATACCCGACGCTAAAAACCAGCAATGTCAGACCTACAGCTAGGTAAGCGCCCGGCGTTCCTGCACCGTCGCCAAGAACGATCGCTACCGGCACAGCTCCGGTCATCCCTACGAGAGGCGCGGCGGCGGCCACAACGAAGAAAACGATCCCGAGTACTCCGAGTCGGTTGTGGCGAAGTGCCGTATCTGGTGTCTCTTGAGGTGCGCTTTGAAGTCCACTCATTTACGTTGCTCCATTCGGTTCCGAACGATTGCTTGACCTTTGCTGGTTTTGCTTTGGGAGTCAAGGATTAAAGCCTCTTTTTGGAGCAAAGAAAATAGAGTTTCCCGATACTCTTACCGTTATGTCCGATCTCCAAGGTTTCCTCCCGCCCTTCACTCCGACGGGTAATTCTGCACTCGTGCCCGAGATGCCCTGGCACTATTCGGGCACCCTTTTAACTATCGAATATCGAACCGACGTCGAAAAAATACGAGCACTACTGCCCTCGGATCTAGATCTCGCAGACGAGGATCCCGGTGCCGTGGCATTAATTTGGGCGGATTGGCAATCTTGCAGCGAAGGCGGGGCCGAACTACTAGATCCCGCGCGCTCGCAGTATCTGGAAGCCTTCGCGGTCGTGCGCTGCAATTTTGAGGGCAAAAACTACAGCCGCTGTGTCCTGATCTGGGTTACCAAGGATTTTGCGATTGGCCGGGGTTGGTATCAGGGGTATCCAAAAAAACTCGGAAATATAAATGTGACGCGAATCTTCAACCACGGTAAAGCAGCGCCACGACTTGCCGCCGGCGCGAAACTTGGCGCATCTCTCGCGGCCTACGATCACCGCCTGGCGTCAGCTGTTGTAACGCTTCGCGAACCCGCGCAAAATAATGGTTTTGTGAATGCACTTCCGATGTTGCACCATCGATTGATGCCTTCTATCCAGCGGGGTGCTGGCTGGTCACTTGATCAAATCGTGACGATGAGTGGAATTGATGCGGACCTGGGTGAACCTTGGATTGGGGAGGCTGAATTAACTCTAGGCGACTCCGAGTGGGACGAGCTCGCGTCAATGTTGCCTGTACGAGAAATCATCGCTGGGTATTACCGCGAGGTCGGCGTTACGTTTGCCGGTGGCACCCTTCTTAGAGACCGATCGGTGAAGATCTAACGAATTAGAAATCTTCTAAATACTCGGCAATCTCCCAGTCCGAGACGTGGGCTAAGTACCGTTCAATTTCATCACGTTTGAGCGCCACAAAGGTCTTGACAAATTGGTCACCCAAAGCCGCTATTAAGAATTCATCACGCTCCAGCGCATCGAGTGCCTCCCTCAATGATCCTGGCAGAAGCTGATATTGCTCATCGTGATAGGACCAACCCTCGGCGGGTTCGGGGGCAGTCATTTTTTCCTTCAGACCCTCAAGCCCCGCGGCGAGAATGGCGGCTATAACCACATAGGGATTCGCCGCACCATCGCCAACTCGAATCTCGAGTCGGGTTCCCTCACCTCGATCTGGCGGGACACGCACCATCGCTGTGCGATTATCGTGCCCCCAATTGATCCGGTAAGGAGCCAATGAATCTGGCCGAATTCGCTTGTAGGCATTCACCGTTGGATTAGTCAGAGCCATCATTCCATTGGCATGATTGAGAATTCCGGCTAGAAAATTTTTCGCGACCTCGCTCAAATGTTCACCTTCATACATAATATTTTCATCTTCTAAGTTCGTCAGCGATATGTGCGCGTGGAATCCGCTCCCACCTTCATCATTCCAAGGCTTGCCCATAAAAGTTGCATAAAGGTTCGAGCGAGCGGCCAAATCCTTCACTGCTGCTTTCATCAAGAACGTTCGATCAGCAGCATCCAATGCATCGCTGTGCCAAAGATTAATTTCGTACTGAGAAGGTGAAAACTCGTGATTACCGGCAAAGGTTCCGATGCCCATTTTGCCAAGATTACGAATCATCGAAAGGAAAAGGCCTTCCGGATCCACGAGCGCGCCGGTCATGTAGACGCGTCCGGTTTTATTTATGGCTCGCTCAAAAAGTCCAGATGCGTTCTTGCGAGCGATATAAAATTCTAATTCAGGACCGAAGACAGGCTTGAAACCAAGTTTTCGATATTCATCAACGACTCGCTTGAGCACCATCCGAGGTGAAGCCAAGTTCTCGCGGCCATCTGGTTCGTAGGCATCAGCGATCGCAATGGCGACGCCAGGCTCCCAAGGGATCGGTCGCAAAGTGCTGAAGTCAATCATGCTCACTAAGTCTGGTAGACCAGCCGAGATGCTTCCGTGACCATCATCAATTACGCCGCCGCGGGTCGTGGTGACCCAGAGACCTTGGCAAAATGCCGGGCCATGCTTGGCCGTATGTTCTATCTCGCTAACAAGGAGATCTTTTGAGCGAGGGATGCCCAGGACATCCGAGAAGATGAGTCTGATGATGTCTATCCCCTGCGCCTCGAGGGAGGCGCGTACGCTTGCGAGATCTTGAGCCACGGTAACTCCTAGATTTTCTCATCGTCGTTCGGAACCATACGATTCTGTGGATACTAGAGTCTTCGACTGGATTTGTGGAGCATAAGGAGTCAGTTGTTATGCGAGTCTTATTCATACAGCACGACCACGTTAGCCCTGCCGGCCCCATTGCGGAACGCTTTGAGGCACGCGGTTTCAAGGCCGAATATCTGCAGGTGGTACCGGCCCAAAACTTTGCAGCGCCGAATGTTCCAGTGATCCTGCCGCCCGTCGAAGAATTTGACGTGTTGGTTCCGATGGGTTCGCCGTGGGGCGTCTGGGAAGACGAACGAATCGGCAATTGGCTAATCCCCGAACTCGCTTGGCTCAAAAATGCGCACAACCTCGGCACGCCAATTATGGGGATTTGCTTTGGTGGTCAACTTATGGCGCGGGCGCTGGGTGGCGAAGTCGCACCGGCACCTAGCGGTGAAGTTGGTTGGACACAAATTTTGAGCGACGACGAGTCACTGATTCCAGCGGGTCCTTGGTTTCAATGGCACTTTGATCGGTGGACACTTCCGCCGAAAGCCAAAGAAATCGCTCGAAGTCCCCGGGCATCGCAAGCTTTCGTCCAGGGACGCACACTCGCGTTGCAATTCCATCCTGAAGTAGTGGAGGGGGTGCTAAGAGCCTGGCTCCTTGACGGTGGCGAGGCACTGCTCCGCGCAGATGGTCAGGACCCTGAAATTCTCCTGGCTATGACTGCTCGTGAAGGTGCCGCCGCCACGCAGCGCGGTTACGCACTTGTGGATGCCTTCATAGATCGCATTGCTAACGCTGATCCGATCACTTAGGCCAGTGTCACCTTTACCGGAAACCTTTTGATCCCGTTTACAAAGTTGCTTCGAAGTCGATCAAGTTCACCAACTCTTTCGACCTTCTTGATCCGTGGTAGGAGCGTCTGAAACATAATCGTGATCTCCATTCGCGCGAGGGCGTTGCCCAAACACATGTGTGGCCCTCCCCGACCAAAAGCCATGTGCTCATTTGGATTGCGCATCACGTCGAAACGATCGGGGTCGGAAAAAACATCCGGATCACGATTTCCAGAGGCAAACCAAACTACGACCTTGTCGCCTTTTTTAATGGATTTGCCATGCATCTCCACATCCTTTGTCGCCGTGCGACGAAAGTGATAAACCGGACTTGCGAAACGGAGGAATTCTTCTACGGCCCAAGGAATCAATTCTGGTTTCTGCTGCAGAAGGGCGACAGTCTCCGGGTGATCGATCAGGGCATTCATTGAATGGCTGATTGTGTGTCGCGTGGTCTCGTTCCCGGCCACAACTAAGAGGAGAAAGTAGCTACGAAAATCGACTTCAGAAAGTGCGATTCCGTCGCTCGGCTTGGTATTTACGAGTTTAGAAACGAGATCAGTTCCCTCTTTGCCCTCGCGTTGAGCCCTCAATTTGAAGCCGTATTCAAAAACTTCTAGCGCCGCCGGTGATCTAAACGGAAGCAACCGGTACTTATCACTGTCGCGGCTCGTCGCCAGAACATCAGCATGCTCGGGATCCGTATTTCCAACCATGCGATTTCCCCAAGAAATCAATTGACCAATGTCGTCCTCAGGAACACCGAGCATGCGGGCTAAGACTCGAATCGGAAAATCGGCGCTAACTTCTTTGACGAAATCAAAATTCTCGTTCGCGAACGCGGCGTCCAGTGTGGAGGCGGTCAGCCCGCGAAGAAAGGTCTCGTAACCAAGAACCGCTTTGGGTGTGAAATTGTCTTGCATGAGTCGACGCAAGGAACGGTGACGCGGACCATCGGTTTCGAGCATCGATCGACGAGCATCCATCTGTTCTTGATCCAACTCTTCTAGATTGGCAGTCCCAACTTCACTAGAGAAGGTTTCCCAATCGCGAAGTACCTTCACGACGTCGTGGTATCGGGTGATCGACCAGAAGCCACTGTTTGGCGCCTCTTCCGCATCCCATCGGCAGGGATCCTGAGCGCGCAAGTCAGCAAAAAGTTCCCAGGGCGGGCCATCTTTGAAGGTATCAAGATCGGCGAGCAGAAAATCTGGATAGGTTGTCATCAAGGCTCCTTGAAACGTTCATTCGGATCCGAACGATGGAACTATATGCGTTAGGACCGCGATGCCAATAGCATTTCGCCTCTGACCAGCAAAGGAGATCGAATGACCGGGCCACACACAGTCGCTGAAACTGAGCGTGCGGTCAAGTCGCGTTTAGGCGCCTTACACATAGATTTCGACTCGATGGCGGCCGTTTCCAATATTTTCCGAGCTGCCAATTCGATTCGAAATCACTTTGAGCGCACCGCGCTTGCGCCGCAAAACCTGACCTGGACCGCCTTTGTCGTGCTCTGGGTTGTTTGGATCTGGGAGCCAATAGAGACACGAGATTTGGCGCTGGAGGCAGGGATCAGTAAAGCCACGCTCACAGGAGTCCTCAATACCCTTGAAGGGCGCGGCTGGGTACTTCGGGAGCGCGCCGAGCAGGATCGCAGATTGATGAACGTAACCATGACCACTTCAGGGCGCCGGTTAATGCGCAAACTCTTCCCGGCGTTGAACACGCAGGAGCGAGTCGTCGCAGCCAATCTTTCGTCGGCCGAAAAAAAATCATTGGCATCGTTGCTCAGAACCGTTATGAGCTCCGTTCCCTGAGTTAACTAAGGGTTCTCACCTGCATCGATCCACAAATGAATCAAAGATCGCCTGTTGATTCGGATCGGTTTCAGCCGTGTCCTCGGGATGCCATTGAACGCAAATCCCTCGATCAGAATTCTTGACGAGCAACGCTTCGGCCATACCGTCGTTGGCCCGCGCAACAATTTCTAATCCCTCGCCTAATTTCTGAATGGCTTGGTGGTGATAGCACGAGCAGATCAGTTGATTCGCAATTACTCCAAACCTCAGCAAATCATGCTCAATTTTCACTTCGTGAACGTAGTGGCGATGAGTTGGCTCGATGTGTTGTTGGAGCGTGCCGCCCAAAGCGACATTCATTACGTGCATTCCACGACAGACGGCGAGAAATGGAATTGCCTGGTCAAGGACATAGCGAGCCAAGGATAAATCCTGTTGATCTTGGACGCGGTCAACGTCGTAAATGTGTTCGCTCACTAGTGGTTGACCGTACGAACTGGGGTCCATATCACCCCCACCGGGGAACAGCACCCCGCTGATGCCAATCAGTCTTCGGTCCCAATTGTCAGCGCCAAGATCGTCAGCAGGGTAGAGAAGAAGCGGGTCCCCGCCCCCGCGCCACACACTCTCGAGCAGAGTTCGGGCCCCAACGACTCCGCGATAGCGTAAGGCGCTAGCGCTGGTGGAGAATCGCCCGATCAGCGCGATACGTGGCCGGTGGGTCATCCCTAACCTCCCATATCTTGAGGATATATTGAGAAAAATTTAGTTTCGTTATTGTATCGTTCGGATCCGAACGATATCTTGCATCGAAAGGGTGGCCATGGAGCGTCTGAATGTCGCAGGTGTCTCGGTAGACCCGAGGCACTTCATCGGTGGCCAACGTATCGCCTCCCCGGATACTTTTTCCGACCATTCTCCCATCGATGGATCGCTTCTTGGCCAGATCTCGCGCGGCGGTCCTGAAGAAGTAGAACTCGCCGTCGATGCTGCACGCCAGGCGTTCCCAGCGTGGGCGAAGACTGCACGCAGGGAACGCGCCCGAATCTTGCATCGAATTGCTGACTTGGTGGAGGAGCGCCTTGAAGATCTTGCCATTGTCGAGACAACCGACAATGGCGCACTGCTTCGTTCACACCGACTCGGGGTCATGCCACGCGTTGCTCATAATTTTCGGTTTTTCGCCGATTGGGCAGTCAACGAATTGCATCATGATCCGTTCGAAACTCGTGGACATACGAACAAGGTCTCTTGGGACCCAGCGGGCGTAACGGCGCTGATCACTCCTTGGAACGCACCATTGATGTTGGCTACCTGGAAAGTCGCTCCGGCTTTAGCAGCAGGTGACACCGTTATCTTGAAACCTGCCGAATGGTCTCCGTTAACTGCATCATTGCTTTGCGACATTGCCGAGGAAGCCGGTCTACCGGCAGGTGTACTAAACGTCGTACAAGGCTTAGGCGAAGAGGCCGGCGCTGCATTGATTCGACATCCTGGAATTTCGCGAATTTCCTTCACCGGCTCCGTACCTACTGCCAAAATCGTTGCTCGGGCCGCGGCGGAGAATCTGACCCCATGCTCATTTGAACTTGGTGGGAAGAGCCCGACACTCATTTTTGATGACGCAGATCTAGATCTCGCGGTCGAACTTGCAGTCGAGCAGTATGACAACGCCGGGCAGGTCTGTCTTTCAGGAACTCGTCTGTTGGTACAGAAATCTATCGCTCCTCAATTCGTTGAAAAATTCAAAGAGCGAGCCGCCAAAATCAGACAGGGCGACCCTCGAAACCTAGAGACCCAGATGGGTCCGCAAATTCATCAAGACCATTTCAACAAAATTAAAGGCTTTGTAGACCGCGCCAGATCCGAAGGCTCGGATATATCCTTCGGCGGCGTTCAAAACGAAGCCCTTGGTGGGCTTTACTTCCAGCCCACTCTCATACTTGAGCCAACGGCTGGAAGCGAGATCGTCACGGCTGAAATTTTCGGCCCGGTACTCACATTGCAGACATTTGACAGCGATGAAGAAGCAATCAATATGGCCAACGCAACCGAATTCGGTCTAGCAGCTATCGTGGTGTCCGGGAATCGAAGTCGTGCCGAACGAGTGGCGGCGCAACTCGTCGCCGGAACGATTTGGATCAATTGTTTCTTCATACGCGATCTGCGCGCGCCCTTCGGTGGTTCAAAGAATTCTGGAATCGGACGCGAAGGCGGCACTTGGTCTTTCGATTTCTACGCCGATGTAAAGAATACGGTCTTAGCTCCCAACGGATGGAAGGAATAGTCATGGGTGAGGTTGTAGGTATGGGTCTACTGGCACACGTTCCGACGATCATGCTGCCAAAGG
>JANXYY010000095.1 GCA_025355805.1 Actinomycetes bacterium
AACGCGGCCGTACTTCCAACGCAGAGTTGGTTACCTCAACCTGAGTGGTGGGGTGATTTCGCAGTGGACAGCGAGAGCCAAGACCCGGGATCAGCTCTGAATATGTATAAGAGTGCATTGCGAATTCGCCGTGAGCAATCAGGGCTTGGTGAAGGTTCTATAACTTGGCTACCGAGTAGTGACCAGGCTTTGGTGTTCGAACGAGTGGATGGATTCATTTGTTTCGTGAATTTCGGAATCGACAATTTGCAGATTCCCGAGGGGACCAAGGTCCTCTTGTCGAGCGCTCCGCTTGTGGGACGCGAGGTACCGATAGACACCGCAGTGTGGCTACAACGTGAGTGACGCCAACTTCTTCGAAAAGGTCGGCGGGGAAGAAACTTTTCGACGTTTAGTGGGAACGTTTTATGAAGGAGTTGAAGTCGACCCAATTTTACGACCCATGTATCCGGATGCGGATTTAGCCGCTGCGCAGGAGCGGCTCTTCTTGTTCCTACAGCAATATTGGGGTGGCCCGTCGATTTATTCCGAAACTCGCGGACATCCGAGACTTCGCCTACGACACGCGCCATTTAAAATCGGAACGGCCCAACGTGACGCCTGGTTGAGCCACATGCGAATCGCAGTTGAGTCACTGAAACTCGCCCCGGAGCTGGAAAACGAGTTGTGGAATTATTTAGTGGCTGCTGCCAATTCACTGGTTAATGCAGACGACCAGCTTTAATTTTACTTGGGTTGAGAACTGTTTCCCACTTTGATGATGTCGCCGTTACGTACGTACCAGAGCACTCCGGCTTCATCTCTGATCGATGTAACGCGGAGTCCAACACTTTCAACTCGCCCGCTAACATCGTTAGCCGTAATGGAGTCGCCGACTCCGTATTGATCTTCGAGAAGAAGGAAAAGTCCCGAGACTAAGTCTTTGACGATGCTTTGCGCGCCAAGACCGATCGCCAATCCGAGAACGCTAGCCGAAGCCACAATCGGTGCGATGTTCAGTCCCAGTTCCCCGAGCACCATGACCGTCGCGACGATGAAAACCGCTGCGTTCAAGGCACTTCTTAAAACGCTGCCAGTGGTCATGGCGCGCTCGCGCAAGCGGATGATGGATTCGGGGTGGCTGCTCTTATGCGCGCCTGCACCGGCGGCGAGGCGCGAAACGATCCGGTGGATGGCACGGCTCCCGATCCAGGCGATCGCAAAAGCGATTAGGAGAATCGTTACAACATGGAGCGGAGCACCGGTAAACCAGTGCAAGATTTCACGTGGCGTTGCGGTAGCAGCAAAGCTCACGAGCGACCGCCAGTTCTTGAAAGGCCCGTCCAACGCGAGAGAAACGCGAGGCCGTCTGCGGTTAGTTCTACTGCTTTGGTCACCGCGCGTGCACCATGACCGACGTTGGCTTCTGCCCGAATCAAAATTGGGTGTTCCGAAGTGGTCGCGAACTGAAGAGCCGCACACATCTTTCGAGCATGTAGAGGATCAACGCGAGAATCCCCGTCGAACACTGTAAAAAGTGTCGCTGGATACCCCACTTCAGGTTCGACATGGTGATAGGGGGAATATGAGATTAGCCATTCAAACTCATCTGCGATCGCGGCTGATCCATATTCGTCCGACCACGTCGCGCCGAGCCCGTGCAATTCATAACGAACCATGTCAAGAAGTGGCGCAGAGCAAAGGGCCGCTGCATAAAGTTCGGGCCGTTGAGTCAGAGCGGCGCCAACAAGTAGGCCACCATTCGACCCGCCTTGGATCGCTAGTTGGGAATTTGTCGTCCAACCATCTTCGATCAAGCGTTCCGCAGCGGCGTGAAAGTCGTCGAAGACATTCTGCTTCTCTCCGCGCATGCCCTGGCGATGCCACTCTTCGCCCTCTTCGTCACCACCACGGAGATTGGCTACGACCCAAACACCGCCCGCTTCGACCCACGCTAGGGCAGCTGCTGAATACCCAGGATTGAGTCCAACGCCGAACCCCCCGTAGCCATAAAGAATTGTGGGACGCGGATGGTCTGGTGATTCAGTCAACGAAAGAATAGACATCCGAACATTGGTTCCGTCGCGTGATGGGTAAGTAACTTGTAACGAAAAAACCGCTGGTACTTCTATAGATCCGGGCGGATCAGCCCACTTCGTCACCCCTCCAGATCGAGCATCGAAGTGGTAGACCGTAGGTGGCGTAACGTGATCGGTGTAGCCGAACCACGCTTCGTGGCCACCCTCTGGCCGCTCGGTCAATCCGGCCAGAGAACCAAGCCCAGGGAGTGTGATCTCACCGCGCTTTTCTCCGGTCGTGAGGTCATGGATTGAAATCTCACTCATCGCATGCCGAGTCCAAGCAACGAGTAGTAAAGGTGCTTCGAGATCGTCGCCGTCGAGAATGGTCCAACCTTCCATGACAGCTTCTGCATCTTCGACGATCTCGAAGCACCTTTACTACTCGTTGCTTGGACTAGGCATGCGATTAGTGAGATATCAATCCATGATCTCACGACCGGAGAAAAGCGCGGTGAGATCACACTCCCTGGGCTTGGTTCTCTGGCCGGATTGACCGAGCGGCCAGAGGGTGGCCACGAAGCGTGGTTCG
>JANXYY010000182.1 GCA_025355805.1 Actinomycetes bacterium
TTCAATTAGCACAGGGCAACCCGGTGGTTACATCCAATTGTTGATGCCAGGGATTTTTGTTCAAACCGTGGCCTTCACTCTCGCCGGCACGGCAGTTGGACTGGCTGAAGATATGCAGAAGGGTTTGATTGATCGATTCCGATCATTGCCGATCTCGCGTGCGGCCGTCGTTTTCGGTCGCGCTCTTGGCGACGCCGCACTGAACGTGGTCGTACTTACGGTCATGGGACTAGCCGGATTTGCGGTTGGCTGGCGACCGACATCTGGCTTCCTCAAAATTTTAATTGGCTTCCTTTTTCTGCTCCTATTTGGTTTTGCGATGTCTTGGATTGGTGTGCTTATCGGTCTTTCAGTTCGAGAAGCGAGGGTTGCCCAAAACGTGGTTTTCATCGCAGTCTTTCCGCTTACTTTCTTATCAAATGCGTTTGCGCCGACCACTGGGATGCCACACGTCCTTCAATATTTTGCTGAGTGGAATCCCGTTTCGACCATGGTGGCAGGGAGCCGTCAACTTTTCGGATTAACGAATCACTTCGGTGTCACCGCAGGGTCTTTCCCAAGCACTCACCCATTGGCCATGTCCGTGATCTACATGATCTTGATCATGGCGGTCTTCGTGCCTCTCAGCGTCCGCAAATACATACGCGCGGCCAACAAGTGATTCTGGGGCATCCGTATTTGTTGCCTGCATTGCTGGCCGTTCTAGGAAACTTCGCGAAGAAGCAAGGCTCCAGTTTCGAGCAGTAGGCTACGTTGAATGAAGCAACACTGGAATGCTCAAGATATCCCGGACCAATCAGGTCGAAATGCCGTAGTCACTGGGGCCAATGCGGGAATAGGTTTTGAAATCGCCTCTGCCCTAGCCGCCAAAGGTGCAACTGTCTTTCTTGCATGTCGTAACCTGAGCAAGGCAGCAGAAGCCGCAATCAGGATTCATGCTAAATCACCACTTTCGAAAATAGAAATCATTCCTCTAGATCTCGGCTCTCTAGATTCGATCAAGAGTGCAGCCGATCTCGTTTCCCGTCGGATGCAACGTTTGGATCTACTAATAAACAACGCAGGCTTGATGGCCACAGATTTAAGTCGCACTGCAGACGGATTTGAAATGCAAATTGGTGTTAATCACCTCGGCCATTTCGCTCTTACGATGCACCTACTACCTCTTTTATCCAACGCTCAAGGCAGTCGAATCGTGACCATGTCAAGCATCGGACATCGTCGGGGGAAAATGAATCTTGCTGATCTTAACTACGAGCACCGCAAGTACCGACGGTGGGAGGCGTACTTCCAGAGCAAACTCGCAAATTTGCTCTTCAGTGCTGAACTCAACCGACGCCTCGTCACGTCCGGCGGAAGTTCCCAATCACTAGCCGCCCACCCAGGTATTGCCAAGACCGATCTTGGATCAGAAGGCTCCAGCCTCACCAATCGATTGCTCGCCCCGAACACACCCTTTGGATCTCAATCGGCGCAAGCCGGCGCCCTTCCAGCCCTACGAGCTGCTACTGACTTCGACGCGAAGGGTGGGGAGTTTTATGGTCCACGCTGGTTGTTCCGCGGCTATCCCTCGGCGGAAACGCCAAACAAGGCAGCGCGCGACGAGGCCAGCGCTGAGGCATTATGGCGACTTTCGGAGTCTCTTACGAATCTCTCATTCGGCCACCGCTAGTTCGCCTTAACGCGATTTCAGCGGATGTATATGGGCCTGATCTGCGGAAATAGTTCGCACCAAAAGCCGATAGGAAAAACCCATCGAAAAGTGGCTCAAAAGGCTCCTCGACTCGGATATATTTCCTCTCTCACACACGAATTCGTGAGTCCGACCGGCTACGTGAAGTAATTAATAGGGGTTGAGCTCAATGGCTACTAAATATGTCTCTGCAGACGAATCAATGGATTGGTTGCGCGCAACCATGCGCAAACGAGGCTTCACCCTGAACAGTCTTGCCGAAGAAATTGGAATCAATAAAGGGAATATCTACCGTTATTTCACCCAACAACAACGTCCGCGCATTGATGTGGTTCCCATCCTTTGCGAAGCACTAAAGAGTTCGCCGAGCACTCTGCTTATCCAATTAGGGGTAATGCCAAAACTCAAGTGATCAACGTGGCAGTTCACGCCGTGGGAAAACCACAGGAAACCCATCTGGATTTTTCAAGACGTCGATTCCGCCACCAAAAGTACGCAGGAGATCAGTTCCGTTTGCGATCTCATGCGGTGCGCCCTCCACCACTATTCGTCCATGATCCATAACGACAAACTTGTCCGAGTACATCCCTGCAAGAGTGATGTCGTGCATCGTTGATAGCACGGTCAGTCCCTCGCGCCTGCGCCGATCGATTACATCTAAGACCGCGATTTGGCGATGCAAATCAAGAGCGCTAGTCGGCTCATCCAGCAAAAGTACAGGAGCTGCCTGAGCCAACGCGCGAGCAATCACGCACCGTTGGAACTCGCCACCAGAAAGCGAGGACACAGCCTGACGTTCTATGCTCTCCAAATTCAATTCTTCAAGTAATCCAAACACGATCTCCGTTCCGCGTTGGTCGGTGCGGGGCGTGCCGAATGGAAACCGGCCAAGTCGCACATACTCGCGGACACTCATCCCTTCAGGGACTGCGGGACGCTGCGAAACGTAAGCCACTCGGCTTGGATCAATCCGGCTAAGTTTCACGCCGCCAATACTCACGCGTCCAGTGAATGGGATGCCTCCGATGGCACTCCGAATCAGAGTGGTTTTCCCAGCACCATTTGGGCCGATCAGGCAGGTCCAACTCCCGAGGTCAACATGAAGGTCAACACCATCGAGAATTGTGTGTCGAGTCATACGTACGCTCACGTCTACGAAATCAATCACACCAACCCCCTCCCCCGGGTACGTAGTACAAAGAGGAAGAAAGGCGCCCCCACAAAAGCAGTGATCACGCCGATCGGAAGTTCGGCAGGAGCAACAATCGTACGTCCACCCAGATCTGCCAGTACTAGGAAGGCTGCACCGGCGATGGCGATTGTGGTAATTGCGCGACTAGTAGCTTGATGAGTAAGGGAACGAATCAAATGTGGAACCACAATGCCGACGAAGCCAATGAGACCACTTGCGGCAACTGCCGTCGATGTGGCCAAAGTAGCCACCACGATGACCATCATGCGCAAGCGAGCCGGATTGACTCCGAGAGAACGCGCTTCGTCATCTGATAGCAGAAGCGCGTCCATTCGCCTTGATAAAAAGTGAAGGGCAACTAGCGAGAGCAAGATGTAGGGCGCGACATCAATGACTGCAGACCAGCCCGCGCCATTTAACTGACCAAGAATCCACGAGTAGACGGGTCGAAGCACGGCGCTATTACGTTGTTGTAGGTATGTCTGAATTGCCGTAGCAAAAGCGCCAAAAGCAATCCCGGCAAGGAGAATTGTTGGTGGGTCATGTGCCCTGCGCCCTGCAATTAAGAGCGTGGATGCGACTGCTACAACCCCGCCCAAGAAAGCAAAAATAGGGACCGAGGGAGTCACGCCGGGATCACGCCCGATAAATGCAATCGTGGCTCCAAGCCCAGCTCCGGCGGCGACACCGAGCAAATAAGGATCTGCTAGAGGATTGCGAAAAACGGCTTGGTAGGCCGAACCGCTGGCCGCTAAGGCCGCTCCGACTAGAGCGGCTAACACCACTCTGGGCAACCTTAGGTCAAGCAAAATCGTGCGATCGGTATTCACCAAGCCACCATGCATGCCGAGCAGAGTGCGAGTAATTTTTCCTAGGTCCAAGCGAACAGGGCCGAGAGCAACCGCCAGCAACAAAGCAACGATCAAGGCGACGATCGCAATTAGCGGTGCCAGGCGCGCCCGCAACCGATCGGAGCGAATCTCCGATCGGTGCGGACTTGCACTCAGGCTAACCAATCTTTTTAATCACCCTTGCGATGAATTCATAGAAATCAACGATCCTCGGACCCCAACGTGAAGGGTAATCAGCGGGAAGCGCGATCACGCCATCGTGTTGGACTGCTTTGAGCCCACTAAAACCTGGACGAGCCTTCACGGTATCTGCATTTTCGCCATATTGGGCATCACTCAAGAAGATCAGGTCAGGGTTAGCCGACACTAAATACTCATTTGTGATTTGCGGATATCCACTCTTGTCGGCCCCAGCAGCGGCATCAGCGATATTTTTGAGACCAAATGCCTGATACACGCGCCCAATGAAAGTATTCGAGGTGGCCGAGTATGGAGTGGTATCTAACTCGTGGAAGAAAGTTAGTGTTTCGCCCATAGTTTTCACACTCGCGATGGCCGCCTTTATCCTCTTTTTCATAGAGAGAACTAGTTTGCTGGCTTCTTTTGAGTGACCAGTTGCAGCACCGAGTGCCACGATTTGAGAGTAGGTGTCACTGATTCGATCTGCGGCTGGTTGATTAATCGTCTTAATTCCAAACTTTGCCAAGCCCGAACTAACAACGACCCCGCCAGAAGTATCGTTTGAATCAACAACCAAATCGGGGTGCATCCCTGCGATCGCTTCTAGGTTGGGCGTGTAGGCCGCGAGTTTAGACTTCGGCGCCTTGGCCGGGTAGTTGGACTGATCATCTACAGCAAGCACTTGCTTGCCAGCACCGATCGCAAAGAGAATCTCGGTGGCCGTTGGCGATAACGAAATTATTGCCTTCGGAGCTGACTTGATAGTCACTACCCCTAGAGCGGTCTTGATCACCACTGGAAATGGTTTATGTGTTGTCGCACTTGCGCCTGAGATCGTGAGGGACGCTAATGCGATCCCCAAACTAGCCCCGACTGCGATCGTTTTATTTATCCTGCTGCGGTACATAGAAAAACTCCCCCACTTTGTGAGGGAGGAAGTTTGGGGCGAAAAGCCACGTTTTTGACCGCGTCGCTTGACGACCCGACCTTCCTCCGAGGTCGGAAACGTTGGCGACTGCGCAGTCGACCTGGCTCGCCCCTTACGGGGTTTACAGTTGCGGGAACAGCACCGGGATTTAACCGAAATTCGCTGACGCAGTCTCACCCGCTTGCACGGGCACTTGAAAACCTAGCATGAGTACTCTGGATCGGTGAATTGGTCTTCGTATTTTGAGCTTGACCCAGGTTTCCTAAATACCGCCTCGCTCGGAGTTCCACCACGCGACGCCTTCGCAGAGTTGAGCGTTGTTTTGGCTTCCTGGCAGCGGGGGCGATTGGCCGCCAATGATTTTGATACCTATGTGGATCGCGCCCGACGCGCCTGGGCCCAAATCTCCATGGTGGAACCAAGAAATGTGGCAATCGGCGCCACCGTATCGGGATTGGTCGGCATCGTTGCAGCTTCATTGTCTGACTCAGCGAAAGTCTTGGTCGCAACTGGCGATTTCACTTCGGTCACGTTTCCTTTCCTGGTTCAGTCAGGTCGAGGCATCTCGGTAAAGGAAGTACCGCTGGCAGAACTGATCGATTCGATTGACGACTCCATCGATTTGGTAGCCGTGAGCTCTGTGCAGTCTGCTGATGGTCGAATCATTGACGTCGAAGAATTGGTTAGACGAGCCCAAAAGCATGGAGCAAGGGTTTTGCTGGACACCACGCAATCATGCGGTTGGCTCCCCATCGATTGTTCGCGCGTCGATTACGCAGTTTGCGGGGGCTATAAATGGTTGCTCAGCCCACGTGGCGTCGCTTTCATGTCGGTTCTGCCCGAAGTTCTGCAGGAGTTAGTACCACACGGTGCCGGTTGGTACGCAGGCGAAGACATTTGGTCATCCATCTATGGATCGCCCCTTCGTTTATCGGAGCAAGCAAGACGGCTTGACACTTCTCCTGCCTGGTTTTCTTGGGTGGGCGCCGCCGGAGCCATCGAATTCCTCGCCCGAATCGACGCTTCCGAAATTCACCACCATAATGTCAATCTTGCCAATTCTTTGCTTACGGCATTGGACCTGCCTAGACAAGATAGTGCGATCATCACGCTCGACCGACCGGGTGCAACCGAACTCCTAAAACGCGCTGGGATTCGCACCGCAATCCGGGCTGGAAAAGTTCGCGCTTCGTTTCATCTTTATAACAACGAAGAAGATGTCGCTCTGGCTTCTGAGGCTCTCAAATAAGAGATTTATATTTGATACCAACGCAATGGATGAGCATCCTTCTCGCGAGCAATTATGCCTTTCGCTTCCAGATCTAACTGCACGCTCTTGATCCACCAGGCTGTCTTGTCAGTGTCAGGGAAGAGGTGCTCAGGCAAATGATAAGAAGCTTCGCCACGCATTTGGGTCTGAGTTAAGCCGGGGGTTTTGTTTGGTAGAACTTTGAGCAAGGCCAATTTAACGGTGTCGTATTTGGCAGCATCAAGGCTTCGAACCAAACCCGGATGGTTAGCATTTGATACTGGAACCTTCGCTGGCTTCTTCGCTTCGGTCATGGCTTAAAGCGTATCCCCTCAATATCATTAACGTATGCCGATTATTGCGACCCATGCGCTCACCAAGCGATATGGACAGATGGATGCCGTGCACGAATTGGAATTGGCGATTGAGGCCGGAGAAGTGTTTGGCTTTCTAGGCCCCAACGGAGCAGGCAAGACCACTACGATTCGCCTGCTACTGGGATTAATCCAACCCACTAGCGGAAGCGCTGAGATTTTTGGGCTTGATACAAAAACGAAATCGGTGGAAATACATAAACGACTGGCCTATGTGCCAGGCGAATCAAACTTGTGGGGTGCGCTGAGCGGAAAACAAACTCTAGATTTATTCGGGGCGCTACATGGCGCGGAAGACTTGATCTATCGGAAAGAACTTGTGGAGCGCTTTCAATTGGATCCAACCAAGCGTGTCCGTGCATATTCAAAAGGCAATCGACAAAAATTGATCTTAATTGCCGCGCTTTCGTCAAGATCAGAAGTCCTACTTCTGGACGAGCCAACCAGCGGACTGGATCCACTTATGCAAGAGGTCTTTCGAAGCGCGGTACTCGAAGCAAAGCGCCGAGGACAGACCATCTTTCTCTCGTCACACACATTGAGTGAAGTCGAGGTGCTCTGCGATCGAGTTGCCCTACTCCGCGCGGGTTCGTTAATAGAAACTGGAACGCTAGCTGAAATGCGGCACTTATCGGCGCTCAGATATGAAATAACTTTCGCCAACACACCGCCAGATTTGGCTGGTCTCGAAAATGTTAAACGAGTAGAAGTCGCCGGGAACCAAGTCACCTGCGAAGTGGCCGGAAAACCCACCGCGCTCTTGTCGTTTCTGGCTATGGAAAACGTCGTCAAAGTGGTTAGTCACGAACCGTCTCTAGAAGAAATGTTTCTTTCGCATTATGGCAACTAGCCGGGTAATCACCGAACATGTAATCAAGCAACGAAGAAAAGTCTCTGTTGCACTCGGCTGGATGATCGGAGTCGTGACGCTGTCCAGTATTTATGGATATCGCGCCGCATACCCGCAGCATCTAGACCGACTTCGACTATCCGCTTCATTTTCGCACGATGCCGGAATCGCAGCTGTATTCGGCCCAGCTCGCTCCCTGGACACGGTTGCGGGTTTTACCGCGTTCAGAACTCTCGGCGTAATCCCAATTATTGTCGCAATTTGGGCGATGTTATCGGCGACTCGAGCACTTCGTGGAGAAGAAGAGTCAGGACGTTGGGAAATACTCATCTCGGCACCGATCACGAAGCGCCGTGCGACGTTGGCAACTATTCGGGGACTCTATGGCTCTCTCTTCATCACGCTGATAGTCGCCTCGGTACTGATGATCATAACTTCGCGTGTCTCACATAACTTCAGCGTTAGCGCCGGTCTCTTTTTTGCCACCACATTGATCGCTGCCTCATTTTTCTTCACTAGCGTCGGAGCCCTTACGTCTCAACTGGCAAGCACCAGGCGACTGGCCGCTACCCAGGCTGGTCTGGTCTTAGGAATCTCATTCCTCTTGCGCGCCGTGGCTGACGCATCGCCCGGCATCGCCTGGCTGCATTGGCTCTCCCCCCTCGGCTGGATTACGGAAAGTGCTCCGCTGACGAAGACGCGTTGGCTGGGACTCACGCTCATTCTGGCTGGCACCGTCATTTTGACAACGTTAAGTGTCGCTCTGAGTTCCAGGCGAGATCTAGGCGCCAGCCTGGTTCCCGAGCGAATCACGCATCGAGTCGGCACAAAGATCAACGGCACCATGACGCTTTGGCTCAAACTGCAACGAGCCAGTATCGGTGGCTGGATAGCCGGCTTCTTCTTCATGTCATTCGCTTTTGGTTTGGTCGCCCATGGCGCGACTAAGGCTTTCGGGAGTTCATCGGGCATCCAAAAAACATTTGCTAACTTGGGCATCTCCAAGATGAGTGAACTTTTCTTTGGTGTCATCTTCATGATGCTCACTTCGGGATTGATGTTCGCGGCTGTGAGCCATGTGTCCGCCTTACGTGAACAGGAATCTGAGGGATATCTAGATCACATACTTGTTACTCCAATTTCAAGAACCCGCACTCTGCTCTCGCGGATGAGTGTCAGTGCCGGTGCCTTTTTCGCCATCGGACTTTCTGCTGGACTTGGTGCTTTTAGTGGTTCCAGTTTGAGTGGAGGACGCCTGTCATTGAAAGATGCGCTACTCGCCGGAGTGAACACGGTCCCAAGTGCTCTTCTCATTTTTGGAATCACGGTCGCAGTGTTCGGGTTGGCACCTCGTGCGACCACTATTTTTGGCCAATCATTGTTAGCTTGGAGTTTTTTGTTGGAATTGATCGGCTCATCTTTAAAATTGAATCATTGGCTCCTCGATACTTCCGTGCTGCATCACATGGCCTTTGCGCCAGCAGCTTCACCACGCTGGGGGCAGGCTGCTTTAGTGGTGGGAATTGGAGCCGTAATGATCGCCGTGGGCATCTCTGCCTTCAATCACCGTGATACAGCGCTCGGATAGTCGTACCATCGGATTGGGAGGAACGCCATTCAACTAGAAGGGGATGAGCAGCGATGGCACCGGAACAAGATGAACGAACTGCGCTGGAGCTCTACGGGAACGACCTAACGGAGCGAGCCCGCGTGGGAAAACTGGACCCAGTAATTGGTAGGGATAGCGAGATTCGTCGAGTTATCCAAGTACTTGCCAGGCGCACCAAGAATAACCCTGTTCTGATCGGTGAGCCTGGAGTTGGCAAGACTGCCGTGGTGGAAGGCCTGGCTCAACGAATAGTCGCCGGTGATATTCCTGATTCGCTGCGCAACAAACGACTGATCTCGCTCGACCTCGGCGCAATGCTCGCTGGTGCCAAATTCCGCGGTGAATTTGAAGAACGCCTTAAGTCGGTGCTGAAACAAATTCAAGACAGTGAGGGTCAAATTATTACTTTCATCGACGAATTGCACATGGTCGTCGGCGCAGGGTCGGGCGGCGATGGCTCAATGGACGCCGGAAATATGCTCAAGCCAATGTTGGCTCGCGGGGAATTGCGGCTGATCGGCGCAACAACTCTTGATGAGTATCGACAGCGCATCGAAAAAGATGCAGCACTCGAACGCCGTTTCCAACAAGTTCTCGTCGGTGAGCCAAGTGTCGAGGACACCGTGGGTATCTTGCGCGGATTGAAGGAGAAGTACGAGGCGCATCACAAAGTTGCCATTGCCGACGGCGCATTGGTCGCAGCCGCCCAACTCTCGGATCGCTACATCACGTCGCGTTTTCTTCCGGATAAGGCAATCGACCTGGTGGATGAGGCCGCTTCACGCCTTCGGATGGAGATCGATTCATCACCAGTCGAAATAGATGAATTGCAAAGAAGCGTCGACAGAATTCGAATGGAAGAGTTCGCACTCGCAAGGGAGTCCGATGCGCCATCTCGCGAAAGGCTAAAGCGATTGCGTAGCGAGTTGACGACAAAGGAGAGCTCTCTTAAACAGTTGCGCCTTCGTTGGGACAGTGAAAAAGCGGATCTCGATCGCATCGGAGTGATCAAGGAGAAGATCGATGCCGCCAGAGGCATCGCCGAGCGCAAGCAACGCGAAGGTGACTTCGAGGCGGCCTCACGCGTGCTCTATGGCGATCTGCCGGCACTCGAGCGTGAACTTGCTGAAGTTTCGGCTTCGACTCAGGTACGTGAGGCGATGGTAAAAGAAGAGGTGAGCGCGGAAGATATAGCTCAAGTTGTTAGCGCCTGGACGGGTATCCCGGCAGGTCGCCTCCTGGAGGGTCAGGCGGAGAAGCTCCTTCGGATGGAGGATGAGTTATCCAAGTCCGTGATCGGACAAGAAGAGGCGGTTCGCGCGGTTAGTGATGCAGTTCGGCGCGCTCGCGCGGGCGTCAGCGACCCAGATCGCCCCACCGGATCATTTCTCTTTCTGGGCCCGACTGGAGTTGGCAAAACTGAACTTGCCAAAACCCTTGCCGCATTTCTCTTCGACGATGAGCGCGCAATGGTACGAATCGATATGAGCGAGTATGGCGAAAAGCACACTGTTTCGCGCCTAGTGGGTGCTCCGCCTGGATATGTCGGATACGAAGAGGGTGGTCAACTTACCGAGGCTGTGCGCAGACGCCCATACTCGGTAATCCTTCTCGATGAAGTTGAAAAGGCGCATCCTGAAGTATTTGATCTCTTGCTTCAAGTCCTTGATGACGGTCGTCTCACAGATGGGCAAGGGCGCACGGTTGATTTTAGAAATACGCTTTTGGTGCTCACCTCAAACTTGGGCTCCGCGTACTTGGTAGATCAATCTAGTTTTCTAGAGGATCGTCGAAAGAGAGTACTGGAACTCGTACGCTCTTCGTTCAAACCTGAATTCATTAATCGACTCGACGAAATCATCATATTCAATTCCTTAAGTGCGGATGACTTAGCGCAGATTGTTCGAATCCAACTAAGCAATCTCGAAGGGCGACTAAGTGATCGCGGGATCCGAATCCATCTCTCCGATACCGCCATCGAATGGCTAGTAAGGCACGGCATAGATGCGCTTTATGGAGCGCGGCCAATGCGACGCCTAATTCAGTCTGAGATTGGAGACGAATTGGCTCGCGGCATATTGAGCGGTCAGTTCAGCGATGGCTCGAACATTTCGATCGAGGTAACCGAAGATGCAAAGGAATTACGATTTGACCTCGCATCCACATCATCGGGTATCCACTCACCAAAATCCACGTAAAGTTACCACGCCGAGTGCATCTCGATTTAACTGAGTACTTTCAAAACATGCAGTGGCATCTGCGCTCGCCACTAACTACCCAAGATCGGTACCAAAGCGTAGGCTGATTGTGTGATCGAACCATCCCTTCCGCTCATCCCAAAATTGCGCGGGGCCTTGCACCTGATCATGTCTCCAATCGCCCTAGTGGGTGGCCTTTTCATGATTGCAACGGCCGCAACTTTCAGCGGGCGTATTTCTGCTTCCGTTTACACCCTTGCCTCTGTGGTGCTTTTCTCGGTAAGCGCTATTTATCATCGCGGCAACTGGAACCCGCGAGTGAAGGCAATTCTTCGAAGAGTTGATCATGCCAATATCGCGCTACTAATCGCTGGTAGTTACACCCCATTCGCGGTACTTCTTCTGCCGCATCGCTCGGGAATCATTCTCCTCATCACCGTTTGGAGTGGGGCACTCCTGTCGATCCTCTTCAGGCTTTTCTGGCTGGGTGCTCCTCGATGGCTTTACGTCCCGATCTATCTGGCGCTTGGCTGGGTTGCCGTTATTTTTCTCCCGACGTTTTGGCGCAAGGGAGGCGTCGTCGTCTTCATCTTGATCGCACTCGGCGGGCTGCTCTATTCGGCTGGCGGAATCATCTATGCGCTTAAACGCCCAAATTTCTCGGCCAACTGGTTCGGATTCCACGAGTTGTTTCACGCCTTTACCGCTGCCGCCTTCATCTCCCAATTCATTGCCACCTTTATCGTGGTCCTTCGCCCCGCATAGCGAATTCAATCCCATATCTCGACTTCGATCTTTCAGATTGGAATGCAGAATGAACTTGCAACGCGATCCGGAACGTTCTCAAATATTTGCTCTCGCTGACACGCTAATCGACAAGAAGGCCGAACTCAATCCGCTTTTGGCCACCATGCATGGTGTATCCGGATACGAAACTATATTGCCGGACTTTTCCTTGGCACGGGGCGCAAAGGAGGCCGATTTGGCGCGTTCAACTCTGGACACCTTGAACTCGCTCACTCCAATCGATGACATTGATCGCATCGCTGGTGCCGTCATGCGCGAGCGCCTCGAGTCCGAGTTGGATCTTCTCGACTCCTATGAAGCGCAAATCCTTTTTAGCGTCTTGGATTCGCCAGCCTCGGCGATCCGCCAAATCTTTGAAGTGATGCCTGCATCCACTCCGGATGATTTGTCTGCGATCTCGGCACGCCTTGCAGCGATCCCAGATGCGCACGATTCATGGCGCTCTTCATTGAGGGATCTCCAGGCTATGGGCAAAAGTGCTGCACAACGGCAGGTGGCCGGAGTAGCCAAGCAACTCGCTGCATATGGTCAGGGG
>JANXYY010000144.1 GCA_025355805.1 Actinomycetes bacterium
CATCTAACGGCGACCTTCTCAGCAGCACTTTCTCATCGAATGAAATCGGCGATCTCGGCGATCGTGCCTGAGCCAGTTCCTTCCCCGATCCCAACAAAGTGAAGCAGTGGTAACCGACGGTCAGAATTGATCCATAATGGAGATAATCACCGGCTGTTCTCGGAAGGTGAGCCATGATTTTCCAAGATCGTCTGGACGCTGGCCGCAGGTTGGCCGCCCGAATGAACTATCTGCGTGGCCAGGATGTAGTTGTGCTCGGTCTGCCGCGCGGCGGAGTGCCGGTAGCAAAGGAAGTTGCCAAAGGGCTCGGGGTTCCGCTGGATGTAATCGTGGTGCGCAAGCTGGGCGTCCCATCCCAACCTGAACTGGCAATGGGCGCCGTGAGCGAGGGCGGTGTTCTGGTAACAAACGACGAAATCGTGCGCATTACCCGGATCAGTTCTCAGGAGTTCGCTCTCGTGGTGAGGCGTGAAAGTGAAGAGGTGGAGCGGCGTGCCAAACGTTTTCGCGGCGACCGTCCTCACGTATCGCTCACAGGTCGAATCGCTCTAGTGGTTGATGATGGGATTGCGACGGGGTCTTCGGCCCAGGCAGCTTGCAAGGTCGCCAGAGCACTTGGCGCTGCCAAAGTGGTGCTGGCGGCGCCGGTGGGTTCCGCGGCTTCGGTTAAGTTGCTAAGCCAAGAAGCTGACGAAGTGATCTGCCTCCAGATCCCTGAGATGTTTTTTGCCGTCGGTGAGTGGTATCACGACTTCTCGGCCACTAGTGACGAGGAAGTGGCTGACCTGCTGCGTGTTGAAGAAGAATCACCTGCTCGCGAGGTGGGGTCATTTTTGCGCACGGCAGCGGGAGTAGCCGCCAGAGCCCGCGAAACCAGGCGGTCGCAGCGTCCTTGAACAGGGTTGGTTTGGCAACTCTACTATTCGACCTGTTGACGGCCGAAGAAGCGGTTGATCGGTCGAACGTGTTCGACGTTGAACTCCTCGCGCGGCGACTGTTGGAAGCGACGCACCGGCGCGGCAGCAGCACTATGGGCGGCCACAGACCCCCACGCAGAAATAACTGCAATCGTCTCCCGAGGCGGTCGGGCCGACCTCGCCGGCTCGCGACTGCCTCGCGTCAGAGCTGCGACCCTGCTCATCGTTGGTGGACGCGACGACGTCGTGATCGAGCTAAACCGTCAAGCACAAGTGAAACTGCGCTGTGAGAATCAGCTAGTGATCGTTCCGGGGGCCACCCACTTATTCGAAGAGCCCGGAGCACTGGAACGCGTAGCCGAGTTAGCCAGTGACTGGTTCGTCGGTCACCTCGTGGGCGCCTCGTGCGCTAGCTAATTCTTAGCTAGGCCAAGTAAGAGACCGTCGGCGGATACCGCAGGACTCGTTGTCAGAAACAAAAGCGTGCCGCCCTCGGGCGCCCGTACTTCAGCAAAGACCTCGCCCCACACATCACTCATAGTTCCCAGCAAGTCCCCGGACTTCAACGACGCGCCAGTCGAGACCGTTGGTTGCCACCAGCCCGCCCGTTCGCTGCGCAGCCAATGCCAACCCTCATGAACGATCACTTGCCGTTTTGGCAAAGGATCTCCGTCCAAAACCTCAATGGTTCGCGCGAGATTTTGCAAACCTGCGAGGTGCGTTTCAATCGAGATGCGATCGAGCAGACCATTCTGACCGGACTCCGCGGTGATGGATGGAATGCCAATATCGGCAGAAGCCGAAGCGGTGCTTCCCGCTACAGTCCTTGCTGCGATGCTCTGCCGCATAACGTGTCGCAACCCGTATGAAACCGCGAGGTCAAGAGATGCTGATTCGACTCTTGACTCTTCAAACATGGTGAAGGGTTCAAGCCCTTCGGGAATGTCACCCGCATGCAAATCCACTAAATAATCTGAATGGGTGATGAATGAACTGAACACATGATGGGCTAAGACTTCGGCGAATGTTCCGTTGAGATCGCCGGGAAAACATCGGTTCAAATTCTTGCCGTCAGCCGGGACGACGAAAGCTGATCGAGCCCAGAACGCCGGGACATTAACGAGTGGAACGGCGATAATTCGACCTGAAATTTTGTGAGGATCCAGATCCCTCACGAATTCTCTAACCGCCGCTATGGACGCGTATTCGGCGCCATGGACTCCGGCTAACAACGTGAGGGTTGGACCGTCTCGCTTCCCTTCAATCTCGAAGTACGGTATCTCAAGTCCATCATCACCAAGTTCTGGAATCAAAAGTGTTCGTCGATTCATCATCGGGTGATCATTTAGTAAGCGCACCTAACTGAGGCATAACTTCGGCGAGAAATTCGCGCATGGTCTGCTGGAAAAGTTCCGGCTCCTCGGATTGCGGGGCGTGCCCCGACTTTTCGAAGATAACCAATTTAGAATTTGGGATTAGTGAGGCAATCGTTTCCGACGAGGACACCGGAGTCACCCAATCTGCTCGTCCGACCGTAATAAGAGTTGGACAAGTGAGCGATGGCAAGGCTGGCTTTAGGTCGTACAGCGCCGCATTATGTTGAAAGCACCAGTTGTGCGCTTCGTACCGATAACTGCCGGCTTCAACCTGCGCCGCGGATTTAATCGGATCGTATTCAAAGTCATAAAGCGGAATTAGTTCTGCCCAACAGGCTTTCAGATCCGCGTCGTCACGGATGTTGCCACTCCAATATCGATCAAAGTTTTCCCAATTTAGTTTCACTCGCGTTTGCTTGCGCGCATTCTCGATAGCCAAGGCCAGATTGGTCCAATCCGATGACGTGTCTCTCAAGATCATCGCATTTACCCGGTCTGGATAGCGGATTGCATATTCCATTGAAATGAAACCGCCATACGATCCACCCGCGATTACGATTTTCTCTGCTCCGATCCATTTACGGAGGCCATCCACATCTGCAGCCCACTGTTCGTGTGAATATGGGGGAATCCCTTCGCTGAGACCGCAGCCTCTGGCATCGAATACCACGACCTGAAAGATGTCAGATAGCGGCCCAAAAGTGGATTTAGGTTCAGCCAATGAGCCGATTCCCCCGCCACCATGGTGTGCGATCAGCACTGGCGCACCCTCAGGACCGAGAACTTCGACGTTGAGCTGGGCACCATTGATTTCTACAAACATTTACTCTCCTAAATTAGGAATGGATTTTGTAAAGCATTAATTAGATGTTGCATCGATCCAGCCGAGCACGATTTGTTCGAGTACTCCAAGTGGCACCGCACCATTCCCAAGCACTGTTCCGTGGAAGGCGCGGATATCGAATTTCGAGCCGAGGCGAGCTTCGGCCACGGTTCGAAGCCGTGAAATCTCGCGTCGGCCGATCATGTACGCCAGTGCCTGTCCCGGCCAGGAAATGTAACGGTCTATCTCATTTCGTACGTTCTCGCGCGTGGTCGCGGTGTTCTCCCACATGAACTCCATGGCTTGCTGTCTGGACCAACCAAGGTGGTGGATACCGGTGTCAACAACCAAGCGGCAGGCCCGCAAGGCGTCAAAGGAGAGCATGCCTAACCGAGAAATGTCAGAGGTGTAGAGACCCATTTCATCGGCCAAGCGTTCGCTGTACAGCCCCCATCCTTCAACGTAGCCACAAACTTCAGCATCAAGGAATCTTCTGAAAGCGGGAAGGTGCGTCAACGTTTGGGCAACGGATAGTTGGAGATGATGCCCCGGCGTGCTTTCGTGAAAAGCCAGGGCTTCGTATTCGTAAATGAAACGATCCTGGGGCGCAGTAGTTAGAACGCAGTGTGCGCCCGCCCGCGAACCGTCTGCGGATGGGCCGCGATAGTGTGCCAGAGCGGCGGAACCGGCTTCGATGGGATTGATTTCTTCAATGGTGCAGTCGGCAATTGCATACGCCGGGAACCAATCGTTTCGTGCTTCTTCAGCGCGATGGAGTGCATCGGTTACCACATCCACAATCTGCGAACCCTTGGTGAACCTAAGAGATCGGTCGTTACGCAATCGCGACAAAATTTCCGGAACCTCGCGCGTACCGAAAGTGCGACCACCAAGTTCAGCCCATTCCGCCTCCAGATCCGCGAGGCAATCCAATCCAATTTGATGAATCTCAGTTGGCGTGAGATCCGTTGTGGTGTGTCGTCGGATCGCATCGCGGTATCCCGCTTCACCGCCCGGGATAAAACGAATTCCGACCCGGTCATCAGGGCGTGCCATCGGCAATAGTTCATCTTGCAGGCCCGCGAGAAGTCGACGCATTGCCGGGCGGATTGATTCCGTAACGATTTCTGCAGCGCGGCCTTTCACTCGATCGTGATCCACATCTGCAGGCAACTTCGGACTGAGGAGCGTATCCTCGGCCAAACTCAAACCAAGGTGTCCGCTCAATTGGCCGATCGCCTGGCCGACTCCGACTCGAGTGGAAAATCGGCCTTCAGCATTGGCTTCGCGATGTCGCTTCAATACCATGTCAAGGAACGCTGGAAGTCTGCTTAGGCGGTCCAGGTACTGATCTACGTCAGACGAGTTATTCAGTGGAACTGTGGGAACGGACATGAACATCATCGCTTGTGGTGAGGAATAACCACTTGCTGATGCGCTGGCCTCCCACAAAACATTTTCCAGGTCAGTCCTAGCACCCCAGGCGAGTCGGCCAAGCACGGCATGGTTTATCCGATCGGCTGAATGCAATTTGAGCGCATCAATTCCCTCGAGTCGACGCTCAAGATCAGAAATTTTGGAAATCGTATCGGCCGTTCCGGCGCGACTAACGTCAGGCACCAGTGCATCGAAGCCCGAAACTCCCAACATGGTGGCGCTAAATGGATCCGCCGTATGTTGAATTTGAAAGAACTCATCGCTCAACTTGGCGAGATCAGTATTGGTCTCTGTCATTTGCTCGCTATTCCCGATCATTGCAATTCCAAGATCTGTCGCGCACGACGCACGATTGCTTCATCCACAAATTCATCCCCGACTCGGATTGCACCAACGCCACGATTGGTGGAGTCACCCCAGTGTTGGAGGACCTGTCTAGCCCACTTTTGTTCAACCTCCGTCACACCGAAACCTGTACGCACTATCTCGAGTTGATTTGGATGAATGCAGAGCTTGCCGCCAAACCCAACTTCACGCGCGCTTCGAACGGAATCGGCCAGTCCCGATTCATCGGCAAGGGCGAAATGTGGAGAATCCAGTGGTGCGGGCAGCCCTGCTGCTGCACTTGCAAGAACGATCAGCGCCATCGCAAAATCAGTGTGGATGTTCTTTGTTTGGTAAGTGATTTTTAGATCGGCTTGTAAATCAGCCGCACCAAATGCCAAGCGTATTAAACGAGTCGGCAATACCGCGGATCCCGAAAGCGCGAGAACGCCGGCCGCCGATTCAATTAGACCGATCACTGGCATTCTCAAGGCTCTGCCATAACTTGCTTCGAGAACAGCGAGCGCTGCATCAATCTCGGTAGCAGTTTGCCCTGGTATAAATTTTGGCAACATGATGCAGGCCGCACCGCTATCGAAGGCTGCCTGAAGGTCCGGCGCAAAATCACTGGTCCGAATTGGATTGACACGAATAACCAAGATCGATTCACCAGGATCAGGCGTTACGTCCACGAGCCTCCGCAAAAAAGTTCGGGCCACTTCCCGATTCTCGGCTCGCACGGCATCCTCAAGATCGACGATCACCGCGTCGGCCCCTGATTTCAAAGCCTTTGTGATTCGATCAGGTCTATCCGCCGGCACGAAGAGGAAAGTCCGAGCCATTGATAGGCGGGTCTCGACGTCCAACGACTTGTCTGCGTCGGTTGGCATGATTAAATCCAAATCTTTTCTAGCGCACGGTGGATGTTTCCGCCGAGGACTGCCACAATCTCAGTGTCAGAAAAGCCTTGCTGCACAAGCCATTCGCAAATATTGCCAAAGTTTTCAGTCGGATTTTCAAGTCCGTCGACATACTCGACTTTCTCGAAGGTGGGACCCCCAACTGCGGCCGCGCCGATCTTGAGCAGGTGTCCAAACACAGTATGCAATCCAACATGGTCGCCGTAGAGAGTGTCGGGACCGAATGCGACATGTTCGATGCCCACAAGGTCGAGGCAGTAAAGGAAGTGATCCATCACCGAGAGAATGTTGTGCTTTGGATGCGCATGAGACAAAGTCGTGTGGGGAGCGGCAGACATCCCAATCACTCCACCCGTTTCAGCCACTGCGCGCAGGACATCGTCCGGCTTCATTCTCGGTGTGTCCCAAATTGCTCGAGCCCCTGCGTGGGTCATGAAGACCGGACGCTCACTGGTTGCACAAACATCAAGGCCTGTTTGATCTGACGAGTGCGATATGTCGATCGCAAGCCCAAGCTGGTTCATCCGATGCACTGCGTGTTTGCCGAAAGCAGTCAAACCACCGTCGGTAGTCTCGTTCAAGCCACTGCCAAGTGCGTTGGCATCGGAATAAGCAATCCCGATCTGACGAACGCCCAATCCGAATAGAACGTCAAGTCGATCAATCTCATTTTCAATCGGAGTAGCTGCTTCCAGTCCGAAGACCACTCCCACTTTTTTGGCTTGGTGGGCATAGTCGATATCGGCCAACGTCCGGACCACAATTACGTCATCTTGGTGGGCAATATCTGCCTGCCGCATCCCAAGATCGGTGATGATGTCCAACCAGCGCCAAGGTGCATTTCCGGTAACGCAAGCAGTGCCGTCCATCATATTGTCGAAGACCACGGTCATTCCAGAAGCAGCCAGACCAGCGAAGGCAGTGTGCTGACGGCCAGTTCGGTTGTACTCAGGCGTCTGTCGCATATCGTTGGGAAAACGCACGGGGTGATCATGCAAACTGATCACGATGTTTTCTCGCAGAAGCTGCGCGGCTCTAACCTTATCTTCGGAACTTATTTCTGCGGTATATGGCGGAACCCGATCAAATTCAGGGGCAAGTTCGAACTTGGGGAAATCGATGCCAGCACTCAGGTAATCATATGAGACGTATGGATCTCTCATCGGACACCTCCCGATTCCGGGCTCGTAGTTCTAACCACCGACGCTAGGCGATGAGGTCCATCTGCGAGTAATCGCCAGAGTTCCTCCCACGCCCGCATACCTTCCCGAAGTCGCGAGATACGCATGAACTCATTTGGCGCATGGAGTTTTTCGTCGGCAGTGGAGAAGGAGAAGAATAGGGTTTTCACACCGAGCACCTCTTCAAAAAGCACCGTAGCCGGCAGAGTTCCGGCAATGACCGCGAGCAGTACTTCTTGCCCCGGATAGACGATCTGAAGGGCCGCACTCGCCGCTCGAATCGCCGGGTGATCTGCCGGGATGGTGTACGCCGGGACTCCCCCGTGATCCGGATGTACCGCAACTCGGATGCCAGCCATTGCTTTACCCATAACGTGACTCGTGATCGACTGGATCACCTGTTCAGGCCGTTGTCCTGGAACCAATCGACATGAAATATGGGCAGTGGCGAGGTGCGGAATAACCGTGTATTTTCCGCCAGCTTTCACGCCGTTGATTTCGAGAGTTGGGCGTTCCCAAAGTCGTTCGAGGGTCGTGTATCCAACTTCGCCGAATACTTCATCGACTCCTAGGTCCGCGGGATAACGCTGATCGTCGAAGGGAACCGCGGCAATTTCGGCTCGACGGACTGCACTCAACTCAGGAATTCCGTCGTAAAATCCGTCGACAGCAACCCGACCATCAGTGGAATGAAGGCTGGCCAAAATCTCGGAAAGTGCATGCATCGGATTTGCAACGGTGCCACCGAAGCGTCCTGAATGTAAATCATCATTGGCGCCAGTTACTTCAATGTCTAGCGTCACCAAACCTTTGGAGGCGATCGACAATGATGGCTCACTAGGTCGCCACATCGCTCCGTCTGCCGAGATCACTAAATCGGCCGCGAGTTCGTCAGCGTGTTCTCGGAGGAAGGCTGGAAAATTCGGGCTCCCGATTTCTTCTTCACCTTCGAAAACAAATTTGATGTTTAGCGGCAGCGCGTTTTCCTGCGCCATGAAAGCCTGCGCTACTTTGAGCACAATGAATACTGGACCCTTGTCATCGGTGACACCGCGTCCGCGAATAACGTCACCATCGCGAATCATTTCAAACGGCGGAGTCTTCCACTCTGCAAGATCACCGGTTGGTTGCACGTCGTAATGACCGTAGACAAGCACGGTGGGCGCTCCGGGCGCGCGCAGCCAATCAGCACGCACGACTGGGTGGCCTGCGGTTGCAACCACTCGGCCATCGGCAAAAGATAATTGGGCAGCCAGCCACTCGGCCGCCGTCTGCATGGTTTCAGCCGTCGCATCTCGACTCACACTTGGAACTGCGACGTAACTGGCAAGTTCGTCGAGATATTCATCATCTGTCGATTTAAAAGAGAGCATGTCCACCATCAATCGAGAGAGTCTGTCCGGTAATCCAAGATGAAAGCTCGGAAGCAAAGAATCGAACGCCATGAGCGATATCCTCCGGCGCACCCAACCGGCGCACCGCAATCCCGGCCACTAAAGCTGCCTGTCCGGCCTCCCCATAACTTTCCCATTGTTTGATCGTCGTCGGATTAGAAAGCACGAACCCGGGTGCAATGCAGTTCACTGTTATCCCGAAACGCCCAAGTTCGTGAGCCATTTGACGCGTAAAAGCGATCTGCCCAGCCTTGGCTGTGGCGTATGCCTGAATGCCTGTGAGACTCACACTCCGCCCTGCACCAGAAGAAATATTTACGATCCGGCCCCACCCTCGAACCTTCATCCCAGGAGCCACCGCACGAGTGCAGTTGAACGTGCTGGTTAGGTTTGCTGCGACCACCGCCGCCCAATCTTCATCCGCTATTTCTTCAATTGGATGATGTACCTGTCCGACGACTCCGCCTGCATTATTGACCAGGATGTCCACCTCACCGATTTCAGCGAAAAAAGCGTTAACGGCCGCTGAGTCCGTGACATCAACCGTGTCTTTATCAATCCCGTGAACGGTAATTCCATCTGCCCTGAGCCCTGCAGCGATGGCCGCACCAATCCCCTGTGCCGTTCCAGTAACAACAGCCGTTCGTTGTTGAGCTGAATTCGAATCCGTGTTCATTATTTAGTCAACCAATCCTATTTAGTCGTGGGACCCTGAGTTGGTCCGAAACCTCTTCGATAGACCATCACCGTTCGATCGAACGTGATAACAACGGTCCCATCCTGATTCGTCCCAGTCGTACGCACCGTAACGATTCCCACATCTGGCTTAGATTTCGATTCCCGTAAATTGAGAACTTCTGAAGATGAATAAACGGTGTCACCTTCGAAAAGCGGATGTGGCAGCCGCACGTCATCCCACCCAAGATTGGCCATCACGTTATATGAAACGTCATTGACGGATTGACCGGTAACCAAGGCCAACGTAAAAGCCGAATTCACTAGTGGTCTACCGAATTCGGTCTGCTCCGCATAATGTGCATCAAAATGCAACCGCGCAGTGTTCTGCGTGAGCAGTGTGAACCAGATGTTATCGGCCTGAATAATTGTGCGGCCAAGCCCGTGTTTATAGATATCACCAATTTCGAAATCTTCAAAAAAGCGACCTTGCCAACCCTCGCGCACTGTCATCTTGACCCCATTTCCTTCAGCTCGCCAAGTCGAATTGCGTCGTATCCCAACAACTGCGCGAACACGTACTCTGCGTCCTCGTTACGTGCTGGAGCGCGACGATATTCAGGCGCTTCAGTGCCAACTCGAACCGGACTACGCACTTGTCGCACGGTACCGAATCGGGGATGCTCGGTCTCAACAATCATGCCGCGTGCAGCAGTGTGCTCATCTGCCAGCGCCTCTGAAACTGAATTGACTGGGCCACAAGGGACACCGGCGGCGCGCAGCAGATGGAGCCATTGCAATGCCGGGCGCGAAGCGAATGCATCGTCAAGAATGTTGAGCAATTCGATTGAGTTGCGCCCTCGCTCAGCAAAAGTAGCAAACTTCCCGTTTGTCCCAAGTTCAGGGCGGCCAACTACCACTGCAAGGCGCTGCCAGAACTTTTCTTTGGGACAGGCCACAACAATCCAGCCGTCGCTGGCCTGAAACGCTTGAAATGGGACAAGGGATGGATGCGCTGAATTGTGAGTGCGCCTCGGTTCGAAATCTCCGTTGAGATTCCAGATAGCAGGATAAGTAAGCATCGAGATCGCCGTGTCGAAAAGACTTACGTCACAGTCCATTCCGATTCCATCTCGACGAGCTGCGTGCACGCCGGCCAGGATCGCGATGGCGGCCACCAACCCACCTGAGTAATCAACGAGCGAGAGTCCAGATTTGGTTGGCGGGCCGCTTGGCTCGCCGGTGATGTCCATCCATCCGGCGATCCCCTGCAAGATGTAGTCGTATCCTGGCTCGGTTGAACGTGGCCCCGTCATTCCAAATCCGGTGAGGGCACAACAAACTATCTTCGGATTGAGGCCCTTGAGCTCGTCATAAGTGATGCCGATTTTTGCTGGGACATCACCACGCAAGTTAGAAAAAACTACATCGCTCACGCGCACCAGATCTTCGAACACTGCTCGTCCGTCTGGTGTGGTGAGATCTAAACTAATGCTCCGTTTGTTCCGGTTGAATACTTCAAAGAAAAGACTGTCCTCTTCTTCTTGGTATGGGGGCACATAGCGACCGATATCGCCACCGGTCGCGGGATCCTCGATCTTGATCACTTCAGCGCCGAGATCGGCAAGGTGCACACTGCCGAAAGGGCCTGCGCCATATTGTTCGATCGCGATGATGCGTAGATCCGCTAATGGCTTCATATCCCACCATTAGCTATTGAGTTTGCGCGCGCTGCGACCAAGGCCGTGACCCTCGACATTTCGTTGCCAACGATCATCATGCCCTCATCGACTCCCATGCCCGGCTTGGCCAGCACTTGCGCTGCACCACAGGCCATGGCGATGTGTGCCGACACTTGAGCTGATCGATCAGTCTCGTTACAGGTGCCGCCGCAGTAAGCCAAGAGGCCGTTTCGGGCAATGAGCAATAGCGCTTCAATCGTGTTGTTTATCCCGCCAAGGTCGGGCATTTTGACGTGAATGACATCAGCAGCACCCGCCGACACAAACATTTCAATGTCTTCAAGGCTGTTGCACCACTCGTCAACGACAATCTGAACGTCGCTGCCGCGCTTCCCAAGCGCCGCTCGTAGCGCCGCGGAGCAACTTATCTGCCCCGCTCGGCTCCCACCGTCTATGACGTGCTCGACGCGTAGTCGAAAGGGTTTGGCTATCTCCCCAAGCGTTACCAAATAATCTGCTGAACGATCGATGTCACCGTTGAAGGCGAGCCCAATCGTGCCATAGACATCAAAGTGCAATAGCGGTGTGTAGTCAGCTCTGGTACGTAATGCGATAATTCGATCGCGTACCCAGGAGACATATTCGGCGAGGATTTCTCCGTCGCACCCGAGTTTGGTTTCAACATGGTTAGTTAGACCGTGCGGAAGCACGTCGGCTTCTTTAAGAACCATCTTATCGACGTTGTTGTACCGGTCATCCCCACTCTGAACGAACATTGGGACTGGGGCGATTTCGAACCCGGTTTGGTACTCGTCTCTAACGATTTCAGCCATGGTCAAACCACGAGATTTAGCAACCGCATCAAGTAATGCTTGAGTTACTCCGTAGCGGATCGCCGTATGCAATCTGTGTCCATCCACGATGAGCGAATCCACTGATTTGGCCATCGTGCGAAAGTCGACGATCTCTTTACCTCGGAGCATCGGGGCGACTGAAGCCTCAATTGATTCGATGGCAGCGGCAGCGTTAAAAACCGCGTCTCGTCCGCCTACTCCCGAATACTGCACCGCGGCGCAGTCGCCGTGCGCCACTTGACCGTCGTCGAGCAAGAGCAGCACTGAAACTGCCTCACCTGCTTGGCGAATTGCGGTGAATCCCGGAGTGACGGGATCCCCCACATAGTTGAACCCATCATGATCGACACCGGCCAAAATTGCGGCTTGGTCATCTACGAAGAAGCCGGCTCTGACGGGGACACAAATTATGTCGGTGACGAAAATTGGAGCACCTTTCGAGAGGAACGATTTAGTTGCTTGCCTCGCCATAGTTGAAGGTAGTGGTGCATCCACCATCCACAGTCACAATAGAACCCGTCATGAAGGATGCGCCATCTGAGCAGAGAAACACTGCCACGTTTGCAACCTCGATTGGCTGAGCTTGGCGACCCAGAGGTTGCATCGCTGCCGCTTTCTCGCGGCGCGCAACGGCCGCCGCATATTCCACATCGCCAAGGGTGGCCTTACGACGGCCGAGGCTGGTATCGATATAACCGGGGCAGATTGCATTCACGCGAATCTGATCGTGTCCATAATCAACTGCCAGTTGTCGGGTGAGATTGATGATCGCACCCTTCGAGGCACAATACGCCGCTGCTTGAGGCGCACCAATGAGCCCGTAAGTCGATGCAATATTTACGATTCGGCCATCATGTTTTGCCAAGAAATGGGGGATCGCAAATTTGGTGCAGAGAAATGTGCCACGCAGATTTACGCCAATTACTCGATCAAATGCCTCTGGATCTACCTCGTGAAGACGCCCTGAAGTGCCACCAACGCCAGCGTTATTGACTAAAATGTCAATTCCACCAAATGTTTTCACTGTTGTCTCAATCAAGTTCGATGCCTGCTCGGTTTGAGACACATCGGCTGCCACGAATATCGCACGACCTCCGCGATCGGTGATCTCCTTGACAGTGCGTTGGCCATCTTCTTCAAGAATGTCAGAAACCGTGACGTTGGCACCTGCATCGGACATGGCATTTGCGATCGCTCTGCCAATGCCATTTCCCGATCCTGTGATAACGGCGGTCTTACCTTCAAGAGCTAGCGATGTTGACATTATTAATTCCATTCCACAATTGAGCGAGTAAGAAGAACAGTTGTTATAAATCGACGGAAAAGGCTTAGTGGATCTTCATCTGTGAGTTCTACGGTTTTGACTCCAGTTTTTTTGGTACCGGGCAGCCACGCAGCCATATTCGTGAAATCACTGTTATGGAAAGTGATCTCGATCGTGGCTGGCAAGGCAATCG
>JANXYY010000147.1 GCA_025355805.1 Actinomycetes bacterium
AGTGTTTCGATCTTTTTGCCATCAACGGTAAGGGAAATTTTCGATATCGACGGGTTCGCTGCTGTCGCCGTCCACACCAATTGCGCAATCGCAAGGACTTCGCCTTCGGCGCCCACATTCATCTTGCCGAGTGTCAGATCAATCGTTGCCCCATCGCCGGAAATGACGACGCTGTTGATCTTTGTACCAAGTGGCCAGAGCGAGGCGTAGTCCGGATCCTTTGGCTTGCTCGTGACGAGTGCTCGTAAGGCTGCCGTCATTGGATCAGGGGTAACTCCGAGTCGCGCAAATTCACGGTAGAGACGAAATCCCCGCGCCGTATCCGCAACCCAATACTGTGCCAACGGCATAGACACCATACCGAGGGGGGTCGAAGGGTCGACCGGCGTGCCCGAGGTTGGTGCTGAGGAACTTTGAGATGAAGACGTTCCGCAACCACTCAAAACCAGCGAAATCGCCAGCCCAGCGGCTCCCATTAAGGCGATAATTGCTCGCTTTCTCATACTTCTCATTTTGCTCTTTCTTTGAGCCGAGTCAAGAAATCTGTGCTCGTATGAGAGTTATCAACATGTATGTAGCGACTAGGACTACCAGACTTGCAAAGGCGCGCTGGAGTGCTTGGGGTTCGATTCGATGAGCAAGTGGCGCGCTCAGAAATGACGCTGCAACTCCCGCGATCGCGAATGCGGTTATCGGCCCAGCCGGCACTAGATGCCAGTACTCATATCGCATAAGAAGTGCGATGACGGAATTCATTGTAATTGCAACGAGAGATGTCCCTGCTGCAATTCGGGTTGGGACGCCAAGGAGCAGCACCAAGGCTGGCACGATCAAGAAGCCGCCGCCAACGCCAAGCAAACCGGTGACAACGCCGATGGCACTAGCAACAGCGACAATGCGCCACCGAGCCGGTGTCCTCGATTCGCGAGCGCGCGAAACAGGCCCGCGCCACATTGCGATGGCGGCACCAAACATCAGCACCGCGAAGAGGCCTATGACGAGGGGTTCAGGCACCAGGGGCAAAAGACGAGTTCCAAGAAATGTGCCAACTGCGCCAAGCAGCGAGAAGGTAATGCCCAGCAATACATTGACGGATTTTGTTCTTAGCCGCGGGATGACGCCAGCCAATGCGGCAGAGCCAACAATTATTAACGATGAAGTTGTGGCTGCCGTTGCGGAAAGTCCCATGACGCCGATGAGACCAGGAACGGCCAGAATTGAACCGCCTGCACCGACAATCCCGAGCCCGGTGCCGATGGCAAGACCGAGCAGAATACCTTCAGCAAGCATCATCGGAACGATTGAATATCCGAGTTATGCCACAAATGGCTCATCAGTTTCACCGATCATTGGTAAGCCTGCAGCACTCCACGCTTTCATCCCGCCGACCATGTTGAAAACCTCGTTACGTGATTGCGCCAGGTACTCGGTCACCTGCCCAGACCGATTTCCCGAACGGCAGATAAAAATGATTGGGCGATCAGCAGGTAGAACGGTGGGATCAAATTTGCTTAGCGGATTCCACGCAACGCCCTCTGCGTGACCTGCGACCCACTCATTTTGCTCTCGCACATCGACACCATAGGCAGCGCCGGAAAGGATCTGGACGTAGGTATCTTGGGCTGAAATTTCGTTCATCGAGTAAACCTAAGCCTTGTTCTTGAAATCGGATGCAGCCACTGGCGAAACGTCAAAACTTCCCACGACAATATTCAACGATGCCACACTCAAGGCGGCCTCGTAGGGCTCGTTTATAAGTACCGCGGTGCGGCCAGTTTTTTCCAGGATGCCTACTGCAGCTGCAGCGCGGTAAGCACCACCGCAATGGACCCAAATTTCAGTTCCTTGCGGTAACTCGTCAACTCGCGCTGACAGTTCGTGAAATGGGATGTGGCGGGTACCTTCAATATGCGATGCAGTTCGCTCGCTATTGCGACGAATATCGAGCACCGTAACAACTGGATCAGCCAGTGCTGATGGCACGTCAACAAAAGTCACGGTCTTAGTCGAGGCTGTCTGTCCAAAAGATTCCATGTCACCGATATGCGAACCGGCTGGTCGATCAATTCCAATGCGGACGAGTTCGCGTTGAGCAGTGGCAACATCGGTTGCCTGGTCAGAAATCAGTACAAGAGTTTCCTCGTAGGGGAAGATCCAGCCGAGATAAGTAGCAAACGACCCATCCAAACCGAATGAGATTGTGCCAGGTACGTGAGCCGCTGCCCATGACGTGCGATTACGCAAGTCAACGACCCAAGCTCCCTTTTGCATTGCTCTGAGGATCTCATCGGTAGACATCTGAGGAAGTGCAGAGAGATCTATGGGACCGGCTCCCGCATGATTCGGGGCACTCATATGTTTGTAATATTCAGGGAAGGCATCCAACCCGGCGAGAGTTTGGGCGATGAAGAGTTCCTTTTCGAGAAGCAGCGCGGGATTGGTGCGCTTTTCATCAGCGATGGTCGAAGAGTCGCCACTCGTCGTGGTGGCTGCGCAGAACGAGCCGAAGCCATGCGTTGGGTGGATAGCGACTCCGTCTTCGAACAACTCAACAAGACGGTGCGCAGAACCCTGTTGAAGACCGGCAAGAGTTGCAGCGTGATCCCAACCAAGCAAATCGGTCCGACCAGTTGATCCATGCAGCAATGACCCACCGGTGAAGAGACCCTGAGCTTTGCCGTTGGCATCTAACAATGCATAAGACATATGGGTGAAAGTGTGTCCAGGCGTGTGCAGAGCTTGGATGGCGAAACTTCCTACCGGGATAACCTGTGAGTCGATAACGCCGAAGCGTTCAAAGTCAACGGGGTCTTCCGCGTTGACGATGTACTGAACGTGATGTTCGCGCGCTAAGACCAGACCACCACTTACATAATCGTTATGCATGTGCGTCTCAACAACCGCGCCGATCTCAACCCCTTCGCGAGTAATAATCTCCTGTACCCGATCAATATCGCGCTGTGGGTCGATGATCACTGCCACCTTCCCGTCGTGGGCGATGTAGGAGCGGTCGCCAAGAGTCAGGGTGTCTAAATTAATTACCGTCAATGCCATGTCGTTTCGCCTCCGGGGTGGGACCCTAGCAGATACCCCTGGGGGTATGCCTCTGGTTCCAAAACTATGTCCTCTGCGATATCGGGTGGACTACTTCTTCAGCGAAGCTGAGGGGAATCCTTTCCAGGCGTGGCGGAATTGAATTTCCAAACTCTCGGCAGTGCGTTGTTCGAGAGCGTTTAGACGCCCGTAACTGAACACATTCTCGCCCTGCAAATGAGCCTCCATGCCCAAGTGACGGAGCAGGCCTTGGGCGAGAACGCTGTCTTTGTGGTCACCCAAAATTGTTTGTATTTTTTCCGCGGCACCGGCTATGCGGGTAGCCCGTTTGCGGTGCAAAGGGGTGGCCGTTTCGGCTGCATACCGCAATCGTTTTGCACTCTTTCGTACCTCGTGCAGCGCTTGATCATGGCCGACGCCGGCCGGGGTTCTGATGGCGGTTCGGACGACTCGCCGCAGCCGCTTCCACTCATTTTTGACCAGTTTAGGAACAATTTTCTGCTCAGGAATGGACGCCAGGTCCGTCAAGGGCGGAGCAGTCAGTAGCGCATCCAAGCTATCGAGCAGGCGAAAGTACCGTTCATCCTCCAGTGCTTCCAGCGCATTGTGGCGGGCGTTGCGGGAGTCTGTTTCGAGCTGTTCACCGACCCGACGGGACATCGGCCCCAGGATCAGTTCGGTCGGTTCCGCGGCGATCAGCTCCGTAAGCCGCTGGTGCATGACCTCTGCGTCGCGATGTGCTCCCAGAATGCTGCCCAACCATTGCAGCTCCGCGCGTAGACGGGTCGCGAGGTCGGCGTCGAGCAGGATCCGGTAAGTAGACAGTGCCGAGCGCAGACGTCGGGTGGCTATCCGCATCAAATGCACCGAATCTGGAGAACCCGCTCGCACTCGCGGGTCTTGCTCGGCGAGCACCTGGACCTGCTCATTCACATACGCAAGCAGAACGTTAGCCGAAGGGCAATTGCGCTTAAGGCTCCACTGCGTGAGTGGCTTTTTCTCAGGGTATTTATCACCCAGGACGCGAGCCAACTTCGAGGGATAGGCAGATGGGAGCACGTCGGCAATTGCCAACATTGACTGTGCAGCGTCCAAGAGTGTGGTGGATCCATCAGCAACTTCAAGCTCCCACTCTCGCCAGGTCAAGTTAGCCGGATCTGGCCCGAGCTTGTCAGCCTGCACCCGGTCATCGCAGAAGTCGGCGAGAACTTCACCGTGCCCATCGCGCAGACGGTGCACTATGCGCCGGGTTCGCAGCTGAGCCACCGGAATCAGGACCCGATCTCGCACATGTACACGCAGCAAAAGCAAGAATGGTGGCGGCACGATGTTGGGATCCACCGCCAGAGGTTCGCGTATTTCCCGGCGCACATCCAAAGCGACCGGCAATTTGAGATGCCAACCAGCGTCCTCGCCGCCGGTGCGTCGACGCAA
>JANXYY010000048.1 GCA_025355805.1 Actinomycetes bacterium
GAGTGGATGACGCGACCAAGATATGGGGTTAGGTGGTTGACAGGGGAGCAGAGTGGAGTAAAGTGGCGCAAAATAGCCGCTGGGGTAGGTGGCTCTGGGCACGAAGTGGGGCGAGGCGATGTTTCTTGGCACCCACGAACCTCTCCTCGATGAGAAAGGGCGATTGATTCTCCCGGCAAAATTTCGGGATGAGCTCGCCTCCGGATTGGTTGTAACAAAGGGTCAAGAACACTGCCTTTACGGATTTCCAACCACTGAATTCGCTTCGCTGACCGAAGCAATGCGCCAGGTGCCAGTTACCTCCAAAGGTGCTCGTGACTATATGCGGGTCATGTTTGCCGGGGCTCACGATGAAATTCCAGATAAGCAAGGACGGATCACCATCCCGTCACAACTGCGTTCATATGCCGGCCTCTCGCGTGAATGCGTTGTGATTGGCGCGAATACGCGGATCGAAATCTGGGATCGGGCCGCTTGGACTGCCTATCTCAACTCACAAGAACAGAACTTTGCCGAAATTTCGGAGGAGGTGTTCCCAGGTCTCTTCTGACGTTGGGACCTTCACCTGCGCTCTTAAGCGACGCCACTTCCCCGGTGCCGGTTGAGAGCGCAGGCGTGGCCCTGCCGACTACTGAGTAAGGGGGTTCGATGCGCGCTAAACACGAGCCGGTCATGCTGTCGCGCTGTGTTGCGCTCCTAGCTCCAGCATTGGCCAGCGAAGGTGCTGTTTGTGTCGATGCGACTCTTGGTCTTGGTGGTCACAGCGAAGCCATCCTGCGGGCATTTCCAAACGTGCAATTGATTGGCTTAGATCGAGACCTTGAAGCAATAAAATTGGCGACCGCTCGATTGTGGGAATTTGCTGATCGACTAACCATCGTCCACGCAATTTATGACCGCATACCTGAGGTGCTCGCAAAGAAAAGGATCGCTGGAGTTCAAGGGATCCTTTTCGATCTCGGCGTTTCATCAATGCAACTCGACGATAAAGATCGCGGATTTGCCTATTCTCAAGATGCTCCTCTGGATATGCGAATGGATAATTCCCAAGGAATTTCGGCGGCTGAGGTCGTCAATTCTTACTCGGGTGCCGAACTCGTTCGGGTCCTGCGTGAATACGGTGAAGAACGTTTTGCAAAGCGGATAGCTGACGCAATCGTTCGAGAGCGGTCCTTAGAACCATTCACCGGAACCGCGCGCCTGGCGGAAGTTGTTCGAAGTAGCATCCCAGCCGCAACACGTCGAGTTGGCGGTCATCCAGCAAAACGGAGTTTTCAAGCGTTACGGATTGAAGTCAACGACGAAATGAGTGTTCTGTCCAGGGCTATTCCTTTGGCACTCGATGCACTTGCCCTGAACGGTCGAATGGTGGTTCTTTCCTACCATTCACTTGAAGATCGAATCGTAAAGCGACAATTCGTAGCTCGAACTCAGTCCACTTCACCGCAGGATTTGCCGGTTGAACTCCCCGGGCACGCGCCTAAATTTCGTTCGCTCGTGAGAGGCGCCGAAGAGCCCTCAGCGGAAGAAGTCATTGCAAACCCGCGTAGCGGCTCGGCGAAATTACGAGCAGTCGAGCGGGTGGCAGCCTGATGGCGCTCCTACAACCCCTAAATCCTTCCAAGCCAAGACCATTAGCGAAGCCGAAGCCATCTCGACCAAGTTTGCGCTTGCTGCCTCAACTGCGACCCATTCCATCTCAGCCGGCGAAGCCAGTGACCTTTGCGGTCATCCTCAGTTCCATTCTGGTTCTGGGATCGTTAGTCCTACTGCTAATCAATACGTTGTTGGCCCAAGATGCATTTGTGTTACATCGCTTGCAACAACATGTCGCGACGTTAACAGCTCAAGAACAAGCAGTAACGGCAATCACTGATCGTGAATCGTCTCCAGATTCACTGGCTACCAAAGCGACCCTACTTGGGATGGTGGCCGGCGAAACGCCCGTGTTCCTAGATTTAAACACCGGAAAGGTAGTCGGAGCACCAGGAAAAACGACTAAAAACTTACTGGCCACTCGATGATTAAGGATATGCGTCCACGAATTCGTGGACTGTTTTTAGTTTCGTTGATCGTGATGTCTATCTTTACGGCTCGGCTGGTCCAAGTGCAGGGTTTTCAAGCAGATGCATATGCTGCCCGTGCGGCAAGAGAGTTGCGTAGCAGCGCGACACTTCCCGCCGTCCGAGGGGATATCACCGACGTCAACGGCGTCGTGCTCGCCCGCAGTGTCGAGGCAGTCAATATAACGGTTGATCAAACTCTCGTTGGCGACCCGACGGCGGCGGCCGAGGCCATCGCACCGCTATTGGGGTTGACGGCGCCAGAAGTCGCGTTGAAACTGACTGGAATTAGGCGGTTTGCCTATGTTGCAAAGAATGTCACTCCCCAAATCTGGGATTCTGTGAAGAGTGCGATCCTAGATTTAAATAAGACTCGCTCGATCGAGAAACGAGTCTCTGGTTTTTATGCGGAGAAAACGTTTCATCGCGAATACCCTGCAGGCCCCTTGGCCGCTTCAGTTTTAGGCTTTGTGAATGCGTCTGGACATGGGGGCGGCGGTATCGAATATGCACTCGATCGATCCCTGGCTGGCGTGGACGGCAGTTACATTTTTGACTCGGGTGGAGGCGCAGCCATTCCGAGTGCCAATGATGTGCTTGTCGCCGCGAAGCCAGGCCGAACAATTCGATTGACCATCAATCGAGACATCCAGTGGGTGGCGCAGAAAGAGATCGATGCACAGGTAAAAGCCAGCGGTGCGCTTTCCGGAACGGCGATCGTGATGGATCCGCAAACTGGTGCGATTCTTGCCCTAGCTTCTGCACCAGGATATGACCCAAATGATGTGAGCAAGACTCCTATTTCGCTCCTCGGCATTCCGGCGGTTGATGAAGTGTATGAACCCGGTTCAACGGGCAAAGTTATGACGCTATCGGCTGCGCTAGAGGAAAAAGTTGTTACGCCAACCACAATCTTTAATGTTCCATACAAATTAAAGCGGGGAGACCGAACATTTCACGATGATGAAAAGCATGCAACTTGGCAACTCACAACCGCTGGAATTTTAGCCAAGTCAAGTAATGTAGGAGCCATCCAAGTGGGAGAGAAGATGTCCCATGCAACGCTGAGAAATTATCTTTCTCGATTTGGAATTGGACAACTTACTGGAGTGGGACTTCCAGGTGAAACAGCTGGATTGTTTCTGCCAGTCGACAAATGGTCACAGAGTTCTGCCCGAACATTTGCATTTGGACAGGGATATTCGCTCACGGCGATGCAAGCGACGAGTGTCTTCGCAGCGGTGGCCAATGATGGGGTTCGGGTTGTTCCAACCCTAATCGCGGGCATGAGCGATGCAGATGGCCACTACACCTCGAGCGCAATGAGGCCAGGTGTTCGCGTGATAAGCGCCGAAACGGCCCGCACCATGAGGCTCATGATGGAGGGCGTCGTATCTGCTGGTGGTACGGCTCCTGCCGCCCAGATCGTCGGATATCGAGTGGCTGGAAAGACCGGAACGGCGAATCGAGTGGATAATACCTGCAGCTGCTATCGGGGCTATACGGCTTCTTTTATAGGATTTGCACCTGCAGATAAGCCAGCATTGGTCATGAGCGTCACAATTCAAGACCCAAAAGGAATTCACTTTGGTGGGCTTTTGGGAGCGCCTATATTTAAGAAAGTGATCTCATTTGCTCTGAAGTCATTGAGCATTCCGCCGACCGGTCAGGCTCCAACTCCCATTCCGCTAGATGCGCAACAACTAGCAAAAGTGTCGGCCGTCACCGCTTCTGGAAGTGCGGTTAAACCGTGAGTCGGCCCAAAGGTCATTACGTAAAGTCACTAGCTGAAATCGCTGCTCACTTGGGACTCCAAGACCCCGAACTTGATGTCGAGATAATTGGATTGACACACGACTCTCGCGCAGTTCGTCCCGGTGATTTATACGTAGCGCTCGCGGGTTTTCGAACGCATGGGGCGCGGTTCGCCGATTCGGCTTTGACACAAGGAGCGAAAGCAGTCCTCACTGACACCGCTGGAATGAAATTCCTTAATAATTTGCAAATTCCAGTGCTCTGTTCAGACGATGTCCGTGGCAAATTGGGCAACCTATCCGCATGGTTTTATAACTTTCCTTCGTCGAGATTTAATCTAGTTGGTGTCACGGGGACTAATGGAAAGACTACGACCGCGCATCTAATTGACTCCGTTTGGCGCTCGGTGCATAGAAATACCGGTCTGATTGGAACCATTGAGACGCGGATCCGCGAAAACTCGACGCCAAGTGTCCGTACGACGCCGGAAGCGACTGACCTACAAGCGATTTTTGCCAAGATGTTCGAAGAAGAATGCAGCGATGTTGTGATGGAGGTTTCCAGTCACGCACTAAGCCTGGGTCGCGTGTCAGGTACCCACTTCGCAGTGGCGGTGTTCACAAACCTCTCCCAAGATCACCTGGATTTCCATGCGGATATGGACGACTACTTCAAGGCAAAGGCGATGCTGTTTTCACCCATTTTTTCTGATCTCGCTGTGATCAATGTTGATGATAAATATGGCCTCGAGTTGGCTCGACTATCCAAAATCCCCACACAAACCTTTAGCGCAACCCAGGTGGATAGTGATTGGTGTGTAAGCCGGATTTCACGTAGCGAAGCAGGATCGGAATTCATGGTCCAGAGCCGCGAACATGGTCCCTTGACTGTGAAAATTCCTTTAATCGGTGACCACAACGTTTCGAACGCACTCGCGGCCTTGATAGTACTTGTCCACTCTGGCATACCTTTGCAAACTGCAATTGTGGGGCTAGCTACGGTGAGTGGCGTGCCTGGGCGACTGGAGCGCATTGATCGTGGGCAACCTTTTAGCGCCATCGTCGACTATGCACATACACCCGATGCCGTGGAGCGCATTCTCGAGGGATTACGAGCACGTTCAACTGGTCGCATCATCGGCGTTTTGGGGTGTGGAGGCGACCGGGATCCGAGCAAGCGCCCACTCATGGGAGCGGCGTTGGCGCGCGGATCAGACATTGCCTTCCTCACAAGCGACAATCCGCGCTCTGAGGACCCCTATCAAATCATCGCGCAGATGGCTTCCGGAGCTCATGGCGTCATGGGCTCTGATATCCGAGTGGAAGTCGATCGCGCGATTGCGATTTCATTAGCGGTTGATCTTGCCAAAGTTGGCGACATAGTCCTCATTGCGGGAAAGGGTCACGAGCAAGGACAGGAGAGTTTGGGCGTCATTAAGCCATTTGATGATCGCGACGTTCTGGCACACGCGCTCGATCGCCGAATCTCTCGCGGTGAGTTCTTATGATTTCCCTGACTCTCGATGAGATAGCGCGCATCGTCGACGGAACTGTTCTTAACGCCACGGGCGCCGAATTGGTTACGGCGCCAGCCTTCATTGATTCACGCGTCATCATTGCCGGCGGAATTTTTGTTGCATTCGAGGGCCAGCGGGCAGATGGTCATGCCTTCGCTGCGGATGCCGTGAGAGGTGGCGCTGCTGCGGCGATGGTTTCAAGAGATGTTGGCGTGCGCTGCGTGCGAGTCGCTGATTCAGGGTTGGCTATGCAACGTTTGGCCGCGTACGTGCGGGCTTCGCTACCAAACTTAAAAGTAATTGGAATCACGGGATCGCAGGGCAAGACCACCACTAAGGACCTACTCTTTGCGATCCTCTCGGCCGTTGCGCCAACTATCGCGCCAGTTGGTTCCCTCAACAATGAGCTAGGGGTTCCGCTGACCTTGCTTCGCTGCTCCGAAAATACTCGCTACTGCATTTTGGAGATGGGGGCTCGACATCAGGGCGATATTGCCAAACTGGCAAGCCTGGCCGCAATCGATGTGGGTGCCGTTCTAAATATCGGAAGCGCTCATGTCGGTGAATTTGGATCCCACGCAAATCTGGCGCGTACAAAGGGCGAACTCATCTCCGCACTCGAATCAAATGGAGTGGCAATTCTGGGGACCTATGATTCGTCGACGATCGAACTGAGTGAAATCGCTCTGTGCCCAGTAACCACCTTCGGTGAAGCAGCGCAATCCGACATCAGAGGCGAAGGTGTCTCGCTGACCAATGGACTCCCGAGGTTTCGTTTGGTGCGAGGTAACGAATCTGTTGAAGTTCGCCTTAAGTATTATGGGCGTCATCAAGTGGCAAACGCGTTAGCCGCAGCAGCGATCGCCGTTGAACTCGGAGTCGAAGTTTCGAAAATTGCGGAGCTTCTGTCGGCTGCCACGCCGTCGAGTCGCTGGCGGATGGAAGTCAACCAACGACAAAGCGACGGTGTTACAGTCATAAATGACTCCTACAATGCCAATCCTGAGAGTATGTCGGCAGCGATAAATCTCTTAGCCGAATGGGCCGCGGTTGAGAAGCGGTCAAGTTGGGCAATCCTGGGTCAAATGCACGAACTCGGCGCGTCCTCCGACGAAGCGCATCGTCTTATCGGCAGGCTAGTTGCGCAGCACGGAATCGAGCACCTACTAGTGGTCGGATCGAGTGCTCACGAGATTTTGAAGGGAGCCCGAGAAATGGCCATGGCGGATGCCCAGATCGTCCTCGATTCGGAAGCGGCGCTCGACTATCTGCGCGCCCGAATCGAGCCCGGCGCCTTAATTCTGGTGAAAGCTTCTCGCGCAGAGGGCTTGGAAAAACTGGCCCTAGAAATAGCCGGAACGTCCGCGTGAAGGGCGTCTTAATCGCGGCATCGCTGGCATTCGTACTGTCTATTTTTGGTACGCCTTTCGCAATCCGTTTCTTGACGCGACGAGGCTACGGACAAATTATTCGAGACGATGGACCAACTAGTCACCACACAAAGCGAGGGACGCCCACGATGGGCGGCGTCGTGATCATTTTGGCGACGCTTATTGGCTACTTTATGTCGCATCTGATCACTTCACGCCACGTGACGGCCTCAGGGCTTCAAATTCTTTTTCTAATGACAGGTTTGGGTCTTGTTGGCTTCATCGATGACTGGCTCAAAATCTCCCGACAGCTATCTGTGGGTCTTCGAGCGAAATCGAAAATTGCCGGACAAACTTTGATTGCAATTACGTTCGCAATTTTGGGGTTGCATTTTCCGGATGATCGTGGCTTGACCCCTATCTCTTCTCATCTTTCAATCGTGCGCGACACCTCGCTCAAATTTGGCGCAATATTCGTCGTCATTTGGGTTTTGGTAATGATCACGGCCGAAAGTAATGGTGTTAATCTGACAGACGGTCTCGACGGGCTAGCCACGGGGGCAGCAGTTATGACCTTCGGAGCCTTTGTTCTGATCGGCATTTGGGAGTTTCGCCAAAGTTGTCTCCTAGCCGCGGGGTCACATTGTTACCAGGTTCGAGATCCGCTGGATATTGCGATAATTTCGGCAGCGCTAATGGGCGCCGCCTTTGGATTCTTATGGTGGAACGCAAGTCCCGCAAAAATTTTTATGGGCGACACCGGATCACTGGCCCTGGGTGGCGCGCTCGCTGGCTTAGCAATCGCCAGCAGAACCGAACTACTACTACTTCTGCTCGGTGGACTCTTCTTAATAATTTCGCTCTCGGTAATCTTGCAGGTGGGATTTTTCAAACTCAGCAAGGGGCGAAGAATTCTGCGTATGGCGCCACTTCAACATCATTTTGAGTTGCTCGGGTGGGGCGAGGTAACAATTGTCATTCGCTTCTGGATTATCGCGGGGCTCTGCGTCGGTACTGGTCTTGGAATTTTTTACGCCGCGTGGGTGGCGGGTTAACAATGAAATGGCATGGCGCCTTACCTGAACTCACAGACAAGGAGGTGTGGGTAACAGGATATGGGCGTGCGGGAAAATCATTGGTCGCAGCACTGCAGCGTTTGGGTGCGCGAGTTGTAGTCATCGACGAGAACGAGATGGGCACGCCCTTGGATGTTCCAATCGAACGAACAATTCCCGAACAGATTGATGCTCAATTGATCGTAACTTCACCAGGCTGGCGACCAGGACACGAAATCTTTCAAGCTGCCGCGAGATCTGGAGTAAAGGTAATTGGCGATATCGAGTTCGCGTGGTTGGTAGATCAAGAGCGCGCCAGAGCCGAACACCGCGCTCCGCCAAAGTGGCTCGCCGTCACCGGCACCAATGGAAAGACAACGACCGTAGGGATGCTCGAGAGCATGCTCGTCGCAGACGGTCTCCGCGCCATCGCCTGTGGCAATGTTGGTTTACCAGTAATTGATGCTGTCATGGCTGAAGAGCCTTACGATGTACTCGCTGTCGAATTTTCTTCTTTCGAAATTCATTGGTCTCAAAGCTCAAAACCATTTGCAACAGCTCTACTAAATATTGCCGAAGACCACCTGGATTGGCACGGTTCTTATGCTGACTATGCGGAAACAAAAGTGCAATTGCTGGCACGCTCTAGATATTCCATCTACAACGCCGATGATGAAAACACGTTAGCAGCGCTAGTCGGTGTTTCAACTGGTGAACGTATTTCTTTCACCCTCGAGACGCCTCGCCCAGGGCAGCTTGGGGTCGTAGAGGAATTTCTCGTAGACCGAGCCTTCGTCGACAATCCAAATGTCGAGGCAGGACCGATGGCAACATTGGCCGACGTCAAGCCATTCGCACCTCACAATGTGGCCAATGCCCTGGCCGCCGCCTCGCTTGCCCGGGCGGTAGGAGTGAGTTTGGAAGCGATCTCTCGCGGGCTTAATCAGTTCCAATCAAGAGGTCATCGAATCCAGCAAATTGCACGCATTGAAAACGTTGATTACGTTGACGATTCTAAGGCGACAAACCCGCACGCTGCTGCTGCCTCGCTGCGCTCGTTTCCGTCGATAGTTTGGATCGCAGGGGGTTTAGCAAAGGGCGCGTCGATGGAGCGGCTGGTGGTCGAGAATGCAAAACGCCTACGTGGGGCCGTGTTGATAGGCCAAGATCGAGGACTCATTCGGGAGTCCCTCGAAAAATATGCTTCGGAGATTACGATCATTGAAATTGAGATTAATGATGTTGCGCTCTCAAAAAAAGACCGAGCCATAATCTTGATGGATCGGGTTGTTGAAGCAGCAGCCGGACTGTCCGCGCCGGGCGATACCGTATTGCTGGCTCCAGCCTGCGCCTCGATGGATCAATTCGAATCGTATGCAGAACGCGGGGAACTTTTTTCTCAGGCAGTTGCGAAATTGCCGAGGGTGCATACATGACGATGACTAAACAAGGCTTTTTTCAGAGGCCACTCGCTGCATATTACGTTCTGCTTGGCGCAGTAGTTAGTTTGACCGCCTTTGGCGTGATCATGGTTTTGTCAGCCTCAGGTGTGCGAGCATACGAGCAATCAGGAAGTGCTTTTTCAATCGTGGGAAAACAACTTCTATGGGTGGCGATGGGCGTGCCCTTAGCCTGGATTGCCTACCGCATGCCCATCTCGCGCTGGAAAGTACTTGGCTGGCCACTGCTCGGTCTGGCGATATTGTTGCAGGCCTTGCTCTTCGTCCCTGGCATTGGATACACCGTCAACGGAAACCGAAACTGGATTGCGATCGGTCCACTGACCGGTCAACCTAGTGAGTTTGCCAAATTTGCCCTGATCATCTGGGGCGCCGGAATCATCTCGAAGAAAGAAAAAATACTGCACGAGTCCGCACACCTGATCTTCCCGCTTGTTGCAGGATTCGGAATTATCCTGCTGATGGATTTGGCGGGACGCGACCTAGGTACTGCAGTAATTATCCTGGCTATTTTGGCCGGCATGCTGTTAGTCGCAGGTGCTTCGTGGCGACTTCTGTCTTCGGTAGGTCTGATCTCGATGCTTGGCGTAGCCGCCTTGGTCATAACAAAGGGCAATCGGGTCCGACGATTTGTGGCCGCACTTAGCCCGTTTTCACCGCAAAATTATTTAGGTGCCGGGTGGCAACCTGCGCATGGTTTGATGGCGATGGCCACTGGAGGACTCTTTGGTGTTGGTCTCGGTGCCAGTCGACAGAAATGGTCCAACCTGGGGCCCGAAGCACATACCGATTTCATTTTTGCAGTCATTGGTGAGGAACTTGGGCTAATCGGGACGCTCCTAGTTGTCGCACTCTTCATCGGAATACTGTGGTCCGGAACTCGGATTGCGCTCCGGGCTCGCGACCCATTCGTGCGGGTGAGTTCGGTTGGAATTACAACTTGGTTCGCCATTCAAAGCGCGGTGAACATCGGTTCGGTCATTGGATTGGTTCCAGTCGCGGGAGTGCCACTGCCCTTCGTTTCATATGGTGGCTCGTCGATGGTGGCGACACTCGTGGCAGCGGGCTTTCTAATCGGGGTGGCTCGGCGTGCCAAGTAGTGAGTCCACTCCGCGATCGATCATGTTCGCGGCGGGCGGCACTGCCGGACACGTGGAACCAGCTCTTGCTACTGCCGATGCGATACGCCAACGCGATCCAGCCGCACATATCAGTTTTTTGGGAACCCCCCGAGGAATTGAGAATCAACTGGTACCACCACGCGGGTATGAATTGATTATCGTTCCTAAGGCGGCAATACCACGCCGATTATCAAAGGATTTATTGCTGCTACCACTACGACTTTTCCGCGCAGTAGCGCAGACGAAGCGAGCCATTTTCGGTGCCGACGTGGTTGTAGGATTCGGCGGATATTTGGCGGGGGCGGCTTATTTGGCGGCCAGACTTAGCCGAATTCCGACTGTGATTCATGAGGCAAATGCCAAAGCAGGCCTTGCAAATCGTCTCGGAGCAATGTTTACACACCAGATTGCTCTCGGTGGTCCGACCAAGGGGTTGTCTAACGGTGTTGTGATCGGGCTCCCAATGAGGGAAGCAATTCTTCGCGCGTCCGAAGCGATGCAAAATGACGCATCTGGAGGTCGAGCTGCCGCTCGGCGCGCCCTCGGACTCGATCCAGAAAAGCCAACGCTGGTCGTGATGGGTGGGTCTCAAGGTTCGCTCAAGATTAACAACGCTGTCGCCACAGCTTTGGATCGACTCCTTGCCGCGGGCTTCCAAATCCTTCATTCAGTGGGTGGCCGAAATGAAATGCCCGCGGCAAAGCCCGGGTATATCCCAACTCACTATTTATCAAAAATGGATCTGGCCTACTCGGCGGCTGACGTGCTTCTTGCTCGAAGTGGCGCAGCTACTTGCCATGAGGTAGCTGCCTTCGGTCTTCCCGCCATCTTTGTCCCGCTGCCACATGGCAACGGCGAGCAGGCGCTTAATGCGGCGCCGTTGGTCGAAGTGGGAGCAGCAATCTGCATCAATGATGAAAAATTCGACGGTGATCTTCTGGTTGATCAAGTACTTGGGCTATTTAAAGATAGAGATACCCTGAGCAGGATGCACTCGGGCGGCGCGCAACTCACCCGACTCGGCGCGGCAAGTGATCTTGCGGCGATTGTGATCAGAGTCGCGGACGAGACCAGATTGATACGAGGAACCAGGTGAAGCAGATTGAAGGTCCTCTTCACTTGATTGGTGTCGGCGGCGTGGGCATGAGTGGACTGGCGCGGATCTTATTGGCACGGGGGATCCCAGTTAGTGGATCCGATGCGAAGGAGTCGCGCGAACTAGACGCCCTGCGCGCACTCGGCGCGATCACTTTTGTCGGCCACCATCCCCGGCACCTAGAACAAAACATTCTTGGTGAAATCAAATTAGTCGTCATCTCCTCTGCGATCCATTCGAATAATCGAGAATTAATCGCAGCGCATCAACTGGGTATCCCGGTAATCACTCGCGCCGATTTATTAGCTCAACTCATGATTGGCTATCGCGGGATTGCGGTCGCGGGTACTCACGGCAAGACCACTACAACGTCGATGCTCACGGTCACTTTTCAGCACTTAGGACTCGACCCATCCTTTGCAATCGGTGGCCTGCTCAATGAAAGTGGCGCGAATGCCCATCAAGGTTCGGGCGATTTCTTTATTGCCGAAGCCGACGAATCAGATGGCTCCTTCCTTAGGTACGAGCCAGAGATTGCGATTGTGACCAACATCGAGCTCGATCACCTGGACTATTACAAAACCCTCGAGTCAGTTGACGAGGCTTTTCAAGATTTTGTAAAAACTGTTAAAGATTCGATAATCGCTTGTTCCGATGATGCCGGGGTTCGGCGCTTGATAACCCACTTCGATGAGGCAAATCGTTCGCGATCCCATATTCAGGCTCAGCCAAAATTCATCACCTACGGGATTAACCAAGACGCAGATCTCAAGATTTCTGCCATCGAACGGGCCGGCGGCGGCATGGAAGCCGATTTGAGTTGGCTCGGCGAGCCTGTCGGCAAACTGCGCACCAGTTTTCCCGGAGTTCATAACGTACTTAATGCTGCCGCAGTTGTTGTTGTTGGATTGCACCTCGGTCTTAGCTTTAGTGAAGTAGCGGTCGGTGTCGAGTCATACTCCGGCACTCGGCGAAGATTTGATCTGCGGGGGACGGAAGGTGGAGTTCGGGTAATCGACGATTACGCACATCACCCAACAGAAATTCGCGCGACAATTGAAGCTGCGCGACAAATCGTCGGCGCTGGCCGAGTAGTTGTTCTCTTCCAACCCCATCGATATTCACGCACTGAGGCATTCGCAATGCAGTTTGCCGAAGCACTCTCATTGGCAGACGACGTGACGGTGCTAGAGGTGTATTCCGCTGGCGAAACTGCTATTCCGGGGGTAAGCGGATGCGCCATTTCGGTTGGGATTGATTTGAACGGTACCCGCGCGCGGTTTGAATCTTCCTTTGCTGATGCAGCGACCAATATTGCCTCCCGGTGCCACTCCGGCGATTTGCTCTTAACCCTAGGTGCCGGCGACATCACGATGTTGGCACCCGCAATCCTCGAGGCACTTCGGGTGTCGTCATGACAACCAGAATTAGGCGCAGGCGACCACGGATGTTGGGCGCGGCCTTGTTGGCGGTATTACTCACGGGGATTGCAGGATGGTTACTTGGCTGGTCTTCAGTTCTAACCGTAAATCAGATTGAAGTCGTTGGAGTTCCATCTGATTCGCCCATCAAAAGCGAATCAATAATCGCCCTTTCTGGAATTCGAATTAATGAGCCCATGGCGCGACTAAGTGGTGCCAGCGTGAAACGCGAACTAGCGCAAATTTCGCGTATCAAAAGTGTCTCGCTGATTCGTCACTGGCCGCACAAAGTCGTGCTGGTGATTAAAGAACGCATTCCGACCGCTGCGATTGTGAAAGGGAGTGAATTTCAACTCATCGATAGCGAGAACAAGCAGTACGCCACGGTATCGGTGCTGCCATCGGCGGTGCCCACTGTACTAATTACTGGTGATTATGAAACCGGACTCAAATCGGCGATGTCGGTCATCACTGAACTTCCGGTAATCATCAGGAGCCAGCTCACACATGTTGAAAGCTCAGGATCTGACGGAGTGCAACTGACTTTGCGCACGGGTGCGCGAATTATTTGGGGGAGCAGCGAGGATTTCGGGCTCAAAAGTAGGGTATTGGCGACCTTGCTTACTGGTGCTGGGGCTAGCAAAGTAAAGACCTTCGACGTAAGCGCCCCGTTCGCGCCCACTACAAAATAGCCACGACCCAATAAAGGTTCTTTTTTTTCCCGACACGCCATGTCAGTGGTGTTGCTAATAGGCCTTTCGACGGTACCTTCACAACCGTAAGAAATAGGACATAAGCCTCAATCTATACTAGAGGCTAAGGGTTTTTCGACGAAAGGGCAAGGACGTGGCCGCACCGCAGAATTACTTAGCTGTGATCAAAGTTGTTGGCATCGGCGGTGGCGGAGTTAACGCGGTGAATCGAATGATTGAAGTTGGACTCAAGGGCGTGGAGTTCATTGCAATCAACACGGATGCACAAGCGCTGCTCATGAGCGATGCGGATGTAAAACTTGATATTGGTCGTGAGTTGACTCGTGGCCTAGGTGCAGGAGCCTCTCCTGAAGTTGGCCGTCAAGCGGCCGAAGATCACGCAGAAGAAATCGAGGAAGTTATTCGCGGCGCTGACATGGTATTTGTGACCGCAGGTGAAGGCGGTGGTACTGGTACCGGTGGCGCTCCAATCGTTGCCCGCATCGCGCGAGAATTGGGCGCGCTAACTATTGGCGTCGTCACAAAACCATTCACTTTTGAAGGTCGACGACGTGCCGCCCAGGCCGATACTGGGGTTGAAGAATTGCGGAGTGAAGTAGATACGTTGATTGTGATACCCAACGATCGCCTTCTCTCGATTTCGGATCGTTCAATCAGTGTCCTTGATGCTTTCAAGAGCGCCGATCAGGTCTTGCTCTCTGGCGTACAAGGCATCACAGATTTGATCACAACACCCGGCTTGATCAATCTTGATTTCGCCGATGTAAAAAGCGTGATGCGCGGTGCCGGATCGGCTCTAATGGGTATCGGATCAGCTCGCGGTGAAGGGCGCGCGATCCGGGCAGCAGAAATGGCGATTGCAAGTCCGTTGCTTGAGGCATCCATTGACGGTGCTTACGGAGTTCTCTTATCCATTGCTGGTGGATCTGATCTTGGACTCTTCGAAATCAGCGAGGCCGCTGAGTTGGTCGCCTCCGTTGCGCACCCAGATGCCAACATCATTTATGGAACTGTTATCGATGACGCGCTAGGCGATGAAGTAAGAGTGACAGTGATCGCGGCGGGATTCGATGGTGGCTCACCAAAGCGCATGGAAGTCCCGATCCTCTATACGCACAACGATGAGGCATCGACGGATCCCTTATTGGTTGCTGCCAGCCTTCCTGATGGGCCACCAATTCAAGCTGGTTCTCGTCGAGCAATTATTTTTGAAGAGACTATTAGCAGCGACGAGTTGGACGTTCCCGATTTCCTCAAGTAATCCACTGCTCCGCATCGCATTTAGTACCCGGGTTGGCGGTACGAGCCAAGGGGTCTACGGCAGCAACGCTGGAGGATTAAACCTTGCCACCCATGTGGGCGATGAGCTTGAGGCCGTACGACAGAATCGCCAGATCGCTAGAAAGCTCTTTGATCTTCCAGATGTCGTATACATGAATCAGGTGCATGGCTCCGCGGTGACGATCATTACTCAGGCCAACAAAGATCAAACTCCAACCGTGGATGCACTTGTGACTAAGGAGCGCGGCGTTGCGCTATCGGTACTCGTCGCAGATTGCGTGCCACTACTGATGCATGATCGAGAACGAGGCGTGATCGCAGCGGTCCACGTTGGTAGGCGCGGTTTAGGGAATGGTGTCGTAGCAAATGCAGTTCAGGCGATGAAATCGATCGGTGCGGTGTCTATCCGCGCAAACATGGGTCCTGCTATTTGTGGCGACTGTTATGAAGTTCCAGTAGGTATGCAGAGCGAAATCTCCTCCATTGCACCAGCAGCTCCTTCGGTGACAGATGCAGGCTCACCGGGGCTTGATATTAGAGATGGAGTGGCTTGGCAACTGGAGCAGATGGATATTGAATCCATAATCGATCCGATGTGTACCAGACGGTCGCAACTCCATTATTCATATCGACGCGAAGGCGTAACGGGGCGTACTGCTGGATTCATTTACCTCGTTTGACGATGATTCTGGAATAGTGGCAATCGTGAACCTGAGACAGAGTGAGTTGGCAACAAAGCTAGAAAGTGTGCGCTCACAAATTGCCGAAGCCGCGATCAAGGCGCATCGGAATCCGAGCGATATCACGCTGATTGCTGTCACCAAGAATTTTCCAGCCTCAGATGCCGCCTTGCTGGCCGATCTAGGTGTTCGCGACCTCGGAGAGAATCGATCGCAGGAAGCTGAGCCCAAAGCAGCCGATGTTGCATTACTGACGGCTCAAGAGATCACCTGGCACTTTATTGGTCAACTTCAACGCAACAAAGTGCGCACCGTGATCTCATTTGCAGATGTGATTCACTCCGTTGATCGCTTATCCCTGGTTGAAACACTCGCAGTTGAGTTGGAGCGAAGTGGCAAATCGCCCCGAGTCCTCGTCCAAATAAACCTTGATCAGGACTCCACGGGGAGAGGGGGCGTTTCTGACGATGCTTTTCTTTCGGTCGGTGATGCGATCGTTGCGGCCGGCATCCGACTCGCCGGCGTAATGGCGGTGGCCCCCATCAATCAGGAGCCCGATCGCTCCTTCGAACGCCTGGCCATCTTTCACGAGCAGTTGTTGGCCAATCACCCAACGGCAACGTGGCGTTCAGCCGGGATGAGCGGAGATTTCCAGGTAGCCATCAACTACGGGGCGACACATCTGCGCTTAGGGTCATCAATACTCGGTTCGCGTCATTTGTTACAGTAACGTCTGATTTTATGGCGAATGCAATGCGCAAGATGGCGGTCTACCTCGGCTTGGTCGACGGTGGTGAAGAGTACGACGAACACGTAGCGCACGTCGATGATCGCCCCACCGAGGTCTACCGGAACCGAGTTCCGCACCTGGTGGATCGACCGCTGAGCGCCGTGGTTCTTGAGTCGAATGACAGACCGGATCGCATCGTCACCCTTCACCCGCGTAATTACAACGAAGCGCGAACTTTGGGTGAGCATTACCGTGAAGGCGTGCCGGTTATCATGAACCTCACCGAAATGGACGAGCCTGATGCCAAGCGCTTGGTCGATTTTGCCGCTGGACTTGTCTTCGGGCTCCACGGCAGCATCGAACGGGTAACCGCAAAGGTGTTTCTACTTTCGCCGGCTGATATCAAAGTAAGCCAGGAAGACAAGAACGCTGCAGCGCAGGCAAGTTTCTTTAACCAGAGCTGATGTCTAGCGTCTTTAGCCTCGTGCAGTTTGTACTGTGGCTCTACCTCCTCGTTCTCATCGGGCGATTGATCTTTGAGTATGTACAACAATTTTCACGCTCATGGCGCCCACGCGGGGTTCTGCTGGTCTTTGTCTCGACAATCTATGCCCTAACGGATCCGCCGTTAAAGTTCTTGCGTCGAATAATTCCGCCACTACGTCTCGGCGGCGTCTCTCTAGACCTTTCATTCTTGGTTCTATTTTTTGCCGTTTCGATGGCGATGAGGGTCTTCGCGAGCCTCTGAGTTTGATCCGCTCCACCTAAAGGCGACTCAATGAGCATGCGAAATTAATTTCTTGATCGCGAAGTGCTTCTGCTGGCTGACTGGGAGTATGCAAAAATTCGATCGCGAGTACTTCGTCGCAGATTTCTCGTTCATATTCCCTGACTGCCGCTAAAGTCTGTCCGTCTGCGCTCCATGAGACTTTGATTCGATCGCTTACGTCAAATCCTGCGTTCTTCCTACCCTCTTGGATCAATCGAACTACCTCACGCATGATTCCGGCTCGACGAAGTTCGGGAGTGATGGCCAAGTCAAGTGCGACGCTCTCGCCGCCACCTGAAACAACAGCCCAGCCGATTTTTGGTGTCTCGGTAATGATCAGATCCTCGGCGGTGATCTTGAGCTCGTCCCCGCCAAATTTCAAGCGGGCCACTCCTGTATCGCGAAGGGTCGATACCAACTGGCCGGCATCGATTTGAGAAATCGCGGTCGCGACATCTTGAGTTTGTTTGCCGAATCGTTGACCGAGTGCACGAAAATTTGCCTTGACGCTGACATCAACCAAATCCGCACCGGCCGACGAAATATCATCAAGGATTGCCACATTGAGTTCATCCGACACGTGTGCGCGAAGGTCCTCAGGCAAGAGTTGCCAGCCAGTCGCAGCAATCAACGCTCGTCCAAGCGGTTGCCGAATTTTGACTTGCGAATCAGCTCGTGCGGCTCTCCCAAGTTCAACTAGCCGACGTACGAGGGAAACCTGATCCTGTAGTTCGTCATCAATCAATTTTCCATCCGAAATTGGGAAGGAGGCAAGGTGCACTGAGTCGGGCTGACCTGGGTCGACCACGATAAAAAGTTCTTGCCAAGCATGTTCAGTTATGAAAGGCACCATCGGAGCCATAAGCAGAGTTACTGAGCGCAGACATTCGTGGAGTGTGGCCAGCGCGGCAGTATCACCAGCCCAGAAGCGTCGGCGCGATCTGCGTACATACCAATTTGAAAGATTGTCAACGAATTGGGAAATGAGTTTTCCGGCTCCCTGTGAATCAAAGTCATTGTAAGCCCGTTCCACGTCCCTGATCGTGCGGTTCAATTCAGACAACGCCCAACGATCTAAGACCGGTCGGCTGGCAGGTGGAGGGGAAGAGGCGATGGCGGAAAAGTTAGACAGACGTGCATATAGCGAGTGGAATGCGATCGTGTTCCAGTATGTAAGTAAAGTTTTTCTTACAACGTCGGTGATTGCATCATGTCCCACTCGACGAGATTGCCAAGGTGATCCTGAAGCGAGCATGAACCAGCGCACAGCATCAGCGCCATGCTTATCCATCAGCGCAATTGGGTCGAGTACATTGCCTAAGTGCTTGCTCATCTTGCGCCCATCTTTATCAAGGATGTGCCCGAGGCATAGAACTGTCTTGTACGAACTCTTGTCGAAGACGAGCGTTCCGATGGCCATCAAAGTGTAGAACCAGCCACGAGTTTGATCGATAGCTTCACAAATGAAATCGGCAGGGTACGCCGCCGTAAATTTTTCGCCCGATCCGGCTACGTGTGGATAGCCCCATTGGGCGAACGGCATTGCGCCAGAGTCGTACCAGCCGTCGATGACTTCGGGCACGCGGCTCATTTCCGAGCCGCACTCGTCACAGACAAGAAAAATGTCATCGACAAATGGGCGATGCGGATCAAGCGCCGTTAGATCGGTTCCGGCAATCTCGCCAAGTTCCTTAAGAGATCCAACACAAATCACATGCTCATTCTGGCAACGCCAAATCGGCAGTGGGGTACCCCAATATCGCTTCCGTGAAAGCGCCCAATCCACATTGTTGTTGAGCCAATCGCCGTAGCGACCAGTCTTGATAGTTGCCGGATGCCAATCTGTTTTTTCATTTTCACGAATTAGTGCATCTTTTATCAAAGTTGTCTTGATGTACCAGGATGGTTGAGCGTAGTAAATAAGTGCGGTGTGGCAGCGCCAGCAGTGCGGGTATGAGTGTTCAAAAGGTTGTTGCCGGAAAAGTAAACCGCGGGTTTTGAGATCCTTGACCAAAGCCTTATCTGCGTCTTTGAAGAATTGCCCGCCGACCAAAGGTACGTTCAAGTCGAACGTGCCATCTGGCGTGATGGGATTTACCACCGGCAAGCCATAGGCGCGCGCGACGGCGAGGTCGTCAGCGCCGAAGGCGGGAGATTGGTGTACTAGCCCAGTTCCATCCTCGGTGGTGACGTACTCCGCTAGCACTACGTAATGCGCATCTGGAATCGGCACCAGTTCGAAAGGTCTCGAGTATTGAACACGTTCCAAGTCTCGACCCAAGAATTTTTTAAGTATTTCTGCATCATCGCCGAGCACGTTTAACAACGCCTCGGCGACTACCAAAACCTCGCCATCGTGAGTGCGGGCTGCCACATAAGTAACATCGGGTTTCACTGCGACGGCGGTGTTGCTCACCAAAGTCCAGGGCGTGGTCGTCCAGACCAGCAACGCCGCATTCAGATCCGTAAGTGGCCCCGAGGTGATCGGAAATCGAACGTACACTGATGGGTCGGTGACGGTTTCGTACCCGAGCGCCAACTCATGATCGGAGAGTGTTGTCCCGCAGCGCGGACAGTATGGAGCGACTCGATGATCTTCGACCAGCCAACCTTTCTGCCAGATCTGCTTTAACGACCACCAGACACTTTCTACATACTCCGGAGACATCGTCCAGTACGCCTCATCGAAGTCGACCCAAAAACCCATGCGCTTGGTCATGACCTCGAAAGCATCGACGTGACGCTGCACCGATTCGCGACACTTGGCGTTGAAGGCGGCGACCCCATAGGCCTCAATGTCTTTTTTTCCAGCGAAGCCCAATTCTTTTTCAACGGCGATTTCTACCGGGAGACCGTGACAATCCCAGCCAGCTTTTCGAAGGACTTGTCGTCCTTTCATCGTCTGAAATCTCGGGAAGAGGTCTTTGAAGGCACGCGCTTCCACGTGGTGAGTGCCCGGCAATCCATTGGCGGTTGGTGGTCCTTCATAAAAGGTCCAGGCTTGGCCACCCTGGGTTGCCTCAATTGAGCGATGAAAGATGTCGGATCGCTCCCAGAAATCTAAAACCCCGCGCTCTAACGCGGGCAGGTCAATCTGGGTTGAGATGACTGGAAAGTCGGTGGCCATCAAAACTCCTCGGTGTCTTTTAAAAAAATCACCGGAGGGACGACAAGTCGTGTCACGACGAGCCGCGGTACCACCCACCTTGCAGCCAGGGGCTGCCACTCTTTACTGCGTTCGGCAAATCAGATCTGGGGGTGATTTTCATTCAGGGCTAACCTCCGGGCTCACACCAACCCCGGATCGCTCTCCGTCGCCTACTGAATTACTCTTCCCCACCATTGCCGATGGATCCCGATCGATTCCAAGTTCGAAGCCGATCTTGGGGATACACCTACGCCAAATCTTACCCGTTAGGAACTCAATGCAATGATTTGGGCGTGACTGAATTTCTCCTGACTATCAGGGCAAAGCCCAACTCGTCCAGGAACAGGGTCGGCGGTGCGTACGGCCAATGGCTGATAGTTGCCGTTACGGAACCGGCCGTGGAGGGGAAGGCGTCGAAAGCGATAATTAGCCTTCTCGCCGAGGTTCTCCAGGTTTCCAAGAGCGCAATTCGGATCAAGAGCGGAGAGCGGGCACGTACAAAAATCATCGCGATCGACGTCGAATTGAGTCGAGTGAGCGAGATTACGGCCCAAATTGCCTTACTGATGACGCATAACGGCGCGTCCTAGGCCGATATTTTGGCTCTCAGCCTTTACCCTGATGTATCCAAAGGGTGGGTGGGATCACGTGGCTAGCGCCAAGAAGACCTTAAGTACGCCATCGGCGAAGAAGAAGGCAGCACCAGCGAAGAAGGCTGTGCTGGCGAAGAAACCCGTGAAGAAGGCTGCGCCCGTGAAGAAGGCAGCACCAGTGAAGAAGGCAGCGCCTGTGAAGAAGGCTGCGCCCGTGAAGAAGGCTGAGATCG
>JANXYY010000050.1 GCA_025355805.1 Actinomycetes bacterium
CGAGGCGAAGCTGAGCCAAATTCCTCTCAGGTTCATGACTCGGCCTATTACGCAGATCAAAAAGTCGAAGTCATAACCGGCGTTAGCGCTCTGAAAATCGATCTGCCCTCTCGACGATTAGAGCTTTCCGACGGAAAGGAAATTGTCTACGACGCATTAATTCTCACCACAGGTGCTGCACCGCGAAAATTAAAAATTCCCGGTGCCGAACTTGGGGGAGTGCACTATCTCCGGACCGTTGACGATGCTACAAAACTGCAGGCGGCCATTAAGGGCGCTGGACGCGTTGCCATTATTGGTGCCGGGTGGGTTGGCTCAGAAGTTGCGGCCTCGGCGCGCTTGATGGGGGCAGACGTGGTGTTAATCGGCCCAGAGGCGTTCCCTCTCCAGAAAGTTCTAGGGGAGAAAGTGGCGAGCGTTTTTCGACAATTACAGAGTGACCATGGCGTGAACCTCCGACTCGGGCTAGGCGTATCTGAAATACGTGGCAGCGATTCAGTTGAAGAGGTACTCCTTGCGGATGGCTCTAGCGAAAGAGCTGATGTTGTTGTGGTGGGAGTGGGCGCCGATCCGAGAGTGGAGTTGGCGGTTGCGGCGGGTCTCAAGGTCGATAACGGAATCGTCGTTGATGGGAATCTAGAAACCAGCGCTTCTGGTGTTTACGCTGCTGGCGACGTAGCAAGCGCCTGGCATCCGCACTATAAACGCCAACTGCGGGTAGAGCACTGGGCTAACGCTCGTTACCAAGGCACCGCAGCTGGCGAAAATGCTGTTGGTCCCCATCAGGTTTATGATCGGCTTCCATATTTTTACTCCGATCAATACGACGTCAGTCTTGAGTACGTCGGTCATTCAGGAAGCGACGACGAAGTAGTAATCCGGGGAGATATGGAGGCACGCAAATTCATCGCCTTTTATCATCATGACGGTGTGCTGAGTGCCGCGTTAACGGTGAATATCGCAAAGATGTTCAAGGACATTAAATTGATGATTGGATCAGGCAAGAAACTGGACCTGGTTGCCCTTGCCGACGAAAACGTTCCGCTGAGCGAGTTGAGCGGGGGATAGGCTTAAAGCGCCCTATTGGGAGTACGCTCATTTTTTGTAAGTTTGACCTGTATTTTCGCAACTTGCATGTTAATGAGATGGGGGAAGTCTTGTACAACGTAAAAAATCTAAATCACGGAAGCCGTAAATGGCGTCGCATTTCGGCTGGCACCGGTGTCCTTCTAGTTGGCGCACTACTTTTGAGTGCATGTGGAAGTTCGGCTTCCAGTAGTACCAATGCTTCAGCAAGTACTCCAGCAGCCACCAACTCGACTTCAACTGCTGCCTCGCTGGTACCTGCTCCAATTAAAGCCCTTGGCACTATAAAGATTGGCACGGACGCGTCCTACGCGCCTAACGAGTTCGTTGGAACAGACGGTACGACCGTTGAAGGTATGGACGTCGATCTTGGGAACGCAATTGCCAAGGAACTTGGATTGACTGCAAAATTTGTCAATTCTCCATTCGACAGCATCATTCCGGCGCTTCAGTCCGGAAAATACCAACTTGGTATGTCTTCCTTCACGGACAACAAGGCGCGTGAGAAGGTTGTTGACTTTGCCACCTACTTCACTGCTGGAACTACTTGGGCGGTTCAGACCGGCAATCCACTGAAGGTGAATATCGACAGTGCCTGTGGTCTCAAGATTGCGGTCCAAACCGGGACGGTTCAGGTTGACGATATCAACGCTCGCTCAACGGCATGCACCAAAGCAGGAAAGCGCGCTATTACAATCGAGAAGTACCAGCTTCAGACCGATGCGACGACGGCCGTCGTGTCGGGCAAGGATGTCGCGATGCTCGCAGACTCACCGGTTACCGGCTATGCGGTCTCCCAGGCTGCTGGCAAGTTGCAGTTGCTTGGCACCTCTTACGGGGATGCCCCTTATGGAGTTGCCGTTCCGAAGGACAGCGGTACTTTCAAGGATGCAATTCTCGCGGCAATTAAAACGCTGATCTCAAATGGCACGTACACCGCCATCTTGACGAAGTGGGGCGTCCAAACTGGGGCCATCTCGACCCCAGTCATCAATGGCGCTACTAGTTAAAATCTGACGTTGTCATCACAAACGTCGGACAATTCGACTAAGGAGTGGCCCGAAGCAATTCGGGCCACTCCGCTTCGCCACCCCGGCCGTTGGGCGGCGATGGTGGCGATCGCGGTTCTGTTTGCGATGGGTGTCCACACCGTGACCACCAACGAAAGATTCAATTGGCCAATCGAACGTAAATATGTCTTCTCGGACCAAATTCTCCACGGGGTATCCGTCACACTTCAACTCACGATCGCCTCCATGGCGATTGGCGTCGTCCTTGGTGTCATCCTGGCGGTGATGAGACTCTCCCAAAATCCGGTTGTGAGCGGAGCTGCCTGGATTTACATCTGGGCTTTTCGCGGAACTCCGCTACTCGTGCAACTCCTGCTTTGGGCGAATCTCGGCGCACTTTTTCCTTCGCTCAGTCTTGGAATCCCCTTCGGACATGAGTTCGTTACTCGTCAAACATTCACTCTTATCCCGAGCGTGGCTGCTGCGCTTCTTGGCTTGGGACTCAACGAAGCTGCGTACATGGCCGAAATCGTGCGAGCGGGAATTCTGTCTGTCGGCGAAGGGCAAATCGATGCGGCAGAATCGTTGGGAATGCGTCGGCTGATGATTATGCGCCGGATTGTTTTGCCTCAGGCAATGAGGGTTATCGTTCCGCCAACTGGGAACGAAACCATTTCAATGCTCAAAAGCACATCCCTGGTTGCCTATGTTCCTTACGTTGAGTTACTTTTCGCCGCTCAAAACATTTATACGAGAAACTACCAAGTGATGCCGATGTTAATTATGGCTAGCCTCTGGTACCTCGGAATTACCAGCATATTGATGACCGGTCAGTTTTACGTTGAACGTTTTTATGCCAGGGGCGCACTTCGAACTCTGCCACTCACTCCAATTCAAAAGCTTAAGTTGCGCTTCGCGCGGCTGCGGGTTGGATCGTGATCAGTGAGTGATTTTCCGATGGTAGAAGCACGTGGGGTCCACAAGCGTTTTGGTCGAATAGAGGTACTCAAAGGCATCGATTTGCAGGTGCCAACCGGCGAGGTGGTCTGCATTATTGGTCCATCAGGTTCTGGAAAATCAACTTTTCTTCGCTGTATAAACCATCTTGAGAAAATTGACGCCGGGACGATCAGAGTGTCGAATCAGCTGGTGGGCTATCGGCAAAAGGGCGAAACGTTGTACGAACTTAGCGAACGCGAAGTCGCCTTGCGACGGATGGATATTGGAATCGTCTTTCAACATTTCAATCTTTTCCCGCATATGAATGCGATCGATAACATCATGGAAGGTCCAGTTAGAGTCAGAAAAGAATCTAAGAGTGTCGCAAAAGAAAGAGCCGGTGCGCTACTCGAAAAGGTAGGTCTTAAAGATAAGGCAATGTCCTATCCATCCCAGCTATCGGGCGGACAACAACAGAGAGTCGCGATTGCGCGCGCCCTCGCCATGCAGCCCAAGTTGATGCTATTCGACGAACCCACTTCGGCACTCGACCCTGAACTGGTCGGTGATGTGTTAGCCGTTATGCGATCTTTAGCCGAAGAAGGAATGACCATGATCGTGGTGACTCACGAAATCGGTTTTGCTCGAGAAGTGGGCGACAAGTTAATTTTCATGGATGAAGGAATCATCGTCGAAGAAGGCAAGCCAAAAGAAATCATCTCAAATCCACAGCACCA
>JANXYY010000066.1 GCA_025355805.1 Actinomycetes bacterium
AAACCACTTCTCGACGTATATCTGCAACACCGAATCGAGGTGACCAGACGCCGTAGCGAATACCGACGACGCAAGGCCAACGAACGACTACATCTCGTCGATGGAATCCTCATCGCAATCGTCGATATCGATGAAGTCATCGAAGTGATTCGCGCAAGTGACGATGCGACGGCCGCAAAGGTTCGACTGATCGAAATTTTCGAACTGTCAGATCTCCAAGCCACATACATACTCGACATGCCGCTTCGTCGCCTAACCAAGTTTTCGCGCATCGAACTTGTCGCCGAACAAACTGAACTCCGTGAAAAAATCGGTGCGCTTACGACGCTGCTTGAAAACGAAAAAAACCTTCGCGGGCTTGTCTCGGAGGAACTTGCCACCGTGGCAAGGAGTTTCGGCACACCCAGACGGACAGTTCTCCTTGAGTCATCAGGGGTTGTCAGCTTGGCGGTTCCGCTCGAGGTCGCCGATGATCCGACCCGCGTATTGCTTTCAGCCACTGGGCTCATTGCACGTACCATGGAAGTAGGCGAAATATCAGCTGCCATCTGGAAGTTACCAAGGGCACCTCACGACGTGATCACTTCGTCGATTATCACTTCAGCACGCGGTGATCTAGGAATCATCACCTCGCAAGGCAAACTCCACCGTCTCCATGCCATCGATCTGCCAGTCATTCCCCCGCTTGTAAGCGGAACTTCGTTGGCCGGTGGCGCTCCTCTGACCGAAATTCTCCACCTCGAAAAGGGTGAACGTGTCATCGGGCTCACAACATTGACCGAAGATGGAGAAGGGATCGCGGTCGCGACTGCTCATGGTGTTATCAAGCGAGTGCAACCCGAGGTTTTGGTAAATAAAGATGAGTGGGAAATCATTAACTTGAAACCAACGGATGAAGTAGTTGGCGCGATACAACTTACTACTGGCAAAGAGGAATTCGTTTTTATCACCGACGACGCCCAACTTCTCCACTTCAACGCTTCGACGGTACGGCCGCAGGGTCGATCAGCAGGCGGCGTCGCCGGAATTTCACTAGGTAATGGCGCGAAAGTTATCTACTTCACTGCGTTGATGTCATCCAAGGAGCAGGTAGTGGTAACCATTTCAGCTGCTTCAAATGCTTTACCAGGAACAACTGGATCTATAAAAATCTCCGATTTCGCCGAGTTCCCAAGCAAGGGACGGGCTACTGGAGGCGTTCGGGCACACCGCTTCCTTAAAGGCGAAGACCAGTTGGTCAACGCCTATGTGGGTCCAACTCCAATTCGAGCCTCCACGGCAAATGGAACGGCGATCGAAATTGAAATGGTGAAAGGTAAACGCGACGCAAGCGGTGCAGCGTTACCAGGACCAGTTTCTGTCGTCGCCGGCCCGATCGCATGAATCGCTATGCCGGATGAGCTGCAGCGAAGAATGTCTCCTCCGGCAAGAATCTCCGGTCGCCACCGCACCAACCACTAAGGCTTGGATCGCCCTCGAGCAGCCAGGGCCATGGCAGTCTCATGCGTTAAAGGCTGGCAATTCGAGGCTGCCTGAAAAGATTTCACAAGTCGTAGAAACGTGGCTTGATGTGACCGTCATATTGATCCGCAGCCGTCATCGTCATGGTGCACGGACCCGACGACTATTTGTGGCAAATGTGCTCCCCAACCAGCGCTGGCTGATGAGTACTGAACTTGCAAATGTCGAGCAAGTGCTTGACCTTGATCCCCTCACCATCGCGGAAGGCATTAAACCTGATTGGCTAGTGGAACGATCGAACCCGGTTACCCTGATTTGCACCAATGGCAATCGCGATATTTGTTGCGCGCGCGAAGGCAGAAAGCTGATAAACGAATTCGAAGCGCGTGGAGAAGTAGCCTGGGAGTCAACCCATTTGGGTGGGCACCGTTTCGCTCCGACGCGTCTAACCCTGCCCGACGGCCGAATGTACGGAGGTGCCGAAAGCAAAATTTATCGAGGGGCCTCCGGATTAAGCAGGATTCAACAAGCAGCCGAATGTGAAATGCGTTCGCGTCACGGCTATGACGATTTCCGATGCGAAAAGCCAGAAGAAATTGCGCCGAACCAATGGCGCGTTCGGATTTGGCGCCAGGATTTTCTGGCCGATGTAATCGTCGAACGTCGTGATCGCGGTCTTGCCGTGGAATCTTGCGGTAAAGAACCGGTGTCGGGCGATCAATATTTCGCGGTCGCCCCCTAACTTAGGCGTCGATCCGTTCGCGATCTATCGTTAGCGCACTTTCGACGATGAACTCTTTGCGTGGCGCGACCTCGTTCCCCATGAGAAGTTCAAACACAGCTTCAGCGGATTCAACATCTTGCCCGGTGATCCGTCGTAGGGTCCGGTGGGTTGGATCCATCGTGGTTTCGCGTAATTGGTCGTAATCCATCTCGCCAAGACCTTTGTATCGTTGAATTGGCTCCTTCCAACGTCGGCCTTTCTTGGTTAAATCAGCAAGGACTTTTTTCATTTCGGCATCGGAATAGGTATAGATGTACTCATTTTTCTTTCCTGGACCACCGATCGCCTCGATCCGGTGAAGGGGCGGAACTGCAGCAAATACTCGCCCATCGTCTAAGAGCGGCCGCATGTACCTGTGGATCAAAGTAAGCAGAAGACAGCGGATATGTGCGCCATCAACGTCGGCGTCCGACATCAAGATGATCCTGCCATAACGGGTAGTTGCGAGGTCGAAAGTGCGACCAGATCCCGAACCAATGACTTGAATGATCGAAGCGCACTCGGTGTTCTTGAGCATGTCTCCAAGTGACGCTTTTTGAACGTTAAGGATTTTGCCACGAATCGGCAAAAGGGCCTGAAACTCCGAATTTCGCGCCTGCTTTGCAGTGCCGAGAGCACTGTCACCTTCAACGATAAATAATTCCGTGCGTGCGATGTCATCACTACGACAATCAGAGAGTTTCGCAGGCAGACTTGACGTTTCTAATGCATTTTTACGTCTTTGCAGTTCCTTGTGTGCGCGTGCCGAAATCCGTGTTCGTGCGGCGGCCACGACTTTGTCGAGGATGGCGCGAGTCATTGCCTTCTCATTGCGCTTCTGACTACCGAAGAGTGTTTTGAGTTGGGTAGAAACCACGTTGGCCACAATTCGAGTTGCTGCCGAAGTGCCAAGCACTTCCTTGGTCTGCCCCTCGAATTGTGGTTCGGAGAGCCGCACTGTCACGATTGAAGTCAATCCTTCGAGAACGTCGTCCTTCAGGACGTCCGGCTCCCCCACTTTAAGAACTTTATTTCCGCGCAGAGCTTCATTGAAAGATTTGGTGATCGCCCGCTCAAATCCGGTGACGTGTGTCCCACCCTTTGGAGTTGCGATGATGTTTACGAATGAGCGACCCGTGATGTCGTAGCCCACACCCCAACGAAGTGCGATATCGACACTCATCACTCTTTCGACATCTTTGCTAACCAAGTGTCCCTGTTCGTCGAGAACTGGCACTGTCTCGTTGAAGTGACCGTTTCCGTGTAAACGAATCGTGTCGCAAATCGCGACGTCAGGGGCCAGAAAATCGCAGAACTCGGAAATCCCACCTTTGAATTGAAAAATTTCTTCGCTATGCCTTCCATCACGTTGGTCGCTGACCTTCAGCGTTAGGCCAGGAACTAGAAATGCTGTTTGTCGTGCTCTCTCATAAATCTCGGTTAACTCTAATTCAGCATCTTTCACAAAAATCTGACTATCAACCCACCAACGAACGCGAGTCCCGGTAACTTTTTTGGAGACTTTCCCACCTTGGCGTAGTCCTGATTTCTTGGTGAAAGCAGCCCCGTCAAATATTCCAGGGACACCTCGCTTGAACGACATCAGGTGAACCAAACCGTCGCGATCAACCTCGACGTCCATTCGTGAACTCAGCGCGTTAACAACGCTGGCTCCCACCCCATGCAACCCACCGGACGCCGCATATGAGCCACCGCCAAACTTTCCGCCCGCGTGGAGGCGAGTCATCACAACTTCTACTCCAGTGAGCCCCGTCTTGGGCTCTACGTCAACCGGAATTCCACGACCATCATCGGTCACTTCAATTGATCCATCTTTGTATAGCGTCACATTTATGTGTTGACAGAAACCAGCGAGTGCTTCATCGACGGCGTTATCAATGATTTCCCAAAGGCAGTGCATAAGCCCACGGCGGTCAGTCGATCCGATATACATCCCAGGGCGTTTACGGACAGCATCAAGACCCTCGAGTACCGAAAGATTCTTAGCGGTGTACTCGGCTGGTTTAGTACCGGACACGACTCGTTTAGGGTCGGAGGTACCGCCCTTACTCGGAGCGCTCGGCCTACTTGTTGAACTCATGTGGGCGAAGGGTACCAATTCAGATTGCTAACCTTGTGCAGACACGGTGAAATCGCTAGTAAAGTGATCTGCGACACGCCCAAGGATCGGTATCGCAATGCGGGAATGTTCGAAGCCTGGTTTGATGTTCTCATAACTAGAAAGATTCGAGAGAGGTGTAGAGCAGTGACCGAAGAGTTGACCGTAGCCCCACTAGCACTCGTGGATCGTTGCGATCGTTGTGGAGCCCAGGCATTTGTCAGGGCGATACTCCCGAGCGGACGCGAACTCCTCTTCTGTGGTCACCATGCCAAGGAATATTCCGTAGGGCTTCAAACAGCCTCTGCGAGTATCCATGACGAAACAGCTCGCATCTCTCAGTAATCGGTTCCTTTTCGGTGAGCGGCGAGTCGCCTCACCTTGAACGGCGAGTTCGCTCAGTTAATTTAAATCATTGAGCCAGTGGGTTCGTCTTTTCGTGAGTCTCTTTTCGCTCGTACTACGAGACCGATAAATGAAATCAATCCTGAAATTTCAGCAGTGAGGCAACTCGCCGCTCGAGGTGAGGCAACTCGCCGCTCGAGGTGAGGCAACTCGCCGCTCGAGGTGAGGCAACTCGCCGCTCGAGGTGAGGCAACTCGCCGCTCACCGATGGGGTTAGTCGAGGTAGTCGCGAAGAACTTGCGAACGCGACGGGTGCCTTAACTTGGCCATGGTCTTGGACTCAATCTGACGAATTCGCTCACGCGTAACGCCGTAAACCTTGCCAATCTCATCGAGGGTTTTTTGCTGGCCATCAGTGAGGCCAAAACGCATTCGTACCACCCCGGCCTCGCGATCACTCAAAGTGTCGAGCACTGAGTGGAGTTGCTCTTGCAAAAGCGTGAAACTAACTGCATCGGCTGGTACCACCGCCTCTGAGTCTTCGATCAAATCACCGAATTCACTGTCGCCTTCTTCACCGAGCGGAGTGTGCAATGAGATCGGTTCACGACCATACTTCTGAACCTCGACGACCTTCTCCGGCGTCATATCTAATTCGCGCGCTAGCTCTTCAGGCGTTGGTTCGCGTCCTAAGTCCTGCAACATCTGACGCTGAACACGGGCCAATTTGTTAATGACTTCAACCATGTGAACCGGAATTCGAATCGTTCGCGCTTGATCGGCCATCGCCCGCGTAATCGCCTGCCGAATCCACCAAGTTGCATATGTTGAGAACTTATAACCTTTTGTGTAATCGAACTTTTCTACCGCCCGAATAAGTCCCAAGTTGCCTTCTTGAATCAGGTCAAGAAAAAGCATCCCTCGGCCGGTATAACGCTTGGCCAGAGATACGACTAACCGGAGGTTTGCTTCAAGGAGGTGATTCTTGGCATTACGTCCATCCTGAGCAAGCCATTCAAGTTCTCGACGGGCTTTCGCCGCGAAAACTTCCTCCGAGTTCAATTTTTCTTCGGCAAACAGTCCAACTTCGATTCGCTTGGCTAGATTTACTTCATCTTCGGCATTCAGCAGGGCAACCTTGCCGATCTGCTTTAGATAATCCTTTACGGGGTCAGCAGTGGCTCCTGCCGATACCACCTGCTGGACCGGCGCATCCTCTTCATCGCTTGGTGAGAGAGTGAATTCGGCTGTGTCGTCGTCGGCGTTTTTGGCCTCAACGCCTTCCTCTTCGCCTTCGGTAATGACGTTCTCGCTAACATCCCCACCTTCGGCCGCAATAGCCTCGGCGACGACAGCTTCGATATCCAGATCCTCGAGTTCGGCAATATCAATCTCTTCGATTTCAAGTACAGGCGCTCGCGGAGTGGTTTCCTCATGAGCTACGACTGGCGTCTTGCCTGCCTTTGTCGAGTTCGCTTTGTTGGAGGCTTTCCCAGAAAGAGTTGGTTTAGCCGGTGTCACCTTCTTAACGGGAGTGGCCACTTTGGGAGAAGTAGCCTTCGCAACAGGAGCCTTGGCTACCGGTTTCGCAGGAGTAATTTTTGCGACGGGCTTGGCTGGAGCGGGCTTTTTCACGGCAGGCTTTATTGGCGCTGCCTTCTTTACGGGCTTGGTCTGCGTAACTTTCGACGTCGGTTTCTTAACAGCAGCCTTGACGGGGACAACCTTTGTAGGCGCGATCTTTTTCACCGGCTTCGCAACAGCGGCCTTGACGGGGGCAGCCTTGGGAGGAGGTGACTTCTTGACGGTCTTCGAAGTAGGAACTGCCTTCGCAGACGCGGTCTTCTTTACCGGCTTCACAGGTGCCAACTTTGCAGGTGTGGCCTTTTTTACAGTCTTAATAGTTGCAACCTTCTTAACTGACTTGGCAAGAGTATGAACCGCTTTTACAGCGGGCTTTCCGGCACGAGACGAAACGGGCACGAGATTCCTCTACGCGTTGGGAGATCGCTCGTTGGCGCGAGCGAGAAAGCGGGCGGGGCAGGGCAGGGCATATTATAATCCCCTTACGGCGGCTCGACCTCCACACAAGTATTTTGAGCCAAAAGCGAGCGCAAATGGGGAGTTCCGAAGTTCCGGGGCGTCTAAATCACCGGGTCGCGAGGGAATTTAGCGCCACATCGAGGCTATGACGAATTATCTGGCCCACAGCGTCGATTTCTACCAGAAAACCGTCGTGACCGAAGGGCGATACCACCACATAGGGCGGTTCAGCCGTTGGTGTTAGCTCGGCCAACTCCGCCTGTAGGCGGGACGGGAAGAGCCGGTCGGTATCGATTGTGACCACCACTACCGGAATCTGAATGCTTTCCAGTGCCGCGCTGACGCCCCCTCGACCACGGCCGATGTCATGAGAATTCATCGCCTCGGTAAGTCTGATGTAGGTGTTGGCATCAAATCGGTGGGCCAGTTTCTCGGCCTGGTGATCCAGGTATGACTCAACTGCAAAGCGTCCACTCTCATCGCCTTGTAAATCGCGACCAAATCGAACATCCATTTCGGTCTCACAACGGTAGGTCAAATGCGCGATTCTTCTGGCAAGACCCATTCCTTCGTGCGGTCCATCACCAGGACGCGCATCGTAGTAATCGCCGCCACGAAATTTGGGATCGTTCTTAATCGCTCGAATCTGAATTGACGAGGTTCCGATCTGGTCACCCGTCGCGACTGCGCTGGATCCGATCGACGCGATCGCGCCCACTCGATCTGGGAACGAGACAGCCCATTCGAGGGCTCGCATGCCACCCATTGATGGACCTACCGCAAGCACATATTGATTGATACCGATTTGATCAGAAAATGCCACCTCAGCTGCAACCATGTCGCGGATCGTTATCTGCGGGAAGCGTGATCCATATCTTCTGCCATCCGGGGCAAGCGAAGCTGGGCCTGTCGAGCCTTGGCACCCACCGATAACATTCGGACACACAATGAAGAACTGATCTGTATCTAGCGGCTTGCCCGGACCGACCATCTCCGGCCACCACCCCGGAACATCAGACCAGCCCGTCAACGCGTGATTTACCAAGACTGCGTTGCTTCGATCGCCATTTAGCGAACCCCACGTTTGATACGCGATTGTCACATCAGGCAGAACCTCGCCTGACTCAAGAGCCAGGTCGCCAATTTTTAGGAAAAGCCGATCACCGAGGTCCTGGTATTCAAACCAAGCCCCGGTGACCGGAATTTTGCTGTGTGAAATTGTCTACTCTCCCTGTGAAGCCTTCAAGGCAGTATCGAGGTCTGCCTTGATGTCAACAATATTTTCCAGACCGAGACTTAGGCGGACGAGACCCGGTGTCACACCCGCGGATATTTGTTCATCACTTGAAAGTTGCGAGTGTGTCGTTGAACCTGGGTGAATCGCTAGCGAGCGAACATCACCGATATTGGCGACGTGACTAAAGAGGGTAAGGGCCTCAATAAATCGTTTGCCTGCCTCGATTCCACCCTTAATTTCAAAAGCAAGGACTGAGCCACTCCCCTTCGGAACGTATTTGTGCGCCAGGGCATTCCACGGTGATGAAGCGAGGGATGCGTAGTTAACGCTCTCGACGAGTGGGTGATTTTCCAACCAGATCGCCGTAGCTTGCGCATTCTCGACGTGTCGTTCCATCCGGAGACTCAGGGTCTCAAGACCTTGCGCCAAGAGCCAGGCATTGAAGGGGCTCACGGCCGCTCCGATATCGCGAAGGAGGGTGAGTCGAATCTTGAAGATATACGAGAGGTTCGCACCAAAAGCAGAACCAACTCCGAGGGCCTGGGCATAAACCAAGCCGTGGTAGGAAGGATCTGGCTCATTGAAGTTCTTGAAACGCTCAGGATATTGAGCGTAATCAAAATTGCCCGCATCTACGATTGCTCCGACAATGACATTACCGTGCCCTGACAGAAATTTTGTTGCCGAATGAACGACGACATCTGCGCCATGTTCGATTGGACGAAGCAAATACGGTGTAGCCACCGTGTTATCGACTATCAGTGGCAAGCCCAATTCGTGCGCAACCTTGGCAACCGAGGCAATATCAAGCACCTCGTTCTTTGGGTTTGCGATCGTTTCACCAAAGAACGCTTTGGTGTTTGGACGCGCGGCCTTACGCCATGATTCCGGGTCCTCTGGATTTTCGACGAAAGAGACTTGAACACCAAATTTTGGAAGCGTGTAGTGAAAGAGGTTGTAGGTACCCCCGTAGAGATTCGGACTTGAAACTACGTGGTCTCCAGCCTCGGCAACGTTAAGAATCGCAAAAGTCGTCGCTGCTGATCCTGAGGCGACCAATAGCGCAGCCACGCCGCCCTCGAGTGAAGCGATCCGTTGTTCAACGGCGTCTTGGGTTGGATTCATAATGCGCGTATAAATGTTGCCGAGCTCGGCCAAACCAAAGAGGTCGGCTGCGTGTTTGGTATCGCGGAATTGATATCCCGTGGTCTGGTATAGCGGAAGTGCCCGAGATCCGGTGGTTGGATCGGGGATCTGGCCGGCGTGTATCTGACGAGTTTCAAATGACCAAGTTGACATGGACTACTTTTCCTAACTCTTCAATGGAATATGAGGTTCTTTGAATGTTGATTGATTTCGGGTATCGCACCATTGCGACTATTACCGAGAAGTGCTGCGATCCGCCAAAAGCGGAGATGCCAAGACCGTTTTAGGCCTTGGCGTAAAGACACATTCGCGACATACGACCTCCAGGTTTCGGGGTCTCGCTAGGGGCGACACCCGCGCTTGTCGCTATGAGTTTCATAGCGACCTGGTCTTCACCCGGAGCACCCCACCGCGGTGGAGGGTTGCCGACCAGCTAGCCGGGGCTAAACGCTGGCACTCATGACCTGAGCGAAAAGATACGCAATCACTGTCTAAATTGTCTAATCAAGAATGATTCGCATCA
>JANXYY010000088.1 GCA_025355805.1 Actinomycetes bacterium
TTGCGGGAAGGCATCATTTTGCGCAGACTCGACTGGATGGGAGAATAGAAGTCGTGTTGCGTGAACCGATACTTGCCGTTAGTAGAAGTAGCCGTCTCAAAGCCCTGATCACCAAGACGCCGGTCACTAGAGCTGTGGTTCAACGCTTTGTAGCCGGCGACTCTGCCGAGGTCGCGATTGAGGTGATCGCCGCGCTTCGAGATCAAGGGTTGCTCGTGAGTATTGATCACCTGGGTGAAGATGTGACGAACATTGAGAGTGCGCAGATTAATCGTGATGCCTACCTGTTTATGCTTTCGAAGTTCAGAGAACGTGCATATGGGGCCAGCGCAGAAGTCTCGGTTAAGTTATCGGCGATCGGTCAGGCGCTTTCTGGTAATGGCGAGGATGTTGCCTTCGATTTTGCACGTCAGATTTGCATTGCAGCTGCAGCAACCGAGACGACCGTAACTCTCGATATGGAAGATCACACGACCGCAGATTCGACCTTACGAATTTTGCGAGAGTTGCGGAAAGAGTTTCCTTGGGTGGGCGCAGTTGTGCAGTCTTATCTCGTGCGCACTGAAAACGATTGCCGCGATCTTGCCTACGAGGGCTCGCGTGTTCGCCTTTGCAAGGGAGCATATAAAGAACCGGCTAGCGTTGCCTTCCAAGATAAGAGTGAAGTGGATCGCTCTTACGTGCGTTGCATGAGAATTCTCATGGCCGGAGCTGGGTATCCAATGTTGGCGACTCACGATCCGCGATTGATTGAAATCGCTGGCGCGCTGGCGGTGCGAAATAAGCGGACTCAACAGAGTTTTGAATATCAGATGCTTCTTGGGATTCGTCCAGATGAGCAACTTCGTCTTGCTGGTGATGGAGCAAGTGTCCGGATTTACACGCCATATGGAACCGATTGGTACGGATACTTGATGCGACGAATGGCAGAACGTCCAGCAAACCTCGCATTTTTCTTGCGCGCCCTTGCGACTCGAAAGTAGGTATTTAGGTGAGTACGACAGCTATTTTGGGTATGGGAGTAATGGGCGAGGCGCTCCTGTCTGGTTTAGTTCGATCAGGGGTTAACCCAGATCAAATCGTGGTGGCCGATCGTAGGCCCGAACGTATTCTCGAAATCACCAAAAAGTACGGAGTGACTTCAAACTCAAGTGCCGACGCGGTAAAAAAAGCAGAGACCATTGTTTTAGTTGTGAAACCTCAAGATATGGAGGGACTACTAAAAGAGGTAGCCCCGCACATGAAATCGAGTGCCCTAGTTGTTTCGCTAGCTGCCGGGATCACGACAGATTTTTTGCAAAGTCGCCTACCAGCAGGGACTCCGGTCGTGCGCGTGATGCCAAATACGCCAGCGCTGGTCGACAAAGGAATGGCCGCAATTTCCGCTGGATCGCATTGTGATGAAGCCCATTTGGAGCGCGCGGAAAGTCTTTTACGAAGTACTGGAAAAGTTATTCGTGTCGCAGAAAAGCATCAGGACGCAGTAACCGCGATAAGTGGTTCAGGACCCGCATATATATTTTACGTCGTCGAGGCCATGATCGAAGCCGGAGTGCTCCTAGGATTACCACGTAATGTCGCGACAGAACTCACTGTGCAAACGCTCCTCGGGGCCGCAACGATGCTCGCTGAAACGGGTGAACATCCAACTGTGTTGCGCGAAAATGTGACAAGCCCCGCCGGGACCACGGTGGCCGCTCTCAGACAATTAGATGATCACAAAGTTCGCGCAGCTTTTCTTTCTGCAATGGAAGCGGCACGGGACCGATCACGCGAGCTCGCTCAAGGCTAGTGTTTTCGGATTGACAATTTTTCTGAGGTGGCCAAATGCGAGTAATTAAACTAGCCGTTGCCACCCTTGTGCTCGGACTTCTCGGCGGTGTCGCTAACGGTGCTACGCCCTCGACAATCCGCCCCAATTTGATTAGCACGGTTTCCCTACCCAGCGCTAGCGATGACATCACTCAAATTATTGGTTCGGGAAACTCGTGGCTGGTTGTTGGTAACGTCGAGAAGAGCGCGATCCCAACCTCGGAACTTTTCCCGAGCGAAGTGAGCCTCGGCGACACGGATGGCTATATCGCGATGCTTGACCCGGTGCTCCACTTGATTTGGAGTCATCGCTTTGGAACTTCACTTGCTGATGTTGCGACCTCGATCGCACTCGGTGGCGATGGCCTAATTTGGACAGTCGGAGTTACAACGAAAGAGGTACCGGCCGTACCAAGCTCGCCTCCGATTGCGCCCATCACGCCCTCGCCGCCGCCTCTTACGCCAACGACACCAATACCCACCGTCAATCCGGATGGGGTAGTCCCACTTGCAACCTCGACGCCGCCGGCGGTTGCGGATCAATTATTAATCTCTTCATGGAGCAAAACCGGTCAGTTACTGAGTCAGAGTCTTAATTTGATCGCCGATGGCATTTCCATCAACCCCACTGCAGTCGTCCCAGATAAAAGTGGAGTCTACGTGGTGGGAACCGGCGTCGATCCGTCGGCTGGGACCTCGCGCGGTTTCTACGTGCACATTACGAGGGATGGATTGCTCGGGCCAACCCGCTGGATTGGAACCAAAGCCGTTGTGCTGCGAACCGCCGCACTTTTGAGCAACGGATCGCTTGCGGTTGCGGGCTCAATCAGCGAGACGTTAAAGGGCAAACCTTCGATTGGATTGGTTGATGCCCTCGTTGTCGTCGTGAATCCAATCTCGGGTGCAGTTCTTCGAACTCTTCGAAGTGGCTTTCCATCAGCGTTCAGATCGTGGGAATCGTTGAGTGTGGATCGATTCGGAAATCTCGTCGCGATTGGTCCCTCTCGGCTTGGCGTAAAAAATGAGGTTGTTGCAACTTCATTTAGTTCATCTGGTGCTGTTAAGTTTTCGCTTCACTTTGCCAATCCGGTGGGAACCCAAGCTTCACTCTTGCCCCCAACCGGTAATTCTGCCTTTTTCGCACTTTCAAGTATCCGGCCAGGTCGTGGTGGGCGAGAGGCATTTTTGGCACCCCTAGACAGCCGTGGGCGGGTGCTTTCTCCTACATATCTGGCCGGTAAGGCTGGAACCGGGCTCTTGGCGGCGGCTCGCGGACATGGATACCTCTTGGCGGTTGGCGATGTGAGCGAGCTAACGCTGTCTTGGTTCGCCCCCCGAAGCGGGAAGTAGGCGCCTGAGGCGGTAGCCTTCACTCGGTCGAATTCTATTTTTGTGGAGAAGGGCGTTACCTGTGGGTTCTGTAATTAAGAAGCGTCGAAAGCGGATGGCAAAAAAGAAGCACCGCAAACTGCTTAAGAAGACCCGCATTCAGCGTCGTAATAAGAAGAAGTAGCCCTCACTCAACCGAAGATTTCGCATTTTCTTATGGCTTAAAAAACCTTAACGTGAGATTCGAGCCCACGAGTAACCCGGTCTTGCCGCCGACAGTTGCGAAGGCGGCACTCTTGGCGCTGACGGGCTGTTTATCGCTGACCAGCGACTGGTGGCGACCGACCAGATCTATGGCGCAGAGTCGTCCCTGACAGCCATACAGCATCGTTCTAGCGCTAAGCGCCAGTGGCGTAGTCGGCGCTCCGTAGTTACCACCTGGGATACGCAACGGGAACGGTATCGACGCGTTTAAATTCGCCCAATCGATCGTATCCGGGACTGGTGTCCCGAGGCTCGCATTGGAGGCAGATAGCCAGCCACCAAATACTTTTCCCCCAGAGACCGTGAGCGAAATGCCGTAACCAGAGACTGGGTACTTCGTACTCGTGGCATCAATTGTCCGATATCTCCAGGCGCTCGGATTGCTCGAGTTCCGACTCGCATCTCGGACTTCGCCTTGCATGGGTTTACGGTCACGATCAATCTTCAACACCGAGTCGTAAAGGACGTGCGCAGTGCCTCCGAGTGAAACCGCGGCGAGGTGGAATGCCACGTCGCCGGTGGTGCGCTCATCGCTGATTCGATCGCCATCAACTAATTCGTATTTCCATGCACTTCCAACCAGCGTGGCCCCGAGGAGAATTCCTTGGCTATCGTCTCGGTAAAAAACTTGCAAGCCAGATCGGGTTGCAACGCATGCGTTACTCACACTTACGTCACTGGCGGTTCGAACTCGAATCGGGTCGTTGACTGCCTGCACGACGGGACCGTTGCCGTCGACAATTTCAAACTTCCAATGCTTTCCATCGTAAGTTGCGTGGCGTAAATCTTTATCGTCCGTGTCGGTATAGAAGACGTGAAGCAATTCCTTGGTTCCAGTGCCAGAAATGCAGGTGGACAGCGCGCCGTTCAGATTATGTGAGGTTCCGCCAGTTACCGCTCCCGGACCATCAATTGTCTCGATGCGCCACCTAGTGCCGACTCGAGTGGCTCGTTTCAAATCACCGGTTGCTGAGTCGGAATAGATGACCGTCAGAGATTTATGGAAAGTTGTTGTGGAAACGAAGTTTGGGTCTGCATGGGGATCTACCGTGGTGGATTTCCAATTCGCCTGAGGAATTATCGGATCCGTGTAGGCAGGGGGACCCGCACCGAGGGAGTTCAAAGCCTTGATCGTGAAGGTGTACGAAATTCCTGATTTAAGACCGCGCACCTTGATTGGCGATGCAACGGACTGGCTTTCGAATCCGCCCGGTGTGACTCGCACTAAATATGAGGTTACTTGGGTGACTCTGGCATCAACGGGGGGATCAAAAGTGATTAATGCCGAAGCATCACCAACGAGTGCCACTGGATTTATTGGGGCTGAAGGCAGCGAAGTGACTGGCCCGGCCGGTGGCTTAGTGCGCAAATCGGCCAGTATTCCCAGCGTGATTGGACCGGGATCGTGAATCACTTCGCCCGGTTCGAGCTGCGGGGTCATTAATGTGTTGGGTGTGCCGCTGGGATAAGTGGCTTCGTCCAAATGGCTCACTGAAGAACCATCGGAATAAGTGCTTGGTGCGTAAATTTTTGGCCGCGTTCCGTTACTTGCTCCGACGCCAAAAGCTCCGGCCCATGAAAGTGGCGAAGTGAGGAGCGTGCCGAGTTCGCGCGACGGGCTGGCGATATCAGAGAGTCGACGATCATCTGAGGTTCGCAAGAAGGCGTCAAAAGGCGTCGGCTCATCGATAAGCCCAATTCCAGTGGATGCATCGTAACTATCTGAAGAAAGAAACCCGAGTCCGTGGCAAAGTTCGTGGAGAACCGCAGTTTCCAAGTCATAGCGCCCCGGCGGTGGCAGCCCATCAGTGCCGAGATACCACGGACTATTCGAGGAGAATCGCGCGACGATTTCAGGGTTGGCTGGATCTAGATCTTTACCGGCTAGCGCATTAGCCAATGCTGATGGGTACCAGAGAGAGCGATCAGGGGCGCCATTAAAATCAGAGAAAAAACTGCCTGGCCTGGCCGAGCCAAGAATGCCAGGTCCGAGATTGGCCCAAGTGGCGTTAATGGTGATTGGTGCCGTCGACGGATAGAGACTGGCCCAGATGGAAACCGCAGCGTCGAAGACAGTTTTGGCCGCATCTGGGAAATTTGTGTAATTTACGATGAAGTTCGTGGGATTGGAGGTTGCATTTTTCCCGCCGACGTTGGAAGTGAGGTTAGCTCCAGGGTCCGACTTACCCGCGTAGTAGTTAAGCCACTGGCTGGCCGGGCGTGAACGGAAGGAGAGTGCTTGCGCCGGGGAGCCAGTCCAGGAAACGAGCCCAACCACCAAGGTGAGGGCAACGAAGGGACGGAGAAGGCGCTGTGGCGACATGCGCGCGAGAATATCAGCGTTCGGTGGCACGATTGCCCTGGAACTCCTACGAGGTTGGCATGAAAGGTGGTTGTGGATTTTGAGTCAAGTGAAGATTTCCTTGATCGGGCGTCCAGGCTGCCACTTATGCGATGACGCGCATGTGGTCATCAGCCGGGTCATCAGCCAGGTCCTCAGCCCGGAAGATATTGATTTCGAGGAGCTCTCCTTGCTGGACGACCCAAATCTGATGGCGAAGTACAGCGAAGAGATACCCGTCATCTTGCTAAATGGCCGGGTTCACGATTTTCTGCGGGTCGACCCCGATCGGCTTTTTGCAGCGATTGCCATTGCTCGCTCGGGATGACGATTCTGGTTGACGATCCCATGTGGGACGAACTACGAATCTGGAACTAAATATCGGCTGATCCATTAATTACGTCGTCACCGTCGATGATTCGATACGAATAACCCTGTTCTGCGAGAAAACGCTGGCGATGTTGCGCAAAATCTTGATCGATAGTGTCACGAGCCACTACTGAGTAGAAGCGAGCTCCACGACCATCGGCCTTTGGCCTAAGAATTCGACCTAGTCGCTGGGCCTCCTCTTGACGAGAACCAAATGAGCCAGAAACTTGAATCGCGATCGTGGCCTCTGGCAAGTCGATGGAGAAATTTGCAACTTTGGAAACAACCAAACAGGAAATCTCTCCAATTCGGAAACTCTGATAGAGACGTTCTCGTTCCTTAACTGGGGTATCGCCTTTGATGACCGGCACATTTAGATAGGCACCGATTTCATCGATCTGCTCAAGGTACTGACCGATGATCAATACTTGGTCGGCCTTGTGGCGTAAGGCAAGTTCCTCGACTATCTCAGTCTTGGAGACGGTGGTGGCGCAATAGCGATAACGCGCATCTGGCTCAGCGGTCGCGTAGGCAAGTCGCTCTTCCTCGGTCAAGGTGACTCGCACTTCTACGCAGTCTGCCGGCGCAATATATCCCTGAGCTTCAATCTCCTTCCAAGGAACATCAAACCGTTTCGGACCGATTAGTGAAAAGACATCGCCCTCTAATCCATCTTCTCGGATGAGCGTTGCGGTAAGTCCGAGTCTTCGACGAGATTGAATATCTGCAGTGAAGCGAAAGATCGGCGCCGGAAGGAGATGGACTTCGTCGTAGATGATTAGGCCCCAGTCACGCGAATCAAATAAATCAAGGTGCGTATATACGCCACCCCGCCTTGTGGTCATTACTTGATAAGTCGCGATAGTGACTGGCCGGACTTCCTTCTTTGCTCCCGAATACTCACCAATTTCGTCGGCCGTCAAGGTGGTTCTCCGCAAAAGTTCATCACGCCATTGTCGAGCCGCCACGGTATTCGTCACGAGAATCAACGTTGTCGCTTTGGCCTCTGCCATCGCTGCGGCACCTACGATCGTTTTCCCCGCACCGCAAGGCAGGACAACTACCCCAGACCCACCATGCCAAAATCCTTCGGCAGCGTGCCGTTGATATTCTCGAATCTTCCAGCCTTCTTCACGAAGCGCGATCTCATGGAATTCACCATCGACATAACCGGCAGAATCCTCGGCCGGCCAACCGATTTTGAGCAAAGCCTGCTTAATGTGACCGCGCTCGCTGGGATGTACGGCCACCGTTTCCGCGTCAATTCGATCGCCCACAAGCGGACGAATCCGCTTTGAGCGCAATACTTCTTCGAGTACGGCACGGTCGCTTGTGATCATTATCAATCCGTGCACCGGATCTGATTCCAGCCTAAGACGGCCGTAGCGAGCCATTGACTCCGCGATATCTACGAGTAGCGCATGAGGCACGGCATATCTTGAGTACTTGAGCAAAGTGTCGATGACCATTTCGGCATCGTGTCCGGCGGCTCGTGCATTCCAGAGACCGAGCGAGGTGAGTCGATAAGTGTGTATGTGTTCGGGCGCGCGTTCGAGTTCGGCAAAAGGTGCAATTGCTTTGCGGCATTCGGTAGAAAGTGGATGATCAATTTCGAGCAGTAAGGTCTTATCGCTCTGAACTATTAGCGGGCCATCGGGCATGGCTTGAGCCTATTACAGAAGAGACCGAATCATCTCGGCGAGCAATCTGCTCCGCTCATCCATTCCTCTGATGCTCGCCCATTCATTTGGGGCGTGTGCACCTTCGCCAACAGCGCCTATGCCATCAATGGTCGGTATTCCCTTGGCGGCAGTGAAATTACCATCGCTCGCACCCCCTACGCTTGCCTGCCCGAGCGGCGACAATCCCAATTTTGCCGCGCAAACTTCTGCCAATTCGTAGAGCGCTGTGCTGGCTTTAGCTTCGAGGGGTGGACGGTTGATGCCACCACTCCATCGAAAATCGCCGTGGGCTCCTTTAATTTTGCGAATGTCGGAATCGACTCGCACTTGCTCGTCGCTCTCTTTGGCTCGAACATCGACATCAAGTACCGCGAGTCCGGGAATGGTGTTGGAAGTGGTTCCGGAACTCAGTACCGTCGGAGTAACAGTCGTTCCAATTTCTGGACGGGAAAGCGCCGCAATAATCGGAATGACATGAGCGATCTCAACCGTCGCGTTGATGCCTTTCTCTGGTTCTAATCCGGCGTGCACGGCCTTCCCAACCACCTCTAATTGATACATGGATGTCCCAGACCGTGAAGTCTTCAATTTTCCATCGAGGCTTGATTCGAGAACAAACACCGCTTTGGCCGACTTAGCTAGTTCTTCCAGATAACGCCGAGAGGCTGCGCTGCCGGTCTCTTCATCACTAGTGGCAAGGAGTGCTACCGCGTTGAATTTCTCACCCACTTCGGCAAGTAACGAGGCGATCGCATGCACGCCTTGGACGAAGCCAGCCTTCATATCGAAGACGCCCGGCCCTCGCATCCGATCTCCCTCAACTTCCCAAGCTGGCGAGAAGGATCCGTGCGCCCACACGGTGTCGAGGTGGCAAAGGAGCAGGATCGAGGGATGGGTTGCTCCCCAGTGCAAGAGCGGACGTCCTTCGACCAAATTGATTTCGCCGGCACTACCCAGTCTGGCAAGGAGTTGTCGGTTGGCCTCTTCGATCACGCGATATACCGACTCGAGGTCGTACGTGGGTGATGAAATCTCAACCAATTTCCGCACGTCCTCAGTCATCTGAGCCGGCCCAGACTGCCCTTTGGTAACGATCATGGGCTAAGTCTGCCCGAACGGGGTGCCCTAGGGTGGATGAGTGAGCGAAGTATCTCCAGCCGACGTTGCTGCTGCGGACGCTCGTCGGGCCTCGGCGGGAGCCGGAGTGGAAATACGGCTGCTTGACGATCTTGCCGGACAGAATCTTGCACGCGGGCTCTTTGACGAGGTTTGGTCAACTGGTGGAGAAACTCAAGTCACGTCAAACCTCATGCAAGCATTAGTTCATAACGGATCTTACGTCTCTGGCGCATTTATTGGCCCTCGATTCGTCGCGGCGGCATTCGCATTCCCGGGTCGAGATGCGGATGGACATTTGCACCTGCATTCCCACATGGCCGCTGTCTTGGCTGACGTTCGTGATCGTCGAATCGGTACCGCCCTTAAGTGGCACCAACGTGCCTGGGCAATTGAGGCCGGCTACGACACCATCACTTGGACTTTTGATCCACTGGTGCGGCGAAATGCGCGATTGAATTTACTTAAACTAGGAGTCTACGTATCTGATTATTACCAAGACTTTTATGGTGATATGGCAGACGCACTTAACGCGGGAGATGCCACCGATCGGGTGATGGCACGTTGGGAATTACTTTCACCGCGAACCGTACAGGCGGCGGCTTTGAAGAATGGACTTGCCCCGAATCCCATTCCAACCCAGGCCTTACTCGCACTCACGATTGAAAACGATGAACCGGTGATTCACCAGTCTTCTGGCAAATCTGACGCCCTTGTTGCCATTATCCCGCCTGACATTATTGAGATCAGAGCGAAGGATCCACAGAGGGCCTCTCGTTGGCGGATTGCAGTTCGGTCAGTTCTTGCGCCGGCTTTAGAGGCAGGCATGGAAATTACTGGATTCACCAGCGATGGCGCTTATCTAATTGAAAGGGTATGGCTGTGATCATCAAAGGATTTGAGTTGCGTCAGGTGCTCTTGCCATTGGTACGACCATTTCGCACCTCTTTTGGTACTCAGCACGAGCGTGAAGTCCTTCTCGTAAGAGCCATAACCACGGAAGGCATTGATGGCTGGGCCGAATGCGTTGCAATGTCGGAACCTGTTTATTCTCCAGAATATGTTGCAGGTTCTCGAGATGTTATTGAACGTTTCCTGGCTCCTACTCTCTTGGCTGCTGGCGATGTTCGCGCCGAGGAAGTGGCCGGACTACTCAAGCCATTCCTGGGACATCAAATGGCGAAGGCAGCGCTCGAGACGGCAATTCTCGATGCGCAACTTAAATATGAAGGCGTCTCGTTTGGTTCCTATCTTGGAGCCACCAAGACAGAAATCGACTGTGGTGTTTCAGTTGGTATCGCTCCCAACGTAGATGCCTTGTTGGAGGAAGTCTCCACTTATGTAAAGGCTGGTTATCGCCGAATAAAATTAAAAATTGAACCAGGTTGGGACTTGGAACCGGTTCGTGAAGTAAGAGACGCTTGGCCCGACATGCCCTTACAAGTTGACGCTAATCAGGCCTACCACCGCGATGACGCGGTTCATCTGGCTCAATTGGACCGCTTTAACTTACTTCTAATCGAACAGCCGCTCAATGAACACGATGTGCTTGGGCACGCGATGCTGGCTCGCCAGCTCTCGACACCCATCTGTCTTGACGAATCCATAACTTCTTACGAGGCAGCCCGGGATGCGATTGCCATCGAGGCAACAACGATCATCAATATCAAACCTGGTCGCGTCGGCGGGTATCTAGAGTCAGTCCGAATTCATGATCTTTGCGTGGAGAATGGTCTCGCGGTTTGGTGTGGTGGGATGTTGGAGACTGGAATTGGCCGCGCTGCGAACGTCGCGCTCGCCGCTCTGCCGGGGTTTACCCTTCCCGGCGACACAAGTGCCTCTGCTCGATACTTCAGCCGTGATATTACCGAGCCATTCGTAATGATTGATGGACGGCTGACTGTGCCGACGGCACCCGGAATCGGTGTTGAAATTGATTTTGATTTCCTCGAGAGCATCACGCATGAAAAGTCGAACTGTGTTAAAAAAAGTTAAGCATCCATTTCGGCCACGCCAGTGATTCGATGAATCGCAAAGCGCCTCAAGGTCCCGGTTCCGTGATCGAAGGCCGTTAGGTGACCGCTCGCGATGGATGCGGGTTCGACGATGCGATTTGAAACACCACCATCTGTATCTGCATACCCAATCCAGATGGTGCCACCATTTTTTGAGGCGGCGACAAGAGCTTCTACCGTTTCACTCGTTGGATTACTCGGAGTTCGGGCAAGTGACGGTGCGGTTCGTGCGGCAACGGAAGCGCGATCGCCTGCTCTTAATGCGCGGAGCGCCGCATCAATCAAAGTGGGACTTGGCGGAGTGGCATCTACTAGCATCCGCGGTGGCCTTGGCTTTACCGTTGCGCGCCTAGCTTTAGGTATTTGAAGCAGTACTCCGCCGTCTGAGGCTTCAGCGACGGGGGAGAAACCATTGGTTCGTAAGGTTTTTATCGTCTCTTCCAGAGTTGCCTCACTGATCAGGATCGTTGGGGCGAGCCGGCGGAGGTTCAGCTTGGCCAGGCGTCGATCTTTTATAGCTTCGGCCAGGAGCGTTTCGTCATCACAACGAAGGTAAGCCAGACCGCCGCCCACACGTAGGCGCCCGTGCTTGCGAGCTACGTCGTTGACTAGATAAAAAAGTGATTGCGGCACTGGTGTTTTGGAGGTGGTCGCGAGAAAGCGCTGGATTTCTTCGGCGCTGGCACCGGTATCTAACGCATGCCGAATTGATTCCGGCGTGAAACGAAAGACCGTCGCGCTCCCACGACTTTCGATTTTGGCCATGCTCATCATCTCTTGGAGTAGCGCGGGCGCGAGGGGGCCCGGCGCGATGGCTGTGTGATCGCCTTGGATGAGAATGTGATCGACTGGCGGAGGGAGTGCACCAACCAGTGAATTCGAATCACCGCCACTTAAGACCTCTTTAGCAAAAGTCGTTAGCGCACCGCGACCGGTGATGCCTAGCCACGCGGCTTCGCGCAGCGTCCACGTGATTAGATCACGCTGATTGTGGGCCGACTTTCGAGGTTTCTGCCAAGCAACTACATTCACGATTGACTCAAGGTTTGGTGCCTGTGGGGTCACATCGTTTAGCAGCGAAAGTACGTGCCGTCGGATTGAACTGGCGGCGGCTCGATCTAATTCAGGGCCAAGTGCAGCGATTGATTTACTTGTGGCATCTTTGGCACCCACAAGGCCGGCAACTCGGGACGAATCTAGCCAAGCTTCGACGATTCCCTGCCAACGACGTGATGGCTCTTGAGCAAGCCAAATATCGTATGCGGTAGTGGGCATCACCTGGTCATCAAGTTGGATCCCAATTAATCCGATCGCATACGCAGCTTCAGCTATAAACCCGGCGCATGGCTCTTCGACGTCTAGGGCCGATGCGAGTCGTCGAAGATCTCGTACACCAAGCCCCCCCGAACGCAATGCGGTCGCGGGTTCAGCGGCAAGCAGATCGAGGAGCTCTTCGATCCAGATTAGAAATGCACTGGCTTCAAGTGCTCCCGCCCGATCGACGTCTCCTCGCTTTAAAATCTCGCCATCGAGTATTGGAGCAGCAACTTGGAATTCGCGAAACGTCTTTCCGCCCCGAAGCGACAGCCCGATTTCATGCGGAAGTACCACCTGAGTTTGATCAATCACGTGCAGAATCTGATGGTCGATAAGCCATTTTAGATGTGACCCTGGATGGGCGGTGTCTCCGACTACGCCGCGGGGAGGCCCCCAGCAGAGCCGCTCAAGGATGGCGAGGGATTCCTTTGGCGCATCTTTTAGAAGAGATATGGCTGACTCCATGTCGCCTCCGTAGCGCGGCCCGAGTCCAGCGGGCTCGGTACCGAGCGCTTCACGAACTGGGCGAGGCATCCTGAGTTCGCCTTGGTCGTGATAAACAAGGGCTAGATCGACGAGAAACTCGATCGCGCTTGTTGCTGCTTCGCAAGTTGCCGTCACCACCTGTTTGAGATTGGTTGGTTCATCTAGTGCGGCGAGGCTTTCTAGCACTTGAAGTGACCAGATATCTAGTGAGTCAAGTGCGCGCGCGATGCTTGGCGCAGTGAGTGAGCGCGTCGCCAGAGCCGTAAGGTCGCTTGGAATCGGTGAGAGCAGATCTGGGCGGAGTTCAAGTAGCCGCCTGAGCCGGTCGTCACCACGCCCTCTGAAATCATCGGCAAGAGAGCGTGTGGGAGGAGAAGACATAACTTGCCAACGTTACCGCCTCTGGCCATCCCATGGTTTCCGCGAGAAAAGCGCTGTCAAGGCCCCGAGAGCCGCGACGATGGGCGCAGCAATCCGCGCGACTCGCCGTCCACGTCGGTAATCCTCAATTGGCCACGCATTGGCCTTCGCCCGTCGACGCAATTTGGCGTCGGGATTGATAACGCAGGGATGCCCCACAGCTTCGAGTAGTGGGAGATCATTGGCGGAGTCTGAGTAGGCGTAACAACTAGCAAGATCAAGGCCCGTCTCCATGGCCAAGCGCTCGACGGCGGCCGCCTTAGCTGCCCCGTGCAAGAGGTCGCCAACCAGTTCGCCCGTGTAGATGCCATCGATGCTTTCGGCGACGGTTCCCAAGGCACCGGTGAATCCCAGTCGCCTGGCGATGACCTCGCCCATCTCCAGCGGTGATGCCGTCACTAACCACACCTGCCGGCCCGCCGCGAGATGCTCCTCTGCCAATTTCACCGTCCCCGACCAGAGAGATTTGCAGATCGACTCGTCGTAAATTTCCTCCGCAATTTCGGAAACTTCGGCAGTCCGATGGCCGCGGACAAAAATCAGGGCGGCCCGACGAACATTGGCGATGTCCTTTACTTTTTCTTTGCCACTGAGTCGGAAGCGCGCATGCACCAGGGCAAATTTGAAGACGCTCCTGGTCGAGAAGAAGCCCCGACGGGCCAATCCGCGGGCGACCAAGAAGAGTGTTGAGCCACGTGAGAGCGTGTTGTCGACATCAAAGAACGCGGCCGACTTTTCCATGCCCTCACCTTAGGAGTTTTCGGAGGAGTTTTCGTGGAGAGATGAAGTCCAAAGACAGGATCTACTATTATCCTTAGTAGATAAGCCAGAGAAGCGACTGGTGGCGCTAAAAGGAGGGATCAACGCCTGTGAGCCAGAAGCAGAAGGGGAGAGCCGGGCCTTCCGCAAGTTCCTCTGGAGCGGTGCAGAGTTTCGTTGAGCGAGTTGCACCAGAGGTGGTCGGCGTCACTTACTGGTTCGACCCACCACAGGAGCCGGCGGTCCATTCCGTGACGCTCCGATTTGTTGGCCGACGCTTGAACGTAACTGGGTCGCAGAAGCAGGGTGATCAATTCAGCCATGATGAAACGATTGGCGGAATCGTGTCGGGCAGTGGACCGGTCGCGGTAACGGTGAAGATTCGCGACGTGAATCCCGGCGAATGGACAGTACGCGCCAGCGTGGTACCGACCAAAGACCGCCAGTCACGCGCCGAAGGTCGACGGCTGGTTATTTCGGTTTTTCCTGCTTCCTGGTCTTGGCGTCACTGGCGGGTGACCGCCGGTCCGAGCGCACCGGTAAGGACTTGCCTGTTGCCCTTTGTTCGTTCCCCCGCAGTGATCTTGGGCAGTTGGGCAGTCTTGGTAGTTCTGGGAACCGTTCTCGCGCTCGTCGCCCAAGCCCTGGTCATCTCTGCTGGGAACCTCTCGTTGAGCCACGTGCTAACCGTCTCGCTCTTGGCTGTATTGGGCGGAGTCGTCGGCGGCAAAGCCTGGTACGTGGTGCTGCACCGGCGAGACGGTCGTTCGGACGGTTGGGCTGTCCAAGGATTCGTTGCCGGTTTCGTGCTGGTAGCGCCGGTTCTCCTGTTGCTCCTCCGCGTCCCCGTGGGTGCCTTCTTCGACGCTTCGGCTCCTGGACTGATGCTGGGACTCGCCGTCGGCCGTCTAGGTTGCTTCTTCACTGGCTGTTGTGCCGGTCGACCTTCTGCTTCTCGTTGGGCCGTGTGGTCATCCAACCGCAGCGTCGGCGTTCATCGCGTACCGACCCAACTGATGGAGTCCGCGCTCGCCATCACAGTCGGGTTGTTTGTCCTTGGCGCCGTCCTCCGCTACGGCCCACAACACGGCACCATCTTTGTCGCCGCCGTCGCCATTTACACCCTCATCCGCCAAGCCCTGCTCCGGCTGCGAGAAGAACGCCGACAATCCGAGCGCGGTGCCCCACTCGTCGCGATCGCCGCAGCGCTCATTCTGGCTGTCGACCTTGCGGCGATTGTGTGGGTCTGAAGGCATTCTCCACGGGTGAGTTTTGATGCCGGCCTGAACCCGCAACGCTCCAACGAGCTTCCACTTTGTTCCTGCCTTCACAAGGGTCATAGGCTGTGCGCCGTGTCCAAGGGGATCCCGATCGCGACGATTGCGCGACTGCCCGTCTACCTGCACGGCTTACGACTGCT
>JANXYY010000096.1 GCA_025355805.1 Actinomycetes bacterium
GAACCACAGCTCTAGTGACCGGCGTCTTGGTGATCAGGGCTTTGAGACGGCTACTTCTACTAACGGCAAGTATCGGTTCACGCAACACGACTTCTATTCTCCCATCCAGTCGAGTCTGCGCAAAATGATGCCTTCCCGCAACGCCCATGGGCAGATTTCAAGGGCTTCTACGTCTAGGAGCTCCATGGCAATCTGCGCCACTAAGGCGCCTGCCACCAATTGATTGGCACGGCCAGCCGATACGCCAGGCAGATGGCTGCGTTCTGTCCGGGTCATCGCCGTAAGCCGGGGCACCCAATCATTTAGCACGTCGCGTTTGAGTAAGCGAGGTACAAATGGCCCCGAAGTAGAAGGTTGAGCGCCACAGATACGAGCCAGCGATCGAAAAGTTTTGCTCGTAGCAACGGAGTGATCGATGGCGCCGACGCGTAACACCTCTGGGACCACGCCTGCAATTTCGACTCGAATCTTTCTTTTCAATTCCCGAACCTGTCCCAAATCGAATGGGTCACCGGATAGATGCTCAACTGTTAGGCGATTTGCACCTAGGGGCAGCGATGACGCGACATCGGGCTCTTCGTCGTAGCCACAGGCGATTTCCAGCGATCCGCCACCAATGTCGAGCATGAGCATTCGCCCGCTCGACCACCCAAACCAGCGACGCACGGCCAAAAAGGTAAAGCGAGCCTCGTCGTGACCGGCCAACACTTGTAGATCAACCTCGGTCTCTTCTTTGACCCGAGCGATTACAGCTTCGCCGTTCGAGGCTTCGCGCAATGCTGACGTGGCGAAGGCGAGCAAATCTTCGACACCATTGGCCTTTGCCTGTTGCAATGCCTCTGCGATGGACTCGATGAGAAGCCGTTCTCCTTCACTGCTTATCGCACCTCGGTCATCCAAATATTCAACTAATCGAAGTTCGACTTTATAACTTGTCGCAGGAAGCGGGCGAGCTCCAGGATGTGCATCAACCACGAGCAAGTGGATCGTATTAGATCCAACGTCCAGAACCCCTAAGCGCACAGGATGACGATAGTCGTAAGAACCCATAGGGTTGGCCCGTGTCTCAGAAGACTTCTAAAAATCCGTCGAAGCCAGAGGAGCACAACAAGTTGACGCCGAACGAAGTGCCTCTCGATTTTGCGCGTGATTGGGTGGAATTCCCAGACCCAGATCACCCCGAAAAAGAAGCCTGGCGCTGCGACTTAACTTGGCTCACCTCATCGTGGACATGCATCTACGGTTCTGGCTGCAAAGGAATTGATGCCAACCGCCCCGACGATGGTTGTTGTACTCACGGTGCGCATTTCTCGGATGCAGCAGATGAGAAGCGAGTGCGTAAATGGGCTGATCTACTCACCCCTGAAACTTGGGAATTTTTTTCGGAAGGTCAGGCCAAAAAAAAGAAAAAGAAATTAGACATTGTTGATCGTGATGAAGAGGGTGAGCGCAAAACTCGTATTGTCGACGGGGCTTGCATTTTTCTCAATCGCGTTGGGTTCGCTGGCGGACAGGGCTGCGCTCTTCATCACCTTGCAGAGCGTGAAGGGGTACATTTCGTCGACACCAAACCCGACGTTTGCTGGCAGCTGCCGCTTCACCGGTCCTTCCAGGAAGTTGAGCGTCCGGATGGCGTGAAAATTGAAGTGACGGTACTGGGCGAATACGACCGTCGCGCTTGGGGTCCGGGTGGCGTTGACTTTGATTGGTACTGCACCGGAAATTCAGAGGCGCATGTGGGGGCTCAGCCCGTTTATCTCTCCAACAAAGTTGAGCTGATTGCCACGATGGGCGAGAGGGCCTACGCAGTGCTCGCCAACCTCGCCGAAACGCGATTAATGGCACAATCTGCAGCCAAGGCACGCAACTTGCCACTCTTCGCAGTGCATCCCGCGTCGGTGCGTGCGAATAATATTTAGATCATGACCAAAGTCGCTGCAAAGAGTCAGAGCAAAGATCCTTATCGATGTAGCGAGTGTGGTTGGACGACGTCCAAGTGGGTGGGGCGCTGCGGTGAGTGTCAGGCGTGGGGCTGTGTCGAAGAAATTGGTGGACCAAAATTAAATTCACTGAAGGCGGGTCGCGTGTCATCGCCTGCCCGCCCGATTAGTGAAGTCGATATTGAAAGTGCCAGGTCTAAACCCACAGGCGTGAGTGAACTCGACCGAGTACTTGGCGGTGGTCTCGTTCCAGGAGCCGTCGTGCTGCTCGCTGGTGAACCTGGCGTCGGAAAATCCACGTTACTTCTGGCAGTGGGCGCTAAAAGCGCTGAGGAGTCAATCACGACTCTTTACATAACCGGCGAGGAATCGGCGGCGCAAGTACGACTGCGTGCCGAACGCCTCTCCGCCATCAACCCGAATCTCTGGCTAGCGGCAGAGACGGACCTCGGGGCGGTTATTGCACATATTGATGCCGTTAAACCCAACTTACTAATCGTCGATAGTGTGCAGACCATCTCCAGCGATGCAATCGATGGATCACCTGGTGGGGTAACTCAGGTGCGTGAAGTTGCCAATGCCCTCATCCGGATCGCTAAGGATCGTAATATCGCGGTATTTTTGGTTGGACATGTGACCAAAGATGGCTCGATCGCCGGCCCCCGAATGCTCGAACATCTTGTCGATGTTGTTTTGCAATTCGAAGGCGAGCGTCATTCACGATTGCGCATGGTGCGCGCGATTAAGAATCGATTCGGCGCTACAGATGAGGTTGGCTGCTTTGATCTAAATGACGAAGGCATTGTGGGTCTGCCGGATCCCACAGGCTTATTTCTCACCCGTCATGCTGAGCCAGTTTCAGGAACCTGCGTTACGGTCACCCTCGAAGGGCGTCGGGCACTGCTCGCAGAAATTCAGGCGCTTGTCGGACAGGCGCCGGCCCGCGATGGTGGCTATCCCAATCCGCGTCGAGTCACCAGCGGACTTGATAGTTCGCGCAGTGCGATGACCCTTGCCGTGCTCGAACTCCGAGCTGGGGTGGCACTGGCCGGACGCGATGTCTACGTCGCCACCGTCGGAGGTGCCAAACTCACCGAGCCAGCTGTCGATTTAGCCCTTGCATTGGCTATCGCCTCTGCAGCCGAACACCGCGCATTGCCAGCCGATCTAATCGCAATCGGCGAAGTCGGCCTGGCTGGCGAAGTGCGTCGGGTCGCCGGAGTTCAGCAGCGACTAAACGAAGCAGTCCGCCTCGGATTTAAGCGCGCCATTGTCCCCATCGATAGCGGTGCCCAAGTTGCCGGCGTCGAAATCATCGAGGTCGGGCGCCTAAAACATGCCATCGATCAGGCGTTATCGCCGCTTTGAACAAGTGGGGGCGTGTCGGGAAGTTCACTCTTCGTTTCGCCTTTGAAAGTGAAAGCGGTTTCCGCGCCTTCGCCCTCAACATCCACGAGGATCAATTCACCAGGCTTGATTTCGCCGAAGAGAATCTTCTCCGAGAGCGGGTCTTCGATCTCGCGCTGAATCGTGCGACGCAGAGGACGCGCACCTAGCACCGGGTCATAACCCCGAGTGGCGAGCAACTGCTTGGCCGCCACTGTAAGTTCGATACCCATGTCTTTATCACGCAGACGCTCATCGAGTTTGGCCAACATTAGATCCACAATCGTGACGATCTCATCTGGACTCAACTGGTGGAAGACGATTATGTCATCGATTCGGTTAAGGAACTCCGGTCGGAAGTGTTGGCGCAACTCGTCGGTCACCTTCGACTTCATCCGCTCATATGTTCCAGCTTTATCAGCGCCCGAAGCAAATCCAAGGTTCACGCCTTTAGAAATATCGCGAGTTCCCAAGTTTGTCGTCATGATGATGACGGTGTTCTTGAAGTCAACGACTCGACCCTGAGAATCCGTCAAACGTCCATCTTCAAGAACTTGCAGAAGCGAGTTGAAGATATCTGGATGCGCTTTTTCAACTTCATCAAAGAGCACGACCGAGAATGGTTTGCGCCGAACTTTTTCAGTTAGCTGACCACCTTCGTCATAACCCACATATCCAGGAGGAGATCCGAAGAGTCGGGAAACCGTGTGCTTCTCCGAGTATTCGCTCATGTCGAGTTGAATCAATGAATCTTCGTCACCGAAAAGGAACTCGGCAAGTGTGCGTGAAAGTTCCGTCTTTCCAACGCCGGAAGGACCGGCGAAAATGAAAGACCCACCCGGGCGTTTGGGATCCTTGAGCCCAGCCCGAGTTCGACGAATCGCCTGCGAAAGCGCCTTGATCGCTGGATCTTGACCAATCACTCGCTTGTGCAGTTCGGCCTCCATACGCAGCAGTCGTGAGGTCTCTTCTTCGGTTAATTTGAAGACCGGGATGCCAGTTGCAGTTGCGAGAACTTCAGCAATCAACTCTTCATTAACTTCGGCGACGATGTCCATGTCGCCGGCTTTCCAAGACTTCTCCCGCTCCACTCTTTGAGCAAGAAGTTGCTTCTCCGTGTCACGTAGGTTCGCCGCCTTTTCAAAGTCTTGGCTATCAATGGCCGACTCTTTTTCGCGTCTAATGGAAGCTATGCGATCGTCGAGTTCTCGTAGATCAGGCGGCGCCGTCATTCGACGAATTCGCAGGCGAGCGCCGGCCTCGTCGATAAGGTCGATGGCCTTATCGGGAAGGAAGCGATCGGACACATACCGATCAGCCATGGTGGCCGCAGCAACGAGTGCCCCGTCTGTTATCGAGACACGGTGATGATTTTCATATCGGTCACGTAGACCGGCCAAAATTTCAATCGTGTGCGCAACCGATGGCTCTTGGACATGAATTGGCTGGAAACGGCGCTCAAGCGCAGCGTCTTTTTCTAAGTGTTTGCGGTATTCATCGAGGGTGGTTGCACCGATTGTCTGAAGCTCTCCTCGAGCCAACATTGGCTTAAGAATGCTCGCAGCATCAATTGCACCTTCGGCTGCTCCTGCACCCACCAGCGTGTGGATTTCGTCGATGAATAGAACGATGTCGCCTCGCGTGCGAATTTCTTTCAAAACTTTCTTGAGTCGTTCTTCGAAGTCACCGCGGTAACGACTTCCCGCAACAAGTGCACCCAGGTCAAGAGTGTAGATCTGCTTGTCCTTGAGGGTCTCCGGGACTTCGCCCTTGACGATGGCTTGAGCCAAACCTTCGACCACCGCAGTTTTGCCAACCCCAGGCTCACCTATCAAGACGGGATTATTCTTGGTCCGACGAGACAGAACCTGCATCACGCGTTCGATCTCTTTTTCGCGACCAATTACCGGATCGAGTTTTCCTTCGCGCGCAGCTTGCGTCAGATTGCGTCCAAATTGATCAAGGACCAAGGAAGTGGACGGGGTTCCTTCGGCCGGCCCACCCGAAGGGGCACTCTCTTTACCTTGGTAGCCGGAGAGCAACTGGATTACCTGCTGGCGTACCCGATTTAGATCGGCGCCAAGTTTTACCAGCACCTGTGCGGCCACTCCTTCGCCTTCACGAATCAGACCTAGCAGGATGTGTTCTGTACCGATGTAGTTGTGCCCAAGTTGCAGTGCCTCGCGCAGCGAAAGTTCAAGCACTTTCTTAGCCCGCGGGGTAAATGGGATGTGACCGCTTGGCGCTTGCTTGCCCTGGCCGATGCTCTCTTCGACCTGTGATCGGACGGCCTCAAGAGAGATGTTGAGCGACTCAAGGGCCTTAGCGGCCACGCCCTCACCCTCGTGGATCAAGCCAAGGAGAATGTGCTCGGTGCCGATGTAGTTGTGGTTGAGCATTCTCGCCTCTTCTTGGGCAAGCACGACTACGCGACGGGCACGATCAGTAAAGCGCTCAAACATTTCTTGGACTCCTTTTTCTAGCCTTGTAATAGCGTAACGCTCAGCGGAGCCGAAGCCTTCCCGCATTCATGTGGGAGGACTCAGCGTTCACGGAAAGAAGCTTGAGGGGACTCGCCGCTCACCGAAAAGTAAGAGTGAGGGGACTCGCCGCTCAAGGTGAGGGGACTCGCCGCTCAAGGTGAGGGGACTCGCCGCTCACCGAAAAGTAAGAGTGAGGGGACTCGCCGCTCACCGAGAAACTAGAGGTTGCGGAGCATTCGGGTGTTGCCCAAGGTGTTGGGTTTGACGCTTTCAAGGTCGAGGAATTCGGCGATGCCCTCGTCATAGGAGCGTAGAAGCTGGGCGTAAACCTCAGGCTCGACCGGTGCTCCTTGAATCTCCACAAATCCGTGGCTGGCGAAGAAATCGGTCTCAAAAGTGAGGCAGAAGAGGCGCTTGACCCCTAGTTCACCCGCTCGTTCCACGATCGCAGCCAGGATGGCGCGCCCAATTCCAGTGCCCTTGAGTCGATTCTGAACCGCAACGGTCCGAACCTCGGCGAGATCTTCCCAGAGGACATGGAGCGCGCCGCAGCCCACAACATCTTCGCCCTCAATTGCCACCACAAACTCTTGAACGGTTTCGTAAAGTGTGACCGTCTCCTTCGAAAGGAGTCGGCCCCCCAGCGAGTATTCGTCGACCAATCGTCGGATTCCGCGCACATCCGCCGTACGAGCTGCCCTGATCTCCATTATTCGGGCTTAACCAGCGGGAAGAGAATGGTTTCCCGGATCCCGAGTCCGGTGAGGGCCATCAAAAGCCGATCCACTCCCATGCCCATGCCACCCATCGGCGGCATCCCGAATTCCATCGCGCGAAGGAAGTCCTCATCCAATTGCATGGCCTCCTGGTCACCACCTGAGGCGAGAAGAGACTGCTCAGTCAAGCGTTCACGCTGGATCACTGGATCGATCAACTCCGAATAGCCGGTGGCTAATTCGAAGCCATCCACGTAAAGATCCCACTTCTCGACGACGCCGACTTCGCTGCGGTGTTCACGAACGAGGGGCGAAGTATCTATCGGGTAGCCCCGAACAAATGTGGGTTCAATCAGCTGCTCTTTGCAGAGATGTTCGAACAACTCTTCAGCCAACTTCCCGGTAATCCATTTCGGATCAACAGCAAGACCTATTTTCGATGCATGCTTTAACAGGTCTGCTCTTGAGGTCGCGCCATCTACTTCTTCACCCAGTGATTCAGAAATCGCAGCAAATAGGGAAATCTCGCGCCATTCACCGCCGAAGTTTTTCTCTGTTCCATCGTGGTAAATCGCAGTAAGCGAACCGAAGGCTGCTTGGCAGGATTCTTGAACCAGGCCACGAGTGATCGTAGCAATCGAGTTCCAATCGCCAAATGCTTCGTACGCCTCGATCATCGCGAATTCGGGAGAATGGGTTGAGTCGGCTCCTTCATTACGAAAATTGCGGTTGATCTCGAACACGCGCTCTATCCCACCGACAACACAGCGCTTCAAATAAAGTTCAGGTGCAATACGCAAATAAAGATCCATGTCGTAGGCATTTATGTGGGTCTTAAACGGCTTTGCCGTGGCTCCACCGTGGAGAACCTGAAGCATTGGAGTTTCGACCTCAATAAAATCTCGGGTGAAAAATGATTCGCGGAGTGCTCGCATGACGGTGGGCCGCATCCTGGCGCTTTCCCGAGCCTGGGGTCGCATAATCAGATCTACATATCGCATGCGAACGCGAGTCTCCTCCGAGAGTGGTTTATGCTCAACGGGTAGCGGCCGCAATGCTTTTGCGGTCATCTGCCAAGAATTTGCCAGGACCGAGAGTTCACCACGCTTCGAGGTTATAACTTCACCCGTGACGCTAACTAGATCGCCAATATCAACCAGGCTCTTCCAATTGTCCAGTTGTATCTGACCGACTTTGTCCAGCGACAGCATTAGTTGAAGTTCGGTTCCAGCTCCCTCGCGTACCGTCGCAAAGGCAAGTTTTCCACCGTCGCGCTTGAAGATCACGCGTCCGACAACACTCTCAATCTCGCCCGTCGCCACGTCGATGGCTAAATCACCGAACTTCGCTCGCAGCAGCGCCAAGGACACCGTCCTTGGAACCGCGACCGGATATGGCTCGGTCCCGATGTCAAGCAATTTGGTCCGCTTCTCACGTCGGATTCGCAACTGCTCTGGCAGATCATCCTCAGCGGGCGCCCCGAGATCGGTACTCATAGGGGAAGAGATTACCGTCAGGTGTTCTTAGCGAAGACCATCTGGAGTCCGATCAGGGTCAGATCTGGCTCATGAAATTCGATCGTCTCGCTAATCCCAATTACCAGCGGTGCCAATCCTCCGGTTGCTACGACGACAACCGGGCCGCTATCCAGTTCCTCGATGATCCGGCGAACCAGGCCATCGACTTGCCCGGCAAAACCGTAAATTGCTCCCGATTGAAGTGCTTCCACCGTATTTTTGCCAATTACTGAGCGAGGCCGAATCAACTCCACCTTGCGAAGTTGAGCGGCTCGGCCCACCAATGCATCCAGCGAGATCTCAATTCCAGGAGCCAGCGCACCGCCGAGAAATTCACCCTTTGCTGATACCACGTCAAGATTGGTGGAGGTTCCGAAGTCGACCACTATGACTGGATTGTCGTGGCCAAAGAGCGCGTGTGCGGCAAGCGTATTTACGATTCGATCCGCGCCAATCTCTTTTGGATTATCGACTAGCAGGGGAACACCAGTCTTCACGCCGGGTTCAATGATGACGGTGGGCAACTCGGGCCAGTACGAGTTCAACATTGTGCGAATCTCGTGCAAAATCGCAGGAACGGTTGAGCAAACTGCAACGCCAGAAACAGATTGAGTGCCAACCAGTGCTCGATATTGGAGCCAAAGTTCGTCGGCTGTATCTCTCGCGTCGGTCTTGACTCGCCACGAATGTACGAGTTTGGCACCGTCGAATAGCCCAATTACCGTATTTGTATTTCCAACATCAATTGCAAGCAACATCGCTACTCCACTATCAAATCGAGGCCGATATCTAAGTTCGAGGCCGAATGAGTTAACGCACCAACAGCGAGATAATCAACGCCCGTCTGTGCATATGCGCGCGCAGTATCGATATTGATTCCCCCCGAAGCTTCAAGCCGAGCTCT
>JANXYY010000117.1 GCA_025355805.1 Actinomycetes bacterium
GGGTGCGGTCATCGACGCACGCGCGTTTGCGAAACTGAAAGCAGTTCTTGAGATGGCGTCGCAAGATCCCAAAATTGAAGTGTTAGCGGGTGGAACCTGCGACGATTCGGTCGGATTCTTTGTCCAGCCAACTCTCATTACGTGTTCGGACCTAGAACACGAAGTCTTCAGTACCGAGTATTTCGGGCCATTTCTAGCGGTTTACGTTTATGAAGATGACGAGTATGAGGAAGTACTAAGTCAGATGGAATCCAACGCACCTTATGCGTTGACCGGTGCGTTCATTGCGACAGATCGAGCCGCGATCAACCATGCCTCGGAATTCCTACGTTTTGCGGCCGGCAATTTCTACATCAATGACAAGCCAACGGGTGCAGTCGTTGGGCAGCAACCATTTGGCGGCGCAAGAGGTTCGGGAACTAACGACAAAGCTGGCTCTGCGCAGAATTTGCTTCGTTGGGTTAGCGCACGTTCGATCAAAGAGACCCTCGTGCCACCCACAAATCATTTGCACCCACATCAAGGTCTTTAAGAGCTCAAGATGACGTTGGTGAACGACGGCCAAATTACGCTTCGTGAGCGGCTAGTCGCAGAAGTTCGCGCTTCAATTATCGCCGGGCATATGTCACCAGGCGGGCTTTATTCGGCGCCAATCATCGCTGCTCGCTATGAGGTGTCTGTGACTCCAGTGCGAGAGGCGCTACTTGACCTGGTCAAGGAAGGGCTACTAATACCCGTTCGCAATAAGGGCTTTCGGGTTATAGAGCCATCTGATCAGGATCTTGATGAGATCGCGCAAGTGCGAGATTTACTCGAGCCCGCTGCCGCAGCCGAAGTGGCGCGGAACGCCACCACGGAACAGTTGGTGCTCCTTCGCTCGTTAGCGGCCGATATCTCCAGGTATGCAAAGCAGGGAGCTATTGAGGAGTATCTGCAAGCAGATCGCAATTTTCATCTGGCGTTGGTAGCGACCACCGGAAATTCTCGTCTCGTCGAAATCATTGCTCGATTGCGCGGCCAGGCACGACTGTTTGGGTTACAGAAGATTGCAGAATCTGGCCAATTAGAAGCGAGTAGTCGCGACCATGACGAACTGCTCGGGGCAATTGAAAATCATGACCCGTTTCGTGCCGAAGAAATCATGCGAGCACATCTTGGCCACGTCCGAACTGATTGGCGTTAGCTTCGATAAACCGACGTATAACTCGGAATAACGGGACACTGATTCCGACTAATTGCCTATAACTCGGAATAACGGTAGCCTTAATCCTAGTTATGGAGGCATTTGATGGCATCTCAACCGCGCAGAAAAACGCACAGGGAAGTCAATGCGAAGATCGAATGGCCAGCTTGTGGCAGAAAAACCCAGGCTTGGAGACAAGCAACCCGAGGTGGCACCCGCGATGACCGCATGCTGCAAGAAATCACAGTCGCCATCCCTCCGTTCATCGCAGACCGACTTGTCCCAATTGACGCGGAACTAGCAACGGACATGGAACTGGCTATGCGCGAGATCGCTGCGCTCGATACAGCCACAGGCGGGATGCTTGATGCACTGGGTGTCCTTCTACTTCGCACAGAGTCAGTGGCATCATCCAAAATCGAGAACGTGCAGGCAAGTTTGGAAGATTATGCTCGTGCCTTACACGGGATCAAGACAAATAAATCAGCAGTATCGATGGTGGCAGCCACTCAAGCATTGAAGATAATGATCGATGATGTGGGACGAACTAAGAGAATCGAAATCGAGACCATCACAAGTTCGCACGCAACGCTCATGGCAGATTCGGAAAATGAAAGAGAACATGCTGGTCGTCTGAGGAACGTGCAGAACTGGGTCGGTGGAAGTGACTACTCGCCTCGCGGAGCCCTTTACATTCCACCGCCGCCAGAGACTGTCCGAGGTTTAATGGCTGACCTTATTCTTTTCTCCAACAGAGATGACATTCCGGTTTTGGCTCAGGCTGCCATCGCACATGCTCAGTTTGAGTCAATACACCCATTCACAGACGGCAATGGCCGAATTGGGCGGGCACTTATAAACGCGATTCTCCGACGCAGAGGCGCGACAGGCCGAGTAGTAGTACCACTGGCATCCGCCCTTGTTGCTCATCGAGATCGCTACTTTGATTTATTGGCAGATTATCGAGATGGCGACCCAAGATCATTGATCGCTTCCTTTGCGAAATCTTCACGCATCGCAGCTGCTGAATCGAGGCTGACGGCGAGCCGACTGAATGAAATACCCAAAGAATGGCGCGATTTAGTAGGCAGAGTTCGAACTGAAAGCATCACGGACAGGTTACTTGCACTGTTGTTACAGAAACCGATCATCTCAGCCGAGGAGCTGCTCTCGATTTTTGATGCGCCAGTGAGCAGTATTTATACTGCAATTGATCGCCTGCAGTCGGTGGGAGTGTTGCGGCCGTTAACTGATAGGAAGCGGAATCAGGTTTGGGGTGCCGGTTTAGTCCTTGACGAACTAGACGATCTGGGGATGCGCATTGCCAAGGCAGCCCGCTAAAGCCACGAGGGTGTTTTTAGAGCGCGGCAATCGCTTCCACTAGTCGATCAACATCGGCAGGCGTGTTGTAATGCACGATGCCTGCACGGACCGCACTTCCGGAATCGCGAATCCCCATCGCAGCGGTGGCTTCCCAGGCGTAATTGTGTCCATTCCAAACATTTATCTCGTTTCGATCAAGGTACTCCGCCACCTCACGAGGAGTGTGCCCCTCCACGTTGAAGTACGCCGTCGGCGTTTTATCACTTGCTCGGCCATATGTCGTGATCTTCGCAAGCGCCCGCAAACCTTCAAGCATTCGTTTGCCCTCGCTTTTTTGTTGCGTTGCCACAGCCCCCATGGATTGCAGAATTCGTTCGCGCCTTGAACCCGTAGCGCTATCGTCGAGTGATGCAAGGTGATCAACAGCCGCAGTGACGCCAGCTAAATCAGCAAACGGAAGAGTTCCCAACTCAAAACGATTTGGCGAAGTGTCAGCTGACGAGGCGAGTTTCTTTGGGTGCAAAGTCTCGAGCAGAGTGGGTGAGGCACATAGCGCACCGATGTGCGGCCCTGACCACTTGTACGCGCTCGTGATGTAGAAATCGGCCCCGAGTGCGTGCATATCGATTGGCAAGTGCGGAGTTGAATGGACGCCATCGACGTAAACCAATGCCCCCAAATTATGTGCAATCTTTGCGATGCTCGCGACGTCGGGTTTGGTACCAAGAATGTTTGAGGCTGCTGTCACCGCAACCAATTTCGTGCGCTCGGTGAGCAAAGCTTGAAATTGATCGACGGGTAATTCACCAGTAATCGGGTCGATCTTTGCCCATTTGATAATTGCTCCCGCGCTTTCGGCGGCCTGCACCCACGGACGTACATTCGAATCGTGATCAAGTTGCGAGACCACGACTTCATCGCCTGGCGCCCAGGTACCAGCCAGAGTTCGAGACATTCGATACGTCGCACTCGTAGAACTTGGTGCGAAGAAAACCCCATTCGGGTCCCCGCCGACGAGATCGGCAATAGCGGTTCTCGCAGACTCGACGATCTCATCGCTATAACGAGAGGCTGCAAATGCGCCACCTACGTTGCCGATCCCATGCCGATACGCTCCAGCGATCGCCTCGATCACACTCACTGGCAATTGTGTCCCGGCAGCCCCGTCAAGCCATACGCGGTTTCCGGTGAGTGCGGGGTATTGGGCACGGATTAAGGTTGGATCGAAGGTCATGGTCACACCTTATGGCTCTGTTTTGCCCCGATCTCTGCGCGGGCAGTAACCTAACCCTGGCTTGGAGGCGTCGCCTAGCCCGGTCTATGGCGCCGCACTGCTAATGCGGTTTGGGTCAAAAGCCCATCGAGAGTTCAAATCTCTCCGCCTCCGCCACCCTTTTCTACCCGTCTCTACTCATTTCCCGCTGGCTTTCCCGCTGGTTTTCCCGCTGGTTTCTCGCTGGTTTTTCGGTGAGCGGCGGGTCCCCTCACCGTGAGCGGCGGGTTGCCTCACCGTGAGCGGCGGGTTGCCTCACCGTGAGCGGCGGGTCCCCTCACCGTGACCTCGCTCGCATCTCGTCCAAATCATTCACTCACGGTAGTAAGTTCGGTGATTGTGAATTATCGCGTTGCAATCGTTGGTGCAGGTCCCGCTGGGTATTTCGCGGCGCAGGCACTCCTCAATCAAAGTGAGACTCAAGTTGAGGTGGATCTTTTCGAACGGCTTCCAACCCCCTGGGGCTTAGTGCGAAGCGGAGTCGCTCCCGATCATCCGAAAATTAAAAGCGTTGCAAAAGTATTCGAGAAGATCAGCGACGATCCACGCTTCCGTCTAATCGCCAACGTTGAACTCGGAAGAGATGTGACGCTCGACGAATTGCAAGCACATTACGATGCGGTAGTTCTTTCGATTGGCGCTGATCTAGGGCGGACTCTCGGAATACCTGGTGAATCGCTTCGCGGATCGCTCTCCTCAGCGGACTTCGTGCCCTGGTACAACGGGCATCCGGATTATGTAGATCTCGATGTGCCGCTAGATGTGGAGCGGGCAATCGTGATTGGTGCGGGAAACGTCGCGATGGATGTCGCTCGCGTACTCGCCGTCGATATTGAAGAATTAGCGAAGACGGACATCGCGGATCACGCACTCGAAGCGTTGCGTGCAAGCAAGATAAAGGAAGCCATTATTTGCGCCCGACGTGGACCCGAGCATGCTGCCTTCACAGTGGGTGAATTGCGCGATCTACTTGATCTGGATGCGACTGATCCAATCATCGACGCTGATGCAATCACTGCAGCGCTAGCCCGCACAGCGGCTTGGCCTGAAGTCCCGAAAGATGTCCGACAGAACCTCGAGGCCTTCAAAACCATCTCCGAAAGGCCGAGCCAGGGACGCGCGAAACGAATTGAAATTAGATTCTTCTTAGCACCCCGCGAAATTATCGGTAGCGATCGAGTCGAAGCAATCGTCCTTGGTATCAATGCTTTCGTTGACGGCGAAATCAAAGACACAGGTGAAAGCATCACGATTCCTTGCGGACTTGTTGTGAGTGCAGTTGGCTACACGACCAAAGCACTTGATGGATTAGAATTCGTAAAAGGTTCGATCAAAAATGTCGAGGGCCGAGTACTACAGGCGAACGGTGACGCGATCGCCGGACTATATTGCGTCGGCTGGGCAAAGCGCGGACCAAGCGGCGTAATCGGTACGAATAAGCACGATGCCAGCGACGTCGTAGAAAAGTTGCTCACTGACATTTCCTCTCATGAAGCAAAGGGGAGCGACGATGATTTCGACGTAATCCTGACTGAGCGCGGTATCGTTGTGGTGAATCTTGGGCAGTGGCGTAAAATTAATGAGGCGGAATTATCCGCAGGAGAATCAGCAGGTCGACCGAGAGGCAAAATTGTGACAACCGATGGAATGCTCCGTGCTGCAGGCAACCGTGGCTAGCGAAATACCGGTTCCGATCGGAATTATCGGCGGTACGGGCGATCAAGGGCGTGGTCTTGCCTACCGTTTTGCCAAGGCTGGAATTGAAGTTTTAATTGGCTCACGTACTGCAGTGCGCGCTAAAGAAGTCGCCGAGCAATTTGAACTTCCGAATCTGCGCGGTCTAGAAAATAGCGAAGTCGCGACGGAGTGTGGGATCGCTATTATCGCGGTGCCATGGACTGGGCATGAAGCGACGCTGAAGGAACTTGAAACATATTTACGCGGCAAAGTCGTCATCGATTGTGTTAACCCGCTCGGTTTTGATGAGAAGGGCGCATTC
>JANXYY010000123.1 GCA_025355805.1 Actinomycetes bacterium
AAGCATGCCGCCCCACGATTGACCCACGATTGCGTAATCGTGAGAAATTCCAAGGTGTTCAACGAGAAGGGATAACTCTTCCATGAATAGTTCCGGAGTCCAGAAATCCGCAGCCGCGGTGGGTAAATGCGTGGAATGACCACACCCGATTTGATCGTATAGGACCGCAGCTCGCCCACTCTGTGCGATTAGTTCAGCAATTGGTTCGACATAGTTGTGCGCGGCACCAGGTCCACCATGAAGAACTATGACGGGCGTCTTGCCACTTTCGAGATCGCCGACAATTCGGTACCAAGTTTGACCATGCTGCCACATCATGCTACCGATAGTCATAGATGCCTCCCTCTAAATATCAGTTGCGCTCATCAACTTATAAGACAAACTCGAGTGGCGCTACAGGTGCAACACGGAGCGAAACCAGCATCTGTACCAAGACCTCTACCTTGTTTTGTCGGATCCTGAATTATGTCGATACCGCAAGAAGACTCAGTTGCTTGCCAACTCTGAATGTACCCGACGGGCGTTCCCGACTCTTCAATGATTTACCCCCGCCCCGCCACATGTAGACGGACGGCTCATTCAGCCATCTGCAAAGGAGTTCCAGGTCGTTCGAATCGGCCAATCGGAGGTCGCCACTTAACCAGTTAACCAGAGAGCGCTCGTTGTTGAAAGGAGAAGTAGAGGCACGCCGAGAAGCCCAGCCAAGGCAAAGCGAGTTGCCTTGATTTCAACACCGCCCGATCGACAACGCTCTCGCCAAAGCAACGTCGCCAGCGAGCCCCAGATCGTGATTAGCGGGCCGAGATTGGTTCCGATCAACAGAGCCAGGAGACGTTCGGGCGAGTTTGCAGCGACGGGTTCAAGAGCAACATAAGCCGGAAGATTATTGACGAGGTTGCTCCCGAGGGCGCCAGTACCGGCCATCCGAAACAGCCCAGCGAGTCCGCTCGAACTCTTACCGGCAATTTCAGCAAGCCAACCGGTCAAGCCGATTTGCTGCAAAAACCCCACGATCAAAAAAAGAGAAAATGTCACCACCACAAGCCGCCACGGCAAAAGTCGCCAGCCCAGCTTGGATGGGTCCCGTACCGCAAAGGCAATCATGAGGACGCTTGCGCCGCCGAGCCCCACTTGCCATGGTGGAACTCCAAGGACGAATAGCGGTCCGACGCTGATACAGACCCCGACCGCTAGTCGAAAAAGAAATGGGTGCTGGGGTGCTAACTGGGCTGGCGCCTCGTAATTCCCGCTGAGTTCGCCGCGCATCAGTAGCGACAGAATAAGGACGGAGACAAGTACAGCAACGAGAGCAGGTATCCACATCCGAGATGTGTATCGACCGACGGACCAATGCAGTCGATCGATCAGAAGCAAGTTTGTCAGGTTAGAAACCGGCAGCAGAAGTGACGCGGTATTCGCGAGCCAAACGGTTGCCAACGCGAAGGGCCAGGGTGCGATGCGCAGACGCCTACTCAGTGTAAGAACTACCGGGGTGAGCAGCACAGCCGTGGTATCTAGCGAGAGCAATATGGTCGTTACGCTGGCAAGACCAACAACAAGAATCCATAATCGACGAACCGATCCTCGAGCACCGCGCGCCCCCAAAACTGATGCTGCCTCAAATACTCCTGCAGCGTCTGCGAGTTCAGCGACGATCGTAATCGTGAGCAGAAATCCAAGGATGGGAGCAACGCGTAGGAAAGTGATCCACACCCAGCCGAACGTCATGGATTCAACGCCATAAGCAGTTACGGCGTCACGCTAGTGAGCCGACGCACTTGCGGTTCTAGAAGTGCACCGCCCACACAGAGTGCAATGACAACTGAGCCAATAAGGAATGAAGCGCGTAGGCCTATTAGAACGATGGCCGGTCCGGCGAGGGCAAGGCCAATTGGACCAAACATCAACGAGCCCATCGCGTCGTAGGCAATTACGCGCGAAAGTGATGCTCTGGGAATGTGCGTTTGTAACGCGGTCATCCAATAGACGCCCCAGAGATCAATCGTGGCACCCCATGCGAAGGCGCCCACCCCAATAAGCAACAGTGGCGCTGGAAGTGCCATTAGCAACATATATACAGAGGCACTCAACGTAATCATTACGCAAAAAAGCATTGGAAATTTGGGTCGATATCGACTACCAATAATTGACCCAACCAAATATCCGACAGATTCAAAAGTGATGACCAACGCCCACGATTTAGCACCATCAAAGTGAGTCTTAACGAGTACAGGACCTAGCACACCTTCGGCGCCACGCAGCACCAGCACAATCACGGAAAAAGCCGCGACGATAACTACTACCCAACGCCGCGATAAAAACTCATGCAGCCCTGCACGCAATTCGTGTATCACTGATTCGCTCTCAGTCTTCACTTCGGAGAATGAACGCAACCTCCAGACAAGAAGACCCGCTACAAAAAAAGTAAGTGAATCAAATGCCATAGCTGGACCACTACCAAATGCTGCCACCATGATGCCACCAAGGGCGCTACCGACAATGATGCCCATGTTGGATACCACTTGAAGATACGCGTTCGCTCCCTGCAGGTGATCTTGGCCCACAACGGAAGGGGTCAAACCAGGAAAGGCCGGCCACCAAAGCGCACCAAGAGTTCCCGCAAGTGCACTGAGAATGGCTAAGTAAAGAATTCGAGCATGGCCGAATTCAAACAAAACCGCGATTGCTAAAATGACCCCAGATAAAACGATGTCAGTCGTCGAGACAATAACCGCTCTCTTGAATCGATCAGCAACGACTCCACCAATCGGTAGAAAGATCACCAACGGAACCGCTTGCGCAACGAGGACGGCACTGAGCGAAGAAGGTGTCGCGCCCTTTAGCGCAAGGATGCCAAAAGCCATTGCAGTGGGCGCCATTCCATTGCCCAGGTTTGAAATAAGTCGTGCAATGAGGAGGCGACGATATCCTGTGGTCCGCCAAAGTTGGGGAAATTGGCTCGACCGCATGTTGGCTAGCCAATCACATGAGACGCGAAGATGCACCAGTACACCCGAAGGCAGTACCTTGGGTGTATGCCACCACCCGGAGTATCCGCACGAAATATCCATCACCGAGCGCATCGAACTGGCTGGCTGCGGGCTGCGGTTTTAGGCGCGAATGATGGACTGGTCTCAACATCGAGCCTGATGATCGGCGTGGCATTTAGTGGTGTTTCAACGGGGATCATTCTTACTGCGGGACTTGCCGGGCTAACTGCAGGTGCGATGGCGATGGCTGCCGGCGAGTATGTCTCGGTAAGTTCCCAATCGGATATCGAAAAAGCCGACGAAGCAATGGAAGCGGAGCATCAGCGGATTGACCCCGAGGGTGAGCTTGATGAACTAACTGAAATTTACGAAGAGCGAGGTCTTCCTCGGGAATTAGCTCGTCAGGTTGCGGAAAAGATGCATGAAAAGGATGCCCTCGCCGCACACTTACGAGATGAACTTGGCCAATACACTCACACGAAAGCGCGACCAGCCCAAGCGGCAACCGCCTCCGCCATAAGTTTCCTCGCAGGCGGTTTGATCCCATTTCTGGGCATGATCGCGAACTCGTCGTCAAGTCGAATCGTCGCGATGGTCGTCGTGACGGTGATTGGTCTCGCCCTGGCCGGACTGCTCGGAGCTCGAGCGGCCGGCACCCGGCTCCTTCCTCCAACTCTGCGTGTCATGCTGGGTGGAAGTGCCGCGATGGCCGCGACCGCGCTCATCGGACACCTCGCCCACGTCCGTGGTATCTAGGCATGAGCGATTCACCGATCGAGACACTTAAGCGGCTCATAAAGCGGATTCCTGCCATCGGTCCTGCACTCGCTTATGCACGACACCAATCCCGAATCGATAGTCCGAAATCTCCTAAGGCCCCAGCCATGTTCGTTGGATCCGGCCCTTACTGGGAATCGCGATACCGCACGGGAGGCGACTCAGGCACGGGTTCATCGGGACGGCTCGCCGAATTTAAAGCCGAAATCATCAATGAATTTATCGTCAAAGAAGAGATTTCATCGGTCATAGAATTTGGGTGCGGTGACGGTCGCCAATTGCAGCTTGCCCGTTATCCAAATTATCTGGGAGTCGACGTCAGTGAGACAGTTGTAGAACAATGTCAAAAGCGATTCGCCGAGAATGCCACCTTTAAATTCATGACTCTCGATCAATATGACGGTGAAAGTGGAGATGTTGCTCTTTCGCTAGATGTTATTTTTCATTTAATTGAAGACCAAGTTTTTGATTCATATATGACAACGCTCTTCAATGCTGGCGAACGATTCGTCATAGTTTATTCGTCAAATTACGAATCAGTAGCGGCTGAACACGCACCGCACTTTAGAAGCCGAGAATTCACCGTATGGGTGGCAGCACATCGCCCTGAGTGGCAACTAATTCGACATATTCCAAACCGCTATCCATTCAACGGTGATGGATTGGAAACTTCGGTCTCTGATTTCTTTATCTTTATGAAGACCGCTTAATACATAGAGACTCCACCATCCACCGGCAGCACAATGCCTGTGCAATATGACGAAGCATCACTAGCGAGATAGAGAAGAGCGGCGTTGATTTCCTCCGCTCTACCGATTCGGCCAATGGGGGACAGCGCGGTCACTGCTGCTAAAATCGAGCCGTCCATCTGCTCGGTCATTTCGCTTTCAAAATATCCAGGAGCTAGTGCGTTTACTCTTATCCCCTTGCGTCCACTCCACTGACCCGCAAGATCGCGAGTCAAGCCAATCAATCCAGCCTTGCTTGAAACATAAGCGGCCTGCGGCAAGCCGAAGGGGCGAAACCCGAGGATGCTCGCAATATTGACAATCGAAGAGCCGGGGAGCGCAACTCGCGCGAAGGCTTGGGCCATCCAATAAGCCCCCTTCAGATTTACATCTAAAACGCTCGAATACTCGAGGGGGCTCTCCTTCAGCGCCGGTTTAGCAGTGCCTACGCCAGCATTGTTGATCAGGATATCCACCCGACCATATTCTGCGATGCCCGCCGCAACTAGTGCCGAGCATTGTTCGGGGTCGGCCACATCGGTCTCCACCGCGATTGCGCGTTTCCCTAGTGCACGAACCATCCCTGCGGTCTGTTCAAGACGATCAAATCTTCTAGCACCGAGCAGTACATCGGCACCGGCCTCTGCAAGGGTTGTCGCAAAACCAATACCCAATCCAGACGACGCCCCAGTAATGATCGCAACCCTGCCGTCGAGACGAAACCGATCGATGACTCCCATAATCCGGAGCCTATAGCCCATGCTTGGCTCATGAAGGAGATCCCAGGTCTTGACCTTGAACGACTCCGTACGTATCTCGACACTGCTGCACCGCATCTTTCGGGCGATTTATCGGCAACGTTGGCTCCCGGTGGTAGATCCAATCTCACTTATTTCGTCCACGCATCGAATACGGAATATGTTTTGAGGCGCCCACCGCTTGGCCATGTGCTGACTACCGCGCATGATATGGGACGGGAATATCGCGTTATCTCCGCCCTATCTTCAAGTGAAGTTCCCGTACCGAAAACTCTGTTTCTATGCGAAGACGAATCGGTGATCGGCGCGCCCTTTTACCTCATGTCGAAAGTCGAGGGAACTGTATTCCGCACGAAGCAAGACACTGCACTTCTCTCCGACGCGGACGCCAAACGCGTGAGTCTCGATCTGATTGAAACGCTCGCGCACCTGCATAAGGTGGATCCAGATGCAGTCGGTCTTGGACAATTTGGAAGAGTCGACGGCTTTCTGGAAAGACAACTCATCAGGTGGCAAAAACAACTATCAGCGTCGAACAGTCGAGAAATATCGGGCGCGCAGGAATTGGCAGCCAAACTTGGTGAGTCAATACCAACAACAAAGAGCAGCGGGGTTCTACACGGCGATTTTCGGCTCGACAATTGCCTCGTCAACTCTCATATGCAGGTAGCAGCCGTGGTCGACTGGGAGATGTCTACCCTCGGTGACTGTTTGAGCGATGTAGGACTTTTTGTCGTCTACTGGGACGGCGTACCCGGACGCCCCGATAGCCCGATTAGTGGTGGGATTACTGCCGAACAAGGATTTCCAACTGCCGCCGAATTACTTCACCACTATTCAATTGCCACAGGGGCCGACCTTGAGCGAGTCAATTGGTACACCGCATTTGGATTCTTCAAATTGGCGGTGATTCTAGAAGGAATTCACTTCCGATACTCCAAGGGGCAGACTGTCGGTAGCGGATTCGACGAGATCGGTAATTGGGTAGAGCCACTCGTTGGAGCTGGAGTGGATGCACTCAGCAAAGATGACGTGAGGAAGTAGGTCAAGTGGATTTTCAATTCGATCAACGAACTCGAGATCTTCAGGTGAAGCTCGAAGAATTTATGGTCTCTAAAATTTATCCGGCGGAAACAACGCTCGCATCGGAAACTCAGGATGGGTGGTCCACGCCAGCCATCGTCGATGAGTTAAAGATGCAGGCGCGCGAGCGCGGATTGTGGAATCTTTTTTTGCCAGATGATCTTCATGGTGCCGGCCTTACTAATCTGCAGTATGCACCGCTGGCCGAAATCACTGGTCGCAGTCCAGCCCTCGCGCCAGAAGCTCTCAATTGCTCAGCGCCAGATACCGGGAACATGGAAGTTCTTGCAATGTTTGGCAATGAGGAGCAGAAGAATCGTTGGCTGACGCCCCTACTCAATGGAGAGATTCGCTCTGCGTTCGCAATGACAGAGCCAGACGTGGCTTCATCTGATGCCACCAATATCCAAACCACGATCGCTCGAGATGGCGATGAATACGTCATCAACGGTAGGAAGGTCTGGTCTTCAGGGGCACTAAATCCACGTTGCGAGATTCTTATCGTCATGGGCAAGACCAACCTCGCTGCAGATCGCCATCATCAACAGAGCATGGTCTTGGTCCCCCGAAACACTCCAGGTGTCCAGGTTCGCAGGGGGTTAACCGTCTTTGGATATGACGGTGCCTCGCATGGTGGCCATGGTGAAATTGAATTCAACGATGTTCGCGTACCACTCTCCTTTCTAATCGGCGAAGAGGGAAGTGGTTTCGCAATCGCGCAAGCACGTTTAGGACCTGGACGAGTTCACCATTGCATGCGCTTGATTGGAATGGCGGAGCGGGCCTTGGAACTCATGTGTAAACGTGCACTCTCACGAGTGGCGTTCGGCAAGACTCTCGCTGAACAAGGTGTGGTGCGCGAGTGGATTGCTGAATCGCGTGTTCGCATTGAATCAACCCGCCTGCTCGTCCTGAAGGCCGCCTGGTTGATGGATACCGTCGGAAATAGAGGCGCCCACAGTGAGATTCAAGCAATCAAAGTGGCAGCCCCGACGATGGCAACCTGGGTGATTGATCGAGCGATTCAAACTCATGGTGGAGCAGGTCTCAGCCAAGATTTTCCGCTCGCTGCTTTATGGGCAGGAGCGAGATCCTTACAGATCGCTGATGGTCCCGACGAGGTGCACTATGCATCCATTGCAAAAGGCGAATTGAAGAAATACGCCTAACGGCTCGCCGCAGCACGTTGGAGTCGATCCCGAATTGCTGCGGCTAACCCACCACCCTCAGGAGCAATTGCTACTACCTGATCTAGGCCGAGCGCATCCGCGCGTCGAAGCGACTCGTAAAGAATGTGCGCGTATTCAGCAACGTCTGCGGGAGCTGCGAGTCGGATCAATCCCGCAGGAGTAGCGATCTCTGCCAGACCGATAAAGCCTCCTGTTGAGCCGACGATGGCTAAATGGACTTTCGCGCGAGGGGAGTAATGAGTTGCCAAGCTCCCCGGAGATCGAATCTTATTTTTACTCTCGACGACCTCCAAGCCAGTTATCTCTTCGATCTGCTCACGGGTAATCACACCAAGTCGCAAAATACTTGGCTGGTTTGAGGTGGCATCGACGATGGTCGACTCAAGACCAACTGCACAATCACCACCTTCGAAAATTAGATCGCGACTAACTTCTAAAAAAGGACCTAGATCTTCGAACACGGCCGATGCGCTGGTTGGCGATACCGCCCCAAACCGATTGGCGCTCGGTGCCGCCAAGCCAAGGCCGCTCTGCTTGAGGATTTCCAGCGCAACCTGATGGCCTGGAACCCGCAGACCAACATTTGCTTGCCCGCCAGTCACCCAATCCCCAACGCCCACTGCTCGAGGCAGTATCAGAGTGAGCGGCCCCGGCCAAAAAACATCAGCTAGCGAACGAGCCCAATCAGGGACGGCGGTAGCCCAATGAACTAGTTCGTCGACACCAGCAATGTGGACAATTACTGGATGGTTGCTGGGTCGACCTTTGGCTACATAAATGCGACGGACTGCATCGAGTGAAGACGCATCAGCGGCTAATCCATAAACCGTCTCGGTGGGGATCGCCACGAGATCGCCACGACGCAAAGCCGCTACGGCAATATCGATCGAACTAGTTAGCACTGGAAAATCCTCCCACGATCCTTCACATGGATCTGACAAGTTCACGCGGGAGAGTATGGTCAATTCTAGAACCATGGAGGTTGGCATGTTTAGTCGTCGAATTGGCGTTGCACTCGGTGCGAGCGCCTTAATCCTTACTCTTGGTGCGCCCAGCGCACAGGCCGCAGATGCTACTACTCGCGGCATTACAGTGCAGGCAACAGGCACAATCAAGGTCATCCCTGATGCCGTGCGCATAAATCTCACTTCTACAACCATTGGCGCCACCAGCAAGGAGGCGCTGGCTGCGACAGCCAAAACTTCTGACTCGATTCGTAAAGTGCTGGCAGCCAATGGGGTAGCGGTCAAGGACATCGCTTCAACACGATTTTCGGTCAATCCCGAGTACAGCTATTCGCAAGACAAGGCACCGATAATCAGTGGCTACCGCGCCTCGCAAAGTCTCAACATCGTGATTCGCAAGGCCGACTCCGCGGGAACGGTAGTCGATCAGATCGTTGCAGCTGCCGGCGACGGCGCCACGATTGATGGCGTCACCCCGTTCGTCCTTGATTCGTCGAAGGCGCTCGTGTCAGCCCGGACATCAGCAGTCAAAAAGGCGCGCATCAAGGCCGCCGCTTATGCCTCGTTGCTATCATCTCGCCTTGGCAGCGTCCAATATTTGACTGAGTTAAGTTCGGACTTCACACCCGGTCCGATCTTTTCCGCCGGAGCGGCAAAAGCTGACGCAGCAACTCAAATTGACCTTGGCCAGCAGGATGTTTCGGTCAGCGTTGAAGTCAGGTGGAATCTGAAATGACCCAAGGGCGACTGCGCTCTGTCTTAACCGACCTGGTAGCTAATGGTGAGTTAACGCAGGCGCAGTCCGCTCTAGTAATGGCCAAGTATGAACGCGATGATGCTGAACCCGTGGTTTTGGGAAAGCGTAAATGGCTTGGTGAATTAGGCGGTTACATCGGCGGTGTCTTTACGCTCACCGCTGGCATAATTCTCCTAGGACACGGCTGGACATCGATAAGTCGCGCAGGAAAGATTGGGATTTTAGTTGCGTTGTCAGCGATCCTCGTTGGCATTGGCGTACTCATCAACGGAATGCGCCGCGGCGATGCATCTCGGCGCCTCGCTGGCACTCTGATTGCTTTCGGTGCGATCAGTGCGGCTGGTGCCGGTGGTAACTCCGCCCCCCGCCATCGTGAATTGCTCGTCGCCTCGCTCGTAGGATTCGCGATCGTATTTCTGGGATACTGGCGCGTTCGAAGTGCGAGCAGCCATGTTGCGCTCTTTGGTTTCTTTACTCTTCTGATCGGATCGATTGTCGATCTCGCTCATGTCCCTCGCGGCGGAATGGCTTTTGTTCTCTTTCTTATTGGGCTCAGTTGGTTTGCTATGGCAGATCGTCATGTCACCACCGAGAAATTATTGGGCCTGGTGATCGGATCCGGCACAATGGTAATAGCCGCTGAATTCGCCTTCATGAACGACTCGCGTGTGCTTGCTTATGTACTACTGGCAGCGATCGCCCTTGTTGGATTTCGGATTTACATCACCGGAGGGCAGTGGCCACCGTTGGCTGGGGCGGTCGCCGCGACCACCCTAGGTGTTGGTCAGATGGTCGGAACTACTCTCGGAGGTGCGCTCGGGGCGGCAATTGGGCTACTAGCGGCTGGGCTTGCACTCCTGCTTTCCAGTGCTTGGCTGCTACGGCGTAGAAAGTGATTTGGGTTCATCCCTGCCTTCGCTCTATGCTTTGCAGGCTCCGAGCAGATTGAGCCCGCGGGTCCAAATTCGGTTCGGGGAGTCCTGTCCCCATCGTCTAGAGGCCTAGGACGTCGCCCTTTCACGGCGGTAACACGGGTTCGAACCCCGTTGGGGGCACGAAAGCCAACTAAGGCGTAAGCCTTTTTAGGCCCGGTAGCGCAGTTGGTTAGCGCGCCGCCCTGTCACGGCGGAGGTCGCGGGTTCAAGTCCCGTCCGGGTCGCATAGTGTGATGACTTTCTTTCATTGCGCAATTCTCCTGATGTAGCGATGACCCGAATCTCTTTTCCATGAATCAATATCCGTATCGCTGTTCCGAGTAAGCGCGGCCTATTCCGATGTGATGCATCTGCCGGTTATGGCACGGTGAGAGTTTGTCATGTCCCGGCGAGGTTGAAGCGGTCGAGCCGGTATTTGTCTTGATTTATACGAATAGGGCTGGAAATAGAGTTATCAAAACGTTGTAAAGAGTGGCCCATATACAGTTAACTGGAGTTACCCTAAAAGTGACACGCAAGAGACTTCGATACGCGCAGAACGCAGATAGGCATTGTTGGTTGTTTGGATCGTTAACCCCCTCGAAAGGAACTACATGTCCATTAGCAAAAAAGGTTTGCTCGCTACTGTTGGCGTAGCCTCACTTTCGCTGCTCGCAACTTTTGTTACAACTGTTGCGCCTGCGAACGCTGCGATCAACTGCAACACGGTGATCGGTTCGGGTTATGCTCACCTTAAGGGCAAGACCGTAACAATGTTCACTTCGATTCTTGATCCTGAGTTATCCAAGTACCAGAAGGCCTTGGCATCTTTTACCGCTTGCACCGGCATAAAGGTAAAGATGGAAGGTTCAAATCAATTTGAAGCTCTACTTCCTGTTCGCGTTAGAGGTGGCAATGCCCCTGACATCGCGATCATTCCTCAACCTGGTCTGCTGGCTCAAATGGTGGCCACTGGCAAAGCCGTCGTGGCACCTGCAAAGACTCTTGCAAATGTGAACAAGTACTGGAGCCCAGGTTGGAAGGGCTATGGGTCGGTCAACCATAAGTTCTACGCCTCACCAAACAGCGCCAACATGAAGTCACTGGTGTGGTACTCCCCCAAAGAGTTCGCTAAGAATAACTACACCGTCCCAACCACATGGACGGCAATGATGGCACTGGCCGACAAGATGGCCGCTGCTAAGCAGACGGCATTTTGTGGCGGCATTGGATCCGGTGGAGCAACGGGCTGGCCTGCGACTTACTGGTTGGAAGAGGTTGTTGTGCGTCAATTCGGCGCGTCGACTTATGCCGACTGGATCTCCCACAAG
>JANXYY010000017.1 GCA_025355805.1 Actinomycetes bacterium
ATTCGCAGTGCGCTAAAGGGAGTTGCCTCGTTGCCACTCACGATCACTCTCGGAATGTGAGGGAAAGAGGAGAAAATCGCGGAAAGTTCGGATTCGTTGACTAATCGCACCTACCCATTCTTACGCTCGCGTGCCAACAAAGCACCATTTCGAGAGTGTGAGAATGACGACGACTGTTACATGAGAATTCAGAACGGGCTTTCGATCCTTTTTGTAAAGGCAGCGAGCCATCGCGCTACCAACGCACCATCGACCGCTCGATGATCCACCGAGAGGGTGAAATGGATTACCGTCGCGATCGTGACCGCACCCGCAACAACGAGCGCCTCTCGCCGAGCGGCACCAACGGCCGAGATCGCCGACTGTGGTGGATTGACGATTGCCGAAAATTCTTGAGTTCCATACATCGCAAGATTTGTGACAGAAAAGTCCCCGCCCTCGATTTTGTGCTGACGTAGTCTTCCAGCGCGGGCCACTAAATCTGCCGTCATCAAGCGCAATTCCGGCAGGCGCAGAGGATTGACTCTGCGCACGACTGGCGTTAGAAGGCCGTTGGGAGCGGCTACCGCCATCGCGATATCGACATCTTCAAAGCGACGAATCTCTTCAGAAGTCCAAATGACATTTGCATCTGGCACATCTTGGAACGCTCCGGCAACGGCTTTGATAAACAGATTGTTAAGCGAGACCTTAGAAGTTGCCCACTCGTTCCAACCTCTACGCAACCCAAGCAATTCGTCGACGCGACACACTGCAGTCAAATAAGAATGCAGAACGGTTTACTTGCTCTCGGTGAGACGTCTTGCAATTTCCCCTCGCATTGTGGTGTGCGGAATTGACCTGTTTGAACGCGGCGACGGAAGAACTCAAATGTTGGACGTTACGACATTTGAGCACTCAATATCGCGACGAACAATTCGGCCACCAGGGCCAGATCCTGGCAAACTTTCCAGATCTATACCTTGCTCTCTGGCCAAACGCCGTGCCCATGGGCTGGCAAATATAGGTTGAACAGCGGCCGGCTTCTCACCATGACTCTCGTCGATAGCTGAGGCAGATTCTGCGCCAGTGATCAACGCCGCAATGGGCGCACCAACCAGGGTCCGATCGCCTGCCGCAAACTTTGCACCTTCTTCCACCGGCCACTTCTAGATGACGGCCTCAGTTGCATTGGGCAGTGCGGATCAGATTGAGACCAACAACAACATCTTCGACTCCAACGATCGCGGCGCGTTCTAACACTTTTGAAATACTCGGCGATGCTTCGCTCCCAGTTACTCGGGCTACGGGTTGATTGAGCCAATCAAAGAATCTTCGCTGAATTTCGTCAGCCACCCACCCGCCATATGAAGTTCCTCGGACTCCCTGTTCAACTATCAGAACATTGTTCGTCTTCTTGATGCTTTCGCCAACGGTCTCCCAATCGAAACTGGCCTGATCGAGCCAGCGGAGATCAATAACTTCTGCGTCGATTCCTGCTTGTTCTACGGCCGTGATGGAGCGTTTAACCATGGACAGATATGTGAGAACGGTGACTTCAGTTCCTTTTCGGCGAATAGCCGCCTTTCCAAAAGGCAGTTGGTAATCGAGGTCGCCCGTTGGAATCTCACCGAGATCGCCGTACAGGTCAATGTGTTCGAGAACGAGAACTGGATCATTGAGAGCGAGTGCGGCGTTCATCAACCCGATGTAGTCAGCTGGCGTCGAAGGGGCCACGATTCGCCAACCCGGACTGGTGGAAAAGATTCCGGCGGGATCCATTAAGTGCTGCGATCCATAGCCACTACCCATCGCGACTTTAGTACGCAACACGAGCGGAACTGGATTCTGTCCCCCAAACATATGCCGGGCTTTTCCGATTTGATTAAAGACTTGATCGGCAGCAACCCAAAGGAAGTCTGGATACATGAATTCGACTACTGGGCGGTATCGTCCATCAAGAGCCATGCCACCACCAAGACCGACGAAAGCATTTTCGCTTATCGGTGTACCCAAAATTCGATCAGGGTATTTCTTGGCTAGGCCACGAGTCGCACCATTTGTCCCGCCATTCAGCCGGTGAATGTCTTCTCCGAGAATCACAATGCGATCATCAGATTCCATCCGACGGTCCAGAACCGCAGCGATGGCGTCAACAAATTTACTTGGCACAGTGGCTCCATTGAAGGTCGAAGGATCCAATGTTCGAGCGTCTGATAATTCGCTGACGTCGCCGCGAACGCCCACATTTACGAAGTTAGCGTCGGGCCAAAGTTCCGGCCGAATTCGACGTTTCCCCGCCAAGTCGGGATCAGCTTCAAGCAACTGCGTGACCGCGGAGTTGACTGCCTCAACCGCTTGTCTGCGAACCGAAGCAACACCCTCTGGATCAATGAGACCTAAGGCAATCATTTCGCTGGCCATTCGAAGAATCGGGTCGCGTTCACGCCAATGAGCTTCTTCATCCTTGGTCCGATAACCATAGGCACTTCCCGGGAAAGCGCCGCTTTGATGAAAGTAGCGATATACCTCGGCTTCAATAATTGTCGGACCCCCGCCAGTTCGCATGCGTTCCTCCGCCGCGGCCATTGCTAGGTGCACAGCGAGTGGATCCATCCCATCGACTCGCCAAGATGGAATTCCAAATCCTTGACCGCGAGCAGAAAGTCGAGGCTCTCCAGTGGCTTCATTCACGTTTGTTGAAACTGCATAGAGATTGTTCTCAATGAAAAAACAGAGTGGAAGTTTCCAAGCCGATGCAAGATTCATGGTCTCTAATACCGAACCGATGTTTACCGCACCATCGCCAAAGTAAGAAACGGTTATGTCATTTGTACCGGCATGAAGTTGCGACCAGGCGTTGCCCGCGGCCAGTGGGACT
>JANXYY010000022.1 GCA_025355805.1 Actinomycetes bacterium
GCGGGTTGCCTCACCTTGAGCGGCGAGTTGCCTCACTCAGTTTTCGGGTGAGCGGCGGGTTGCCTCACCTTGAGCGGCGAGTTGCCTCACCTTGAGCGGCGAGTTGCCTCACTCAGTTTTCGGGTGAGCGGCGGGTTGCCTCACCTTGAGCGGCGAGTTGCCTCACTCAGTTTTCGGGTGGGCGGCGGGTTGCCCCACCTTGAGCGGCGAGTTGCCTCACTCGGGTGGCTAGGCGCGCCGGACGTCTCTACGCTCTTGGATCATGACCGACGCACCGTCAATCTTCTGGTTTAGACGCGATCTGCGCCTTACTGATAATCCCGCCCTGCTGGCGGCGATTGATGATGGTGTCAGCAGCCAGGTGCTGCCGTTGTTCATTGTCGATCCGAACCTGGTTAGCGGTGCTGGCCTACCTCGCTTGGGCTACCTCGCGCAGAGCCTTCGCGCACTCGATGAATCGCTTGGCGGAAATCTCCACGTAATCGCCGGTGAGCCGCGAAAGGTTCTGTCGCAGATTGTTAAGGCGTACGACACCACGGAAGTTCATGTCACCGGAGACTTCGCGCCATTTGGGTCTGCGCGTGATGCCGATGTGGAAGCGAGTGGACTGAAGCTTATTCGCACTGGATCGCCATATGCGATTTCGCCCGGTCGAGTTCGCAAGAATGACGGAACCAACTATCGCGTATTCACACCTTTTTACAACGCCTGGTTCCAACATTCCTGGCGAGGCCCAGTAGGAGTGGCAGAGGCAAATTGGATCAAGCCCACTAAGTCTGAACGGCACTTTCCAAAATTTATTGATGATCGTCTAACGCCAAATGTCGCCGGCGAGTTAGCCGCATCTCAAAGGTTTCAAAGATTTCTGGACGGCTCGATTGATAGATATCACGAACACCGTGATCGCCCTGATTTACCGGGGACCAGCCGGTTAAGTGCGAACCTGCGCTGGGGAGAAATCCATCCCCGCACTGTTCTCGCCCCCCTAAATTCATCGCAAGGCCACACTGTTTTTCGTAAAGAAATTGCCTGGCGGGAGTTTTACGCGGATGTACTACACCACTACCCGCTAACCAGCAGGGAATATTACAAACCTCAATTCGCAACTATGCGCTACGACGAGCCGGGTCCGAAATTCGATGCATGGCGGAGTGGTGTAACCGGATATCCGCTTGTCGATGCGGGCATGCGGCAGTTGATCGCTGAAGGGTGGATGCACAATCGGGTGCGAATGGTTGTTGCCTCGTTTCTAATCAAGGATCTACACATTGAGTGGCAGTTCGGTGCTCGCCACTTCATGAAATATTTGATAGACGGCGATATGGCGTCCAATTCGCATGGATGGCAATGGGTCGCCGGGTGCGGAACAGATGCGTCTCCGTATTACCGCATTTTCAATCCGGTGGAGCAGGGGAAACGCTTTGACCCAGACGGCGATTACGTTCGCAAATACATCCCCGAACTTCGTCACATCAAAGGAGGCGCCGTTCACGAGCCTTGGTTACTGGCCCATGATGCGACATCGGGATACCCGACTCCGATCGTCGATCATTCTGTGGAACGGAGGGAATCTCTCGGTCGCCTAGCCGAAATTAAGTGAAGCAACCCGCCGCTCACGGTGAGGCAACCCGCCGCTCACGGTGAGGCAACCCGCCGCTCACGGTGAGGCAACCCGCCGCTCACGGTGAGGCAACCCGCCGCTCACGGAATGGGACACGGGGGCTAGGCGAGAAAGTTTCCGAACTGCCACACATCTTCGGTGTCGTATTCGCGACCGGACCAGGGTTGGAAGAGATCGTTGCGGGTTTGGATCGGATCCCAATCCGTAGCCGCAGACCAGATGGGGCCCAAGTACTTTTCCGCCACATCGTAAATCTCGCGCCATGGCAGGTCATCAGGGACCAACAATCCCGCTTCGGGATTCTTAATCATCCACGCAGCCGCGGCGTATACCGCAGCAGCCACTTGCAGAGTTGTAGCACTCTGACCCGGCACTAATTGACGAGCCTCATGGATTGAGAGCATGGAACCGGTCCACCACGATTTATACGGATGCCCCATCAAGAGCACACCGAGCCGGTCTTCGCCGTCAATGATCTCTTCATTCATAATGCGTTGTTTCTTTTGCAAATTCCATTGACGCATTTCGAGTTCGCGCATCGAGTTAATTGCGACATCGGCGGGGCAGTAGGCGTAATGGACAGTCGGACGGTAGATCGCTTTTTCACCATCCCATACGGTTAAGTGATCGCTCATCGTGAAGGATTCGCCGTGTCGAACAACTAGTCCAGTGATCTCACATTCAGGAACCCAAGAACGCACCCAGGTGGTCGCCCCGGGTTGGGCTAAGGCGATCTGATTGCGGGGGCCGGCGCCTTCATGCACATAGGCACCAGGAGGCAAGGTTTTTTCATGCGTTCCCCAACCAAGTTCGGCTGGTGCAATTCCTTCTTCATAAAAGCCTTCGACGCTCCAAGTATTAACGAACTCATCGACGAGTTTCGGGCGGTCGGTTATCTGGGTATCACGTTCTGCGATGTGAATGACTTTTACCCCGAGGGCTTGCGAAAGTTGCGCATATGATTCAGTCTCAAGTGCCTTTTCGACACCGTTCGCGGCTAGGCCGTCAGAGAGTGCTCGAGTACCGATTTCGATTAGCGCTTTCTTCACAAAATGCGAAACCAATCCAGGATTGGCGCCGTGTTCTACGATCGCTGTTGGGCCTTTGTGACTCCATGAGGCTTTCATCTCTCGAAGGCGCATGTGACGGTGATAAAGCGTTCGTTCCAGTGGGTGACGGGTTGTTACCTGGGTGTACGGCTCCCACTCTTCAACCGAAGTATCCAGATACATCACACCACTATCGTGTGCCCAACCGATGATGGCATTTGCATCAATATTCCAAGCAAGATTAATTAAGAGATCACCCACGTTGAGATACTTACCTAGCATTTCCGCGAGATTTTCACGCGTTACTTCGCCCTGTACATATGTGGCCCCGCGATCCAGTGCTGATTTCATGCGATCACGGTTGTCGATCGGATCCACGATCGTGATTTGTTTACCTTCGACCAGATTGTCGAGGAGGAGCGGAAGAGTGCATTGCGAGACCGAACCCGCTCCGAGCACAAGGACACGACCTTGGAATTGACCGGACAATTAAAGCCTCCTTAATCGGCCGCCAAACCTGCGACCAGGGAAAAATAAGAGTACGCCATCTCACGGGGTGCTCATCACATGGTGTGTTGCAAGCCACTCGCGGCAATCGGACTCTGACATTGGTGGCGCTAAATATCTTCCTTGTGCACTCGTGCAGCCGAGTTCACGGAGTAGCGATAGCCCTTCCTCGCTCTCAACGCCTTCAGCAATGCACGCAAGGCCCAACGATCTTGCCAAATCAATTACGGCTTTGGCCACGGCGCTCGCGCGGACGCCTGCACCTCCGACGTCAAAGAGATGAGCCACAAATGAACGATCAAGTTTCAGCGTGTGAACCGGAAGTTGCTGAAGATAAGAGAGCGATGAAAAACCAGTTCCAAAATCATCGATCGCGATTCGAACGCGCATTTTCGCTAATTGATTGATGACTCGACCCGCGGCTTCTGGATCTACAAGTAAAACATCTTCGGTGATTTCCAGGATGAGTGACGACGGATCAACGCCACTGCCTGCTAAAGCCCTCTCTATTGAATCAAGAAAATCAATCCGGATCAGATCTCGAGCGCTGATATTGACAGCGATCGAAGTATCAATGCCAACCTGTTGCCATTCTGCGATTACTTGTAACCCTTGGGTGAGTGCAGAGATCGTAATATCGTGGATTAGGCCAATTCGTTCGGCTAGTGGGAGAAAATGTTCAGGATTTAGCAGGCCAAGCCGGGGATGACGCCAGCGCATTAAGGCTTCGACAGCTTCGACGCTTCCATCGACGAGTGAGACGATGGGCTGGTAGTGCAAAATCAGTTCAGAACGACGTAAGCCTTGCGAGAGTTCTTCAGCGAGCCCAGCGCGATCTGGCGATAGTTCATCGGCTGATTCGTCCCAAACGCTCACACCTAAATGGGCCCGCTTTGCGCGATACATCGCTATGTCAGCTCGACTCAGCAAGGTAGAAGCATCGTTGCCATGGCGTGGTGCGTACGCAATTCCGATGCTGGCGTCGACCCTGATTTTCACGCCGGATACTTGAAATGGAGTAATAAGCGTCTCGCGTAATTGTCGCGCCATTTCATTGGAATCTTCAAGGATTCGTGGCGATCTCATGATGACGCCAAATTCGTCACCGCCTAGGCGGGCAAGAAGAGAATCACGAGGCAACTTCGCGTTCAAGCGCCCAGCCACCCCGCGCAAGAGCGCATCTCCGGCTAGGTGGCCAAGGGAATCATTGACTTCTTTGAAACCATCGAGATCGATAATCATCAATGCGCCGAATGCACGTCCTGAGTTCCATTGCGTAACAGCCATGGATAAATCCGAGACAAATAGTCGACGGTTGGGGAGTCCAGTTAGATCGTCGGTGCGTGCCAGCAATTCTTCTTGCGAGAGTCGATGTGCTTCGCGCAGGGATAATCCCATCCGTAAAAATGCCGCGATCAGAGTGGCGCAGGCCGGAATTAAGGCGTAAGTGGGAAATAGCGATGGCCAAATTGCCGCTGCCGTCAGAATGCTCATTCCCGATGCCAGCGCCAGCCCCTGAGGGAGTGATGAATTGGAGACTTCCTGAATTTCGGCACTCGGACGCCACACCGACTCGCTCAAGACGGCAAAACCGAGAAGCCACCCGCTATCGAGCCAAGTGCCGAAGGTGTACGAGGCCATTGCGCTTTGGTAAAGAAAGAGGCCATCAGTAAGAGCAAATAGAACGATGCCGCCCGCCAACCATGCCGTTCGCGGTGACAGATGACGTCCGGAAGCCTTGATGCCTGCGGCAACGTAGGCGAAAAGAACGAGATCGGCAATGGGATAAAGCAAGCCCGTGAAAGTGAGAGAAGTTGACGACGAAAGAATTGATGCGGTTAGGGGCCTCAGAGCGAGTGCCGCCCCGACTGAACTGACGCCGAGTCCGACGATCAAGGAATCCAAAATTTCGGCGAATTTTAGTCGTGAGGCTCTCCGTAGAAGCCGGGCAATGCCGAGCAAAGCAAGCGGATAGAAAAGGACGTAGCCGACATCCCCATAGGTAGAAATTCGCTCGAAGCCCCTGAAGATTGACCAGGTGGCGACACAGGAGCCCACCCCCCACAGAAAAATCGCGAGCGAAAGCGCTCGAGCGCCAAGCTGATCAACATCGACACGCTCTGATCCAATCCAAGAGAAAATGCCTGCACCGAAAACAACGGCATTATAAAAAATCAGATCCCACCAAAAATTTGGGCCGTGCAAAATGAGCCGACCGCCTAAATGGAGCAACGCCCCAGCTGGAACCAGCAAGCGTAAATAATAGAGACGTTGTGAATAAACAACAGCCACACCGACAGGTTAGAACTATCGGGGCTCTACGCCAAGACGCGGAATTGTTTTAACGTTGGATCAGTGGCATAAGCCACCCGTGTTCCCAAGGCCAAGCACTCTTGTAACCCGAGGACGATTGGCGCGGTGATAACTTCCCCCGGAGCTACTACTGGAACGCCAGGTGGGTAGGGGGAGATTAGGTCGGCGCTAATCCGACCGATGGCGCGCGCTGCTGAAACCATTTCGACCGGGGCAAAAAAGGCCTCGCGCAAAGATCGCACCTTCTCCGGGACAATCGACCAGGAGAAGGCAGTAACTGGTGGGCGCGGCGTGCCCGCGCGTTTGGACAGCGATAAAATTAAGGCCTCAGCGAGGGCCTCGATTTCTTCATCGTTATCAACGAGTCCCATAATCGCAACGATCGTGTCCTGATCCGTCATTTCCAGACGGATGCCTTTGGCTAGCAAGTCTTGCTCCACGGCGACGCCGTCGGCTCCGATAAACCCAGTACGTACGACGATCTTGCTTGGATCGAATCGACCGGCTGGAAAGTCCACTGGCGAAAGAACGATCTGTGCCCCGAAGACCGCCTTCAACCGCGCTCGCAAATGTGCCGCCCGCGCGATCATTGCGCCGATCAACTCTTCGCCGCGTGTTTCGATCAACGCGCGGACGCCGTCGCAGGAGGCCAAAATGGCGCCTGGGGGTGAAGTGGTGAGTCCGGCATCGAAACCCTGCTCAAGTCGAGCGCGATCTAACAAACTGGTTCGCGCTACTGCCATCGCCGCGCCGCTTATCCCCGGTAATGCCTTATGAATGCTAATAATCATCGCGTCCGCACCCAGTTGTAGGGCGTGCCGCGGAACCTCAGAATGAAAACCTAAGTGACCACCCCAAGCCTGATCGACCACCAACGGTACGCCCTCTTGGTGAGCGACCGAGGCAAGTTCATCGACTCGCGAAAGGGTGCCAAGATAACCAGGCTCAATTGCAATAACTCCACGAGCACTATGTTCGCGCAGCAGCGAAGCAACGACTTTTGGCTCAAGTCCGATCGGAAGCCCAGTCACTCGGTCGAGTTCTGGCTCAACCCACACGGGTTCAAGTCCGGCGAGTACTAAGCCGATCAACATTGAACGGTGGGCGGTTCGAGAGATGACCACCCGGTCTCCGGGTTGGGCCATCGAAAGCAGGATCGCTTGGTTCGCGTGAGTTGAACCATTGCTACTGAAGCGCGCCCATTCGCCGCCCCACAATTTTGCGGCGAGGGCTTCGCTGGTGGGCAAGACATTCTTCGTGTGCTTTATTTCGTCGAGTCCGCCGCCCAAAGGGACATCACCGTCGACACAGACGCCAAGACCCACATCCAGCCGGGCGGCACGTTGTTTATGCCCCGGCAGAGTGAAAGGGGTTGAGGGCTGTTCGGTATAAGTCAGGTAGGCATCCAGCAAAGGCGCACTCTCGCGCAAGGGCGGCTTGGTCACTGCGCCACGCTACCGCCTCGCGAAGCGAATGGCTTTCCGCCAAACTTGCTCACATGGATAGCGTCGGGAGTCCCCCAGAGCAAAGTTCGGAGCAAACTGCGCTTCCAAAGGGAAGCCAACCCGGATTGCATTCGACGGGTCACTGGCATCGCAAGCACCCCGAAGAAGTCAGGTGGCCTGTATCGGCGGTCGTTTTACTGGTCGTCGGACTTCAATATGTTTTGCCGAAAGATTTACGAGTTGAACTGCCTTCGTTGAATAGCACTATCGAATTGGTTCTGCTTGCCACAATCACGATACTCAACCCACGCCGGGTTAATCGCCATCGCACCGCCACCCGCGTTCTCGGATTACTGCTAATCGGCATCATGAGCGCCTCGAATATATGGTCGGTCGGCCTGTTGATCCGAGCGCTCGTTCATGGTGGTGTTCACGATGCCGCAAGTTTGCTCCTGTCAGGTGGCTCGATTTGGTTAACGAACATCGTGGTATTCGCCCTCTGGTATTGGGAATTTGACCGCGGCGGACCCGGTGCGAGAGCGCAAGCGCGTCATCCCTACCCAGACTTTCTCTTCCCGCAGATGACAGATCCGCGATATGCACCTAACCACTGGGCGCCCACGTTCTTTGACTATCTGTACACGTCCTTTACAAACGCCAGTGCCTTTAGCCCGACTGACGTAATGCCGTTGACCCGCTGGGCGAAGTTCTTAATGTTGATTCAGTCGACCGTGTCGCTCTTGACCGTCGGATTAGTAATCGCACGGGCGGTGAACATACTCCGATGAAGTACTACTCGCGTTTCATTGTTCTCGGCGATTCGTTTAGCGAGGGGATCGGTGACGAAGTTCATCCGCAAACCGGCCACCATCGGGGCTGGGCAGATCGAGTTGCAGATGGCTTGGCGGCGCGTGATCCGAACCTTACTTATTTGAATCTCTCGATTCGTGGAAAATTGATTCGACAGGTTGCAGAGGATCAAGTGCCAATCGCCCTAAAGTACTCGACCTATGGCAATGTGCTTGTATCTTTCCACGCCGGCGCGAATGATCTTTTAAGACCTAGTTACAACCATGCTGAGGCTGCCAACCTTTACATAAATTCAGTGCTAGCACTTCGCGCGACTGGTGCTGATGTAATTCTCTTCACCGTTGCAGAACCCGTTGGCGCCAAGGGCCGAGCAGCAGAGCGTTTGGCTCTCAAGATTGCCGGTTTCAACGAAGAAGTTCGCAGAGTCGCGATTGAGGCGAACGCGATTTTGATCGAAGCTGCCCAGGTTTCGATTCTCAAAGATCAGCGTTTTTGGGATCGTGATCGTCTTCATTTAAATGGCGAAGGTCATCGACGAGTCGCAGCCGCGGTGCTTGAAGCCCTTGGTTATTCGCAAGATTCTTCTTGGAGTTCAGAACTTCCTCCTGAGAGAACAAAACCCAGGGCGCTGGCCCTCTGGCAAGACATTCGCTGGGTGATCTCGTTTCTAATTCCCTGGATCTGGCGACGCGTTCGCGGACGCTCATCAGGGGATGGCCGGAGTTCAAAACAGGAGGAACCCACCATTTGGGGGACCCAGGAGTGAAGCATTCAATGGGAGTTGTCCAGTCTTCTTGTGAACTCCCAAAGAGGCTCCATCGATCGGCCTTTGTGGGCATACGTTGAAACCAATCAAAAGGATTGGGGATCTCATGAAGCGCACGACAACGACATTTCGAGCACTAATCGCCGGAGGCTCAGCGCTTGCTCTCGTTACCGCCATGGCACCACTCGCGCAGGCCGATAACGGTCACGGTAATCAAGGCAAGAGCGATAAGGCACATGCCAAGCACGATCAAGGCAAGCACGATATGAAAAAGGATCACTTAAAGTTTGGTATCCATGGTGATTTTGGTATGAACGACGGATTCTTGGGAGATATCAAGGGACTTGAAGGTAAGGGTCATGGTCTTGAAGGCCGGGCTCATGCACTTGAAAACAAAGAGGGCAACCATCACGGCGTCGTCAACCCGGCAATCGCTGCCGCTATCACCGCCTACCAGAGCGCCCGCACCGCAGCACTTGCTTCGTTTAACACCCTGACTGCAACCGCTAAGGCCACTTACACCGCCGCGATTGCACCGGCAGTTGCCACTCGTGATACAGCAATCGCTGCAGCCCAAACTGTGCTGAAGACCTCGCTTCAAAGCGTCACGGTTGCTGAGACAGCCGCTAAGACGAACTTTGATGTCGCAGTCACAGCCGCGAACACCGCCTTTACTACGAGTTCACAGGCGGCTCTAGCCACCTACAACGCAGCTGTAGCGCCAGCCTTAGCCATTCGTGTCGCGGCTGTTGCGGCAGCCCAGACTGCTCTTGACGCGGCGCTTGCGCTCGCTACAACTGATCAGGCTAAGGATGCTGCGCGAGCCACCTTCACAGCCTCGGTGACGGCCGCGAACGTAACGTTCACGGCTAACACTCAGGTTGCGTTGAACGCGTACAACGTTGCGATTTCGCCACTCGCGGCAACTCGTGACGCCGCAGTACTTGCCGCACAGACTGCTCGACAGAGCGCGTTACAAAGCTCGAATGTTGCAGAGCACGCGGCCAAGGATGTCTTCAAGGCTGCAGTAAAGACGGCCAATGACACATTTGCAGCAAGCACTCAGGCCGCTTTATCTGCCTACCAGGCATCGATTCTTCCTGCGCAGACAGCTCTGCGTACCGCGCTGATGACTGCAAACACAACCCTTCGGGACGCGATCCAAGCGGCTCGCGCAGCAATGCCCGCGCAAAATGAGTCGGGTCAATCAAATAACTAATTAACAAGCAAAAAGAGGAAGGACCCCACTTCGACGGGGTCCTTCCTCTTTTTGTCGAGGGGG
>JANXYY010000052.1 GCA_025355805.1 Actinomycetes bacterium
AAGCACGGGATGATGAGAACTGGAGCAGAGTAAAGAAATGAACCTCGAGCGACGCGCTTCTCGATGGCTTCATGAGAGAACCCGTCTCTTCGAAGGTCTGCAACCCAAGCGCTCGACATGGCGTCAAGCAATTGTTTTCTAACCCGTGAATTTTGAACTACAGCAAACCGCCAAGGGGCAGAGTGGTGAGGTGCTGGAGCTGTAATCGCAGCCGCAATCGCCTCACGGATGATCAGATCGTCAATGGGCAGATCGGAAAAATCGCGCACCGTACGCCGAGTCGTGATTACTTCTCGATGCCCTAGACGAAACCAATCATCGCTTGGTTTACGAATCAAAGATGCAACGCCTGGTCCCTCCTCGTCGGTCACATACCGGTCCAAACCGCGAATTATGGCCACTGGTATTTGGGAAAGTTTGCTGCGCACTAGCTCACTCGCAGAAGCGATCTCGTCGGCAATGGCCGTGATGGTCGCGCGAAGTTCATTGCCGAATCCATCTTTCTGACCGCGATAATCGTCAGTCACCGTTAGCCCAGAACAACCGATAGCTTGATCGATCAGCCCATCACGCCAGGGTCGACCAAAAGTATCGGTGATGACTACGGCGATGTGCTTTCCACTTACGGCTACCAATTGGTTCCGTAGATTACGTGCACTCGCATCGGGGTCAAGCGGAAGCAGTGCAACCTGTCCCAGGGGCAAATTTGACGCATCCACGCCGGCTGCTGCCATCACAAAGCCATGTCGAGTCTGGCTAATTATCGTCTCGCCTCGCTGTGCTACAACTCGAACACTTTCCTCACTTATTGCTTCGAAGCGATTAGGGGCGGTTACGAGCCTTCCCTCAACTTTGCTCACAATTTTGCTTGTAACCACGAGAATGTCGCCATCATTAAGTTCACAATTCCTCATGATGGTCAGGGCTAAATCATCCCCGGCCGTGAACTCGGGTAGGCCTTCGAGCCCAATGAGAGAGATCGTGTTCACGAACCCCCTCTTTGATTGCTGAGAGCGCGACCCAGGTTCAAAGCCTCCTGTGCGATCGCTTGCGTTGTGACGGGGTCAATCATGAGTAGATTCAGCGCCCTGACTTCAATTCCGTTGATCTCCATTGGCAAATCAGTTGTATCCACGAGCCAACCGTCAAGCAGCCCACCTGCCGATCTTGCTCCGTAATGCGCCCCAACGGCATGGGCATTCGTTTCGACGCCGATCGCGGTGAGACATTTGTCAGCCATTCCACGTACTGGAGCGCCGTTGATGATCGGTGACACGCCAACTATAGGAGCGTCTGCATTCTTCAACGCAGTCAAAATTCCCGGCACCTGAAGAATGATCCCAGTTGAAACCACGGGGTTGCTCGGCGCAAGAATAATTAAATCAGCCCCCGCGATTGCTTCTAGAACGCCCTTTGCTGGCCTCGATTGCTCGATATTTAGCGCCACAAATTGCTCGGCGGCAACTTTCGCACCGAGACGAATCCACCATTCTTGGAAGTGAATGAAGCGGTCGCCATCTTCGTCGCTTATTCGAACATGTGTCTCAACCCGCTCGTCACACATCGGTAGTAACTCGAGGCCCAACTCCCAGCGCTTAACCAGCGCGCTGGTCACGTCGGTGAGCGAATACCCGGCGTTGAGCATCTCCGTTCGAATCAAGTGGGTGGCCAGGTCGCGATCGCCGAGACCAAACCAACTCGGTCCAACGCCAAAGCCGGCCAGTTCGGCCTTGCTGTTAAACGTTTCGTCGTCACGCCCCCAACCCGTCTTCTCATTGATGACTCCGCCTAGGGTGTACATAAGCGTGTCCAAGTCTGGGCAGATACGCAGACCGAACAGGGTGATGTCATCGCCAGTGTTGGCCACAACGGTGATTTTCGACTCCGGTGCCACCGCGCGAAGGCCCCGTAAGAAGCGGGCACCACCAAATCCACCGGCGAGGACGACGATTCGCTTCATAGTGGAGTATCCAATCGTAAATCCACTCACACTGTTCCCGCGCAGAAAAAAGGATTTATCAAAAGATTTCAGGCGTACGGGTTGACTTGTAGGAATAACACGCGTGTAATTCGCTTAGCGCTTCCCGACCAAGGGTCGGCAGATCGCCGCGACGCGCGGCGCGAGTAGGAGGTACGACGTGAGCGAAAAGTTTGCGCTCATCGCCGACAGCACCGAGGAACTCTCTTGGCAGGAGCGGGCACTTTGTGCCCAAACCGACCCAGAAGCGTTCTTTCCAGAGAAGGGCGGCTCTACGCGCGAGGCTAAGCGCGTCTGCCTTTCCTGCGATGTCCGTGCAGAATGTCTTGATTACGCCCTGGGTAAGGATGAGCGCTTCGGTATCTGGGGTGGCCTGTCCGAGCGTGAGCGCCGCCGGCTCAAGCGTCGCGCTATCTGATCTGCCAATTCCGCGCGATTGGTCACTTCCCGATCCATCTAGGCTGGGCTACGTATGCCTAGCCAAGATTCCGAACAGTTCCAGCCGCGAGTCTTCGCCGTGCTGGTTGCCCACGACGGAGCCAGGTGGCTTCCCGAAGTTCTTACATCGCTGCTCTCGCAGACGCGCCCGCCTGATCGGATCATTGCGATTGACACAGCTTCAACCGATCGAACGCTAGAACTTCTCGAAGTTAATGGAATCGAAACCATCCATGCCGCTCGAGACTGTGGTTTCGGCGAGGCGATCAACCAAGCCCGCGCCAACCTTTCCAAACGGTTAGAGGGCGAGTTCCCGACTACCCAGGATTGGCTCTGGCTCATCCATGACGATTTCGCTCCGGCGCAGGATGCTCTGGCCCTTCTGATCAGCGCCGCGATTTCAGATCCGAGCGTTGCAATTGCAGGACCAAAATTGCGAGGTTGGCACGATCGCAATCATCTTCTCGAGGTGGGGATTTCGATTGCGGGCAATGGTTCGCGTTGGACCGGTTTAGAAAGACATGAACGTGATCAAGGTCAACACGATGGTGTACGCGAAGTCCTATCTGTCAGCACGGCAGGAATGTTGGTGCGGGCCGACGTCTTAGCAGAATTGGGTGGATTCGATCCGAATTTATCGTTGTTTCGTGATGACGTGGATTTCGGTTGGCGATCCCACGTTGCTGGGCACCGAGCAATATGTGTGAGCGAAGCGATTGGTCTTCACGCCGAGGCCGCTGCCACCGAACGACGCGAAATTGATGTAGATGGTGCCGTCTTTCATCGACCACACTTATTGGATCGGCGCAATGCCAATTACGTACTTCTAGTTAATTGTTCGACGTCTCGCTTCATTCCGCTTCTCCTGCGCTTAACTGTCTCCACCGCTTTGCGCACGATCGGGTATCTATTTGCAAAACTACCTGGCTATGCCGCCGACGAAACGGCTGCGCTCGTTCTTGTATTAACGCGCCCGGATCTGATTCGTGCGGCACGTAAGAGCAGGAAGTTATTGCGGCTACTCCCTGCCAACTCGGTAAATCGATTCATGGCGCCCAACCGAGCACAGATCCGTTCGGCATTTGATAGTTTCCGGAGTTTGATTATGCGCGGGGCAGCGCCGAAATCTGCACCCTCCACATCCTTCTACGATGCTCGCATCACGATTGCAACGGAAGATGAAGAGGATGTTCTTGCCGACGAAGGGCGTTCTGTTTTTCGGAAGGTTCTTTACCGCCCAATCGTGATCATGAGTATTGCGCTCACCGTTCTGGCGCTGATTGCAGGACGTCACCGACTCGGTGCACTCGCTGGTGGAGCGCTCTTACCGGCGCCGAGCGGGGCGGCTGATTTACTTAGGAGTTATCTCGACTCGTGGCACACCGTTTCGCTAGGTTCCACGATCGCCGCGCCACCTTGGTTGCCGATTCTTGCCCTGATGGGTTCAATCGTGGGGGGGCGTGCACCGCTACTTATCGTTTTGCTTTTTTTGCTCGCGATACCCGCTGCTGCGAGCGCGATGTATGCCCTTATGCGCAAGGTGACAAGTGAACGTTGGTTAGCCGTCGGAGCCAGTGCGCTCTACGCCCTCTCCCCCTCCGTGGTAACTGGAGTCGTCGACGGGCATCTCTCAATCGTGATTGTTAGTTGGCTGCTTCCCTTGCTACTCCTAGTCGCGCGGCCGCTAGCGAATATTGAAAAGGCATCGTGGCGGCGCATCTGGAGCGTGGCCCTTCTACTTTCAATCACGATCGCATTTGCGCAGATCTTTGCTTTGTTGCTGCCTCTAACTTTGGGATGGGCGCTCTTTCTTGCTTTTCGTTCCGGTGGACTCAGTGCGATGCGACTCAGAACTTTGCGCCTCCTTCCGCTGCTCCTTACCCCTCTCGTCGTCCTTTTTCCGTGGAGTATGAATGCAGTAATCCATCCATCGCTCTGGCTTCACGATCCCGGAGTGCCCATCAATGGCGGGCGTCCACTGGGCTTGCTCTTGCTTTCACCGGGCGGGCTGAGTGCTCCGCCAATTTGGTTCGGTGCAGGGCTCTGCGCGCTTCTAGTTGTGACGCTTCTTGCAGCTGTCGATCGAGACCAAGTCAGACGCCTCATCCTCGTAGCGCTGGTGATCCTCGCGTTAGCGGTTCCACTTTCGATGACACACGTCGTCGGCCATGGGACAAGCCGATTAGTTACACCCTGGCTTGGTTCGTTCACGTTACTTATCACGATCATTCTCCTCTGGACCGGGGTATTGACTACGAAAGGTTTCGTCGGTCATCTCGCGGAGAAAGGTTTTGGACGGGAGCACGCAGGAACTGCCGCGATGGTTGTGGTCCTACTGCTTTCGGGTTTAACTATGGGCTTTTGGTTGGTGGGTCCGGGCGCCGCATCGGCGACTAGATCGGGGCGCACTTCGGTTGTTCCGGCGTTTATCGATGCAGCCACTAGGGGCGATGAGCACCCACGCACTTTAATTTTGAGCGCGCATGGCGGTAAAAGTGAGTATGTGATCATTCGCGATCGACCACTGCAAATAGGAGACGCGGAGGAGCAGAGTCAGGTGCCCCACAGTCTGGATGTCACGGTAGCCACATTGATTTCTGGTGGCAGTCCAACAACCAGTGTCGAACTTGGACAGTTTGCAATTCGTTACGTCCTCTTATCTGCACCGCTTGACCCAGCCTTGGTCCGAAGCTTCGATGCCGTGAGTGGCCTGTCCAGAGTTTCGACAACATCTAATGGCGTCTTGTGGAAAGTTGCTGGGGTCACGTCTCGAGTTCGGTTTATCGACGCCAACGGCAACAGCATCCCGATCCGCTCCGATCGGGTGGCTGCCGAGATCAAAGTGACAACGCCTGGTCGAATTGTCATCGCCGATCGTGGGGATCCGAGCTGGCGAGCAATCGAAGATGGAGTTCAACTGACGCGCTCTTACTCATATGGCTGGGCAACCTCCTTTTGGGTCTCCAAACCTGGAAAAGTATTTATTGTTCACGACAGCACTGAGAGACGAACGGGTCTTGCGTTTCAATTTTTGGCGATGCTCTCGCTCTTGGTTTTCATTTTGCCAGGCGGCCGGCGAAGGATTGATCGGCCTGACAAGGAAGTGGCCTGATGCGTTGGCGTCTGCTCACGCTTTTCCTCGCAATTACGACGGGTTTAGCAATTGTACAATTTGACCTACCCAAAGTGGTCACTAGTCACACCAGTGTTGTCACGACCCGCGCTGCGATAATTTGTCCCGATTCCGCACGGGGCGCAACTGTGGTTCTTGGAGGGCAAGGAACTCAACTGAGCCCGATCGGTAAATTACCAAAGGGCGTCAAGGAGATCGTCCTGACGACCAACAGGGACGTCACTTCTGCTCGAATCTCATCCGTTGCACACTTGGTCGAAAAGTCAGTTGTAGGTGCGACGCAAATCGAGAGCGCATCAGGCCTGTCCGGATTGGCGTGTCCAAGTGTTGACCCGTCCTACTGGTTTGTTGGTGGCTCCGCTGCGTTGAGCGGTCAAGATCGTCTTCTTTTGGTGAACGCGGGGCACGGCGATGCGGTGGCAACGGTTATGGCGTGGAGTGACAAAGGCGCAGTGCCCGCGTACCCGGTCGTAGTGCCAGCCCAGACGAGTATTCGGCTGGGTCTTGATTCCATAGCACCGGGAGTGAACGCGATTGTGCTCCACGTACTCATTCGATCTGGACGAGTTGCGGCCTCGCTTTACGATCAACGATCTCAAGGCCTAACTAGCCTTGGAGCCGATTTTGTGCCAGCAGGTATTGATCCGGCCAAAAGGTTTGTGATGCTCGGTGTTCCTGGCATCAATCCACCACGTAGATCGAGTGCTAAATCTCCTTCCCCAAAATTCGCCGGCGAGACACGCGTTCTGAGGCTGCTCGCTCCACTAAACGCTGCGAGTGTTCGGGTAGATGTGGTCGGTTCTGGCGACTCTTTTACGCCGTTGGGTCTGGATAAAATAGAACTAGTGGCCGGGCGAGTTCGTGATATTCCGATCACTACAGCCCTTCCTTCTCTCGCATACGCCTTTGTCGTGACTGCTGATGCGCCAGTAGTCGCGGGTGTTTTTTCAAGCGTGAACGCGGGCAATGGCAGCGATATCGCTTGGACTGCAAGTGCGCCAGGCCTTTCACTTGGTGCGGCATCTGCCGATATCGACGGCACCACCTATCTGTTTTATTCGCACGCAGCCGCGAGTATCGCGGTCACGAAGATACGTGTCGGCGCATATCCAATCACCTTGACGCTAGCCATTCCCGCCGAAAGTGTTGTTGCCTGGTCTCCGAGCAAATTGGGCACTTCAGGCACTTTGGGTACTGGGGCAACCGCCATTCGAGTCGGTGCGAATACTGGCATCGTCTACGCGGCTCGGCTGCTTCGCACCATTAACGGAATAACAACTTCTCCACTACGTCCCATCAGTGTTGCTGGGCGTTCAACTTTGCCAATCGCCGATGTCGGCGTGGGCATGCCACGATAAGTGGCTGCTGCGCTAGCGTCACGTCCATGACAGTTCGTCGTTGTTCGCGGACCGCCTGTAATCGCGTAGCGGAGGCGACTTTGACTTATGTCTATGCAGATTCGACCGCTGTAGTCGGCCCGCTCGCCACCTATTCAGAACCTCATTGTTACGACCTTTGCGCCGCTCATAGTGTGAAACTAACGGCTCCAATTGGTTGGGAGATTCTTCGTCTTGCCGCTCCGACTTCCGAGCCGATGCCAAGTGATGAAGATTTGATGGCAATAGCTGAGGCTGTTCGCGAAACCGCTCGGGTGAAAACGCCTCGGGATGATAATTCGCTTCCTGAGATCGGGCGGCGAGGCCATCTGCGTGCCCTACCGCCTGCAAATTAGGCTGGTAACGATTCTGCGAGGCTAGGCTCGGCATATGAACAATTTCGAGCCAGGCGATCTCGATGCCGTCATCAAGGCATACGACATACGTGGGAAAGTGCCTCAACAGTTGACAACGGAACTGGTCACTGCAGTGGGTGCTGCATTCGTGCGTTTGCTCAAATCGCAAGGCGCTAAGGAAGACTGCACTCTGGTCGTTGGTGAAGATATGCGGCCAACTTCGCCTGTTCTGGCGAGCGCTTTCGCTGCGGGTGCAAATTCGCAGGGCGCCAATGTCATTCGCATTGGTCTGGCAGCTACCGATCAGTTGTATTTTGCTTCTGGTTCGCTAAATCTTCCTGGTGCGATGTTTACGGCGAGTCATAACCCCGCTGACTACAACGGAATCAAACTCTGTCGGGCGGGGGCCGCTCCTGTCGGAGAAGATTCTGGACTGCGTACGATTCGCGACGATCTCCTGGCGGGGGTACCAGATTGGAGTGGCACGCCAGGGACCACCACATTCCACGATGTCTTAGCCGAATATGCAACGCATCTGCTCTCCCTTGTCGACGTCGCCCACATTCGTCCACTTACTGTTGCCGTAGATGCGGGGAATGGCATGGGCGGGCATACTGCATCGGCGGTCCTGGGTCGGCTGCCTTTGAAGATCATTCCTCTCTATTTTGAATTGGACGGCACGTTCCCAAATCACGAGGCGAACCCAATCGATCCGGCGAATTTGCGTGATCTCCAGGCGGCCGTAATTGCAAACAAAGCCGATATTGGGCTGGCTTTCGATGGTGATGCGGATCGTTGCTTCATAGTCGACGAACTGGGACAAATTGTTAGCCCGTCGACACTCACTGGGCTAATTGCGAAGAATGAGTTACAAGTCCACCAAGGTGCCAAGATAATTCATAACCTCATAACATCACGTTCGGTTTCTGAAGTAATTCTCGAGAACGGCGGCGTACCCGTGCGCACTCGAGTTGGACACTCTTACATAAAAGCGGAAATGGCCGCAACGGGCGCAGTTTTTGGTGGGGAGCATTCTGGGCATTTCTATTTCGCTGATTTCTGGAACGCAGATTCAGGAATGTTGGCCGCCCTCCATGCAATTTCAGTATTGGGCAAGACCACCCAACCACTTTCCGAAATCCTCAAGCCATTTATCCGTTATGTGGATAGTGGTGAGATAAATTCTCGGGTTGTCGATTCGAAGGCAATAACACTGCGTGTCAAAAGGGCCTTCGAAATCAGGGAAGGCGTTTCGCTGGACTTTTTAGACGGGATGACGGTATCAACCAAGGAGTGGTGGTTTAATTTGCGTCCCTCTAATACCGAACCCCTCCTAAGGCTAAATGTTGAAGCCAAAACGGATGAGCAAATGTGCTCCATCCGCGACGAAGTTCTTAACCTTGTGAGGTCATAGTGATTTTAGATTCTAGATTGCTGGACATATTGGCCTGCCCGAGTTGTCACTCACCCGTCGAGGTGATCGATAATGAAATTTGTTGCAAAGGATGTCTGCTTGCTTATCCGATCCGCGATCAGATCCCGGTGATGTTGATCGACCAAGCGCGCACTCGCCAGGCGTAAGTCAGGGTGACTCCTACAGGTGAGAGCGGCAGCCGCATAGCGGTTCTCGCGGCGCTGGCTGCCAATTTGATGATCGCTGCCAGCAAGTTCGTGGCTTTCTTTTTTACCGGTTCGGGGGCAATGCTGGCCGAAGCAGTTCATTCGGTCGCTGATTCTGGAAACCAGATTCTGTTGATCGTAGGCGGTCACCGAGCCAAACGTCCGGCGACCTCAGACCATCCATTTGGACACGGGCGAGATCGTTACATCTATTCTTTTTTTGTCGCAGTCGTGCTCTTCACCGTCGGTGGGTTGTTCGCGATTTTTGAAAGTGTCGGAAAAATTCGCCATCCTCATGAACTAACTTCGCCAATTTGGGCCATCGGTACTTTGAGTGTGGCAATAATTCTCGAGTCTCTCTCGTTCCGTACGGCGCTGAGGATCGCCCGGGTCGAAAAAGGCGAACTGTCTTGGCCGGCTTTCATTAAGCAGGCTAAGGCTCCCGAACTTCCGGTGGTGCTCCTTGAGGATTTTGGTGCGCTCGTCGGCCTGTGCATTGCGTTGCTTGCGGTGGGATCGTCAATTTTGTTCGAAGCTCCGATCTTTGACGGACTAGGTACATTGGCGATTGGCCTACTACTCCTCGGAGTAGCAGTGGTGCTTGCGATCGAGAGTAAAAGCCTGCTCCTGGGTGAGGCAGCTGCTCCAATTGAGGTCGCCAAAATAATTGCTGCGCTCGTGTCTACAGACGAGGTTGAGCGGGTTATTCATATTCGCACCCTCCACTTAAGCCCCGATGAGATTTTGGTGGCAGCAAAGATTGCGGTGAAACACGATGCCACCGCTTTATCTATTGTGCGCGCAATTGATGCGGCTGAACTTCGGATTCGTACGGTCGTACCTGCCGCAAAAATGATTTTTCTTGAACCGGATATCGACCGAGGCGAGTGAATAATGTGACAGATGCAGCCGCAGCAACCCTCTTTCGCCTTGAGCCGTCGATTCGGCACTACGCATGGGGGAGTCACGAATCGCTTGCCATCATCCGGGGTGTGCCCTTTCCCACCCTGGAACCTGAAGCCGAACTTTGGATTGGAGCCCACGATGACGACCCAGCGTTAGTTCCAAACGTCGGAAGGCTCAATCAATTAATCGCCAACGACCCCAAACGGTTTCTTGGTTCGTTAACGATGGAAAAGTTCGGCCCTCGCTTACCTTTTTTGCTCAAGGTGTTAGCGATTGAACGGCCACTCTCGCTTCAAGTGCACCCGAATTTGGAGCAAGCGCAGGCGGGGTTTGCCGATGAAAATCGGAAAGGAGTCGAGAAATCTTCGAGTGAGCGAACTTTTGTTGACGACAACCACAAACCAGAACTCGTTGCGGCCATCTCTGATTTTTATGCGTTTATGGGTTTTCGTGAAGTTGCAGACCTAACGGCTTTGGTCGAATTGTTCGTCGCCAGCGGGGCTCTTCGTTTAAGAGATAGAATTCTGAATCTCCTAAAGAACATGGCTGAAACTCGAGGCTTTCGCGAAGTGCTGGAAGGTCTTTTGGGACAACCAGATGATGCAATATTTGTCGAGGAGACGATTCACGCCGCAGAGAAAATAGCGATGAGTGATAGTACCTATGCCGCAAGCGCAAAATGGTTGATCGAAATCGGACGCCTCTATCCGGCGCGACCAGACGTGGTGGCATCACTCATGTTCAATTTAGTTCACTTGAAGCCCGGTGAGGCCCGTTATATTGCGCCGGGCCAAGTGCACGCCTACTTGAGCGGTTTAGTAATCGAGATCATGGCGTCTAGCGATAACGTCGTCAGAGGAGGACTCACACCCAAGCGCGTTGATGTTCCATCGTTTCTTTCGATAATTGACTGGGTTCCGGAAAATAATTTCAGAAGTGAGGGCATTGAATCTGGTCAAATCACGACTTGGACGCCACCGGTCGATGATTTCGTGCTCACTCGAATTGAATGCGCGGGAATCCTCCAGTGGGTTGAGGTCAAGGCACCGCTAGTTCTCTTTGCGATAGCGCAAGGCGCCACCGTCTTTCGTGGGGCCGAGAGCCTTGACTTAAAACAAGGCGACTCAATTTTCGTTGCACCCGGGTCACCGATCAGTATCTCTGGCAGCGCCACGTTGTGGTGCGGTTCGTGTCGAGTTGGCCAGTAGTGCAAGGGCTTTTTGCTGTTCAAAGTTGAGCACCGCGCTGGTTGCTACCAAGCGCCCGGTTATTTGCGCGAGGGTTTCAATCTTTGATGCCAGAACGGGCGAAGTTAAAGCGCGTAGCGCAAAGGCCAATTCGCCCGGCGATGCGCCATAACTGCGTTCAATCGAGTCGGCTAGTCGAAGGGCGGCTAGATCTTCCTGAGTAAATCTGCGGTGAAGTCTCGGCGCTCGCCCGGGCCGAAGCAGACCCAACCGTTCACGGTATCTGACGATTCGGGCGGTTGAGTTGAGGTGTTTTGCCGCCTCTTCTGCGCTCATCATGGGCTTATTATGGCGTCAACTTACCCAGATATGACAAATGTTTGTCATATCTACAAGATGCGCTCATACATTTGTCGCTGCACCGCCTACGGTTATCGCATAACAGTTCGTTCCTAGCAATTTCACCCCACCGGAAAGGCTCAACCCGTGGCTCTCCCTAAACATGACGTCGCTGACGCATCCTTGGTCGAAGCGGGCCGAAAGCGAATTGAATGGGCGGAACGCTCTATGCCGGTCCTTCGCCAAATCCGCGAGCGTTTCGAAATGGACCAACCATTTGTCGGAGTGAAGATCGCCGCATGCATGCACGTAACCACAGAGACCGCGAACTTGATGCGCGCGCTTAAAGCCGGTGGCGCCGAGATCGCACTCTGCGCTTCAAATCCCCTATCTACCCAAGATGACACAGCTGCCGCTTTGGTCCATGAATATGGAATCAGCGTTTTTGCGCGTAATGGCATTGATCGGGATGGCTACTACCGCCACATCAATGCTGCCCTCGATATCGCACCTCATCAAGTCTTTGATGACGGTTGTGACTTAGTGAATACATTACATACCGGGCGCCGTGAATTGCTCTCGGGCGTGCGAGGAGGTTGTGAGGAAACAACTACAGGCGTGATCCGCCTTCATCAAATGGCAAAAGATGGTGCCCTTACTTTTCCCATGGTTGCAGTGAACGACACCGACACCAAGCACATGTTCGATAATCGTTACGGAACCGGACAGTCCACGATGGACGCCATTTTTCGAGCGACTAACACGCTGATCGCTGGCAAGGTTTTTGTAGTAGCGGGCTATGGCTACTGCGGCAAAGGAGTTGCAGAGCGCGCCAAGGGAATGGGCGCAGACGTTGTTATTACCGAGATTGATCCAACTAAAGCCCTTGATGCGACCATGCAGGGATACCGCGTAATGCCCATGACTGAGGCTGCGGCGATCGGCGATATCTTCATCACGGTCACGGGTAATCGCGACGTTCTTCGCGAGGAACATTTCGCGGTCATGAAGGATGGCGCAATATTTGCAAACTCGGGTCACTTCGATATCGAAATCGACGTGAAATGGCTTGAAGAGAACGCGATTGCGAAGAATGCCAAAATCCGCCACCAAACAGACGAATATGTTCTCCGCGACGGACGGCGCTTGTTGCTGCTTGCCGAGGGACGGCTGGTCAACCTAGGGGCAGCCGAAGGCCATCCGGCGGCTGTTATGGACATGTCCTTTGCTGACCAAGCGCTCACGGCCGAGTGGCTCGTAGAGAACGCCGAAAAACTCGAACCCGGTGTATTTGAAGTTCCGACCGAGATCGATAAAGAAGTGGCTCGCTTGAAATTGGCGAGCATGAGTGTAGATATTGATTCACTCACACCGGCACAGGAGAAGTACCTCAACTCATGGGATCACGGCAGCTAATGAGCCGCATCATGGTGGTCGATGACGAGCCAGATATTGCCGAGATGCTCGGCATTATTTTGAATAGCGAAGGCTTTGATGTCGATCTCGTGAATCACGGCGAGGAAGTTCTGGCAGCATTTGCGGGACAGCCTGCAGATTTGGTGCTTCTTGATTTAATGCTGCCTGGGATCGACGGTGTTGAAGTTTGCCGGAGGCTCAGAGCCATCTCCACCGTGCCCATCATCATGCTAACTGCTAAAAGTGAGCCTGATGATGTTGTTCTTGGTCTTGATGCTGGTGCGGATGACTACATCATCAAGCCGCCTCGGAAGCCAGAATTAATAGCGCGCGTGCGCGCGTGTTTACGTCGGATAGAACCAGCGCACAATGCGTTGGTTCGAATCGGCGATTTGAGTATTGATGTACAGGGTCATCGAGTGAGCAGAGACGGCAGCGCAATTTCATTGACTCCGCTTGAATTCGATCTACTAAATACGCTAGCCAGATCGCCTGCTCGAGTATTTACCCGTGATGAGTTACTCGAAACCGTTTGGGGCTACCGCCATACGGCCGATACGCGCCTTGTGAACGTGCATGTACAACGCCTACGCGCCAAAATCGAACGAGACGCCGAACAACCTCAAATTTTGTTAACCGTTCGCGGTATCGGATATAGGGCTGGTCTGACCCCTTAGTGGTTGGCCGATATAACCCAACTCGACTCTGGCGCAGATCGCTCGCGCTTCGGATCGTGACGACCACGCTCGTATTGTCGCTAGGAGTGATCTGGCTTCTCGGATCCGCTCTCCTATCTAGAGTTACGGACGGTTTAATGCAGACGAAGGTGGATGCCTCTCTTGTCGAGGCGGCCACCGCCGCCGATCAGGCCCAATCCCGCCTCGGTGCGGCCGATCAAAGGGACCTGCAGGGCCTATCGCCACTTGTCGACCAAGTCATTGCCTTTCTGGCCTCGAGTGGCACTTCGCCGGGGCAACGAGATCTGGTTCTACTCCGTAGTCCTTCTGCCGACGACACCATTTCACTCGAGCGGACTTCAAATCTGGTCGACGCCGCGTCGGTCCCTCCTGACCTGAGATCTGCTGTACAAAAATCTTCTCGTCAAGCTTGGCGCTATCT
>JANXYY010000087.1 GCA_025355805.1 Actinomycetes bacterium
GAACCGAGAGCGACATCAATTGCCTTCATGATCGAAGCATCGAGTTTGACCCCAGCTGCCTTGACATTTTCGCGCACCTGTTCCGGTTTGGAAGCACCGATGATCGCGGCAGAGACGTTCTCATTCGCCAACACCCAGGCCAGAGCCAGTTGGGACATCGTGAGACCTAGGCTTTCGGCGATTGGCTTGAGACCTTGTACCGCGGTGAGTACTTCCTCGTTCATTAAACGGTCGCCAATGCTGGCAACGTCTTTGTCCGCCGCAGCGCGTGAGCCCACCGGCAATGGTTGCCCGGGAAGGTACTTGCCAGTCAACACACCCTGGCCAAGTGGCGACCAGACAATCTGTCCAATGCCCTCTGTTTCACAGAGCGGCACAACCTCTTCTTCGATTACCCGCCAGAGCATTGAGTACTGGGGCTGGCTCGAAACAATTCGGTCAAAGCCCATGGCATCGGCGATTTCCAGGGCATCGGCAATCTGCGAAGCCGTCCATTCGGAGACGCCAATATAATTTACCTTCCCGGACCGGACTAGATCGTCGAAGGCCCGAAGAGTCTCTTCTAGCGGAGTTTCAAAGTCGTAGCGGTGGGCCTGATACAAATCTATGTGGTCGGTTTGGAGCCGACGCAACGAGGCATTACACGCCTCCATGATGTGCTTACGCGAAAGTCCACGATCGTTCTTACCCTCACCTACTGGCCAATAAACCTTGGTAAATAACTCATATGATTCGCGACGAATACCCTTGAGAGCTTCGGCGAGAACCACTTCAGCAGCCGTGTCCGCATACACGTCGGCCGTGTCAAAGGTGGTGATTCCAACATCAAGGGCGGCACTCACGCAGGCTTTGGCGGAATCCGATTCAATCTGGTTTCCATGCGTGATCCAATTGCCATATGCAATTGCCGAAACGTACATTCCTGAGCGCCCGAGGCGACGATATTCCATAGCCTCTACTCTAGTGCAGGGGATTATCGCGAGCCGGACCGGAAATTGGGGGACCCAATGCATTGGTACGTGACGCTGATCAATGGAATTCTCGGAACTGCAGTGCTATATCTGGCGATTCGTCGATTAAGGGCGCGCGCGAAGAATCTCCCAACCCGGCTATCAAATGATCCAAACAATGACGAGTAATTTCGATCTGAGCAGTAGGTTCGTCGATCTTCCTGCCCCAGACCCGAGTCCCAATTTAACTGAATTCGGAAAACTGAACGCACTTGCCAATTGGCTAATCACGACCGGCCTAAGGTCCCGAGTTTCTCCTTCTCGGGCTCGCGAGTTAATCGTATTTAGTAAATCCGATGACGATCGCGAATCATCGCGCGCACTACCCGGAATCAAGATTTCTAAGCATCCTTTCGCCAACCAAGAGGCATCTGTAGCGCACTCAATCGAACTTGGTATCCAAATCGCCGATCGCGCCATCGACAGCGGGGTGTCTCTGCTTTTCGTTACTTCAGATGACGATGGGCTAGCGCACGATGTTGAAATTCTGATTGGCGCGCTCACCAGAGCGGATGCCGCATCGGTGGCCGTACGAACCAACGTCGGCGATCAAGAGTGGATGGACAACGTCATCCATATTCGCGATGAAATGTTTGCTCTACGAGATCTCATCGCTGATCCGTCCGCGCTCTTGGCTCGCACGAATTCTTTAGACGTGGCTGCGATGCTCGGGTTGATCCTTGAATCTTCGCACCGCGCTACTCCCCTAGTCCTGATCGGCGAGCGCGCATACTGCTCTGCTCTGATAGCCCAACGGGTCGCATATCGTTCTCGCGATTGGCTTATTCCCGCCCTTGATCTAACTTCTCCTGCGGGAGCCCTCGCTCAACAGCGCCTGGATCGGCCACCCATTCTGGAATTGGCAATGCCGTTTGCGATTGACTATCTCTCGCAGGCTTGTCTCACAGCACCAATAATCGATGCAATGCTTGAACTATTGAGTTCGAACGCTTCGACTATTTAACGTGGCTTGGAACGAACGGTGGATTAACAACTTCCATCCTCGCATCTCGCCCGCGCACATCTACAACAACAAGATCCCCGACGGCAACCTCACGGCTCAGTAGCGCGAGGGCGATTCCGGTCTTTATCGAAGGCGAAAACGTGCCGCTAGTTACCTCACCGAGAACAGCGCCAGCGTCGTTCTTTACGATCATGCCCGGACGCGGAATTCCGCGATCTTGCGCTTTTAACGCGCGAAGTAGCCAAGCGGCGCCACGAGTCTTTTCGGCCATCAACGCATCGCGACCCCAGAAGGCCGGCTTCTCCCAGCCAACCGCCCAATTGGCGCGTGCCTGCACTGGGGAAATATCAAGTGACAATTCGTGACCGTGGAGCGGATAGCCCATTTCTGTGCGCAAAGTGTCGCGAGCACCGAGGCCGCAAACTCGGCCATCGAATTCAGGTAGGAGTGCTGCGCAGGCATCCCAAACTTTTCCGGTTTCACTCCAGGCTGGCAGCAATTCGTATCCGTGTTCTCCGGTGTATCCGGTCCGGCAGACGATCACAGGTGATCCTTGGAAATCGCTTTCAACCCAGGACATATACGCCATATCAGTTGGCAATCCGAGTTTGGTAAGCAGTGCAGCCGATTGCGGTCCTTGCACGGCTATGACGCCATATGACTCGTGCTCGTCGGTGATCAAAATATGGGCAGGTGCGGCCTGTTTCAATCGACGCACCACCTCAGAAGTATTCGAGGCATTTGGAATTAAGAGCACATCATCTTGGCTTCGGATATAAACGATGAGGTCGTCAACAACACCACCTTCTGGCGTGCAACAGAGCGTGTACTGCGCCTGCCCTGCCCCGATCCGATTCAAATCATTAGTAAAAGCTGTGTTGAGAAATTCGACGGCACCAGCCCCCTTGACGTGTGCCTTTCCTAAATGCGATACGTCAAAGATCCCAACCCGCGTTCGCACCGCATCATGTTCAGCAAGGACTCCACCACCATTAGCAGCCGGATATTCAATCGGCATCTCCCACCCACCGAAGTCGGAGACCTTGGCGCCGAGAGCCAGATGGCGGCTGGCAAGGGGCGATTGAAGCAGGGCAGCGCTGGGTTCACTCACAAGGTGAGAGGTTACCCGCTTCAACTAGCCGTTAGGCTGGTGGCTATGTCTGTGATCTCTATCTCCGCTAAATCCCTCCCACTCACCAAGGCCGACGCCCTCGTAATCGGATTGGCTCGACAACCCGATGGAGCACTCGTACTCGAGACCGGGACTAGCGAATTGGCGGAAGCACGCCTTCTAGAAACTCTCGAAGATCTGGGTGCAACCGGTCGCACCGACGAAGTCATCAAGATTCCTGGCACTTCAACTCGGATCCTGGTTGTGACTGGCTTAGGCAAATTTCAAGCAAAACATAACTACGACCACGAAACACTACGTCGAGCCTCGGGTGCAGCGGCTCGCGAATTGGCCGGAGTTAAGCGCGCCGTGTTCTCACTTCCTAGCGCCAAGATCGAACAACTGGCTGCGGTTGCTGAAGGCGCGCTCCTAGGGGCCTATGCCTTCAATACTTTCCGTAAAACCACCGCCAAGGAACACAAGAAGCCATTAGCTGAAATCGTTCTTTTTAGTGAGATTGCCGGGACAACGATTGCTCGAACTGCGATTAAGCGAGCCGAGATTCTGGCCGAAGCGGTCCACTTAGTGCGAGATTTAGTAAACACACCGCCAAGCCACCTGACTCCGGCGAGTTTCTGTGCCCAAATCAAGCCACTTGCCACCAGCGCCGGACTCAAAGTTACGATCCTGGACGAAGTGGCTCTCCGCAAAGGTGGCTACGGCGGGATCGTCGGAGTTGGTCAAGGTTCGATAAATCCGCCCCGCCTACTCCATCTGTCCTACTCCCCGGCCCGGCCAAAGGCCCGCTATGCCTATGTCGGCAAGGGGATCACCTTTGATAGCGGTGGGCTTGCTCTGAAGCCTGCACTTGGCATGGAAGCCATGAAATCCGACATGAGTGGAGCCGCGGCCGTGATGGCTGCCGCGATTGTGATCGCCAAACTGAAATTGCCGATCGCACTCGATGTCTGGGCTCCCCTGGCCGAAAACATGATCAGCGACACGGCTCAACGGCCAAGCGACATCCTCACTACTTACGGTGGGCGCACGGTGGAAGTGATCAATCCCGACGCTGAAGGTCGATTGGTTCTCGCCGATGCGCTGGTCCGGGCTCAAGAATTCGCAGCGAAAGCTGGCGGCCTTGACGGCCTGGTCGATGTGGCCACCCTGACCGGCCACCAAGGTCTCGCCCTCGGCGCCCGGGTAAGCGCTGCAATGGGCAATGACGATGCCTTCCGATCGACCGTGGTCGCAACCGGACTGATCGCCGGCGAAGATTTCTGGCCAATGCCACTACCTGCGGATTTACGACCATCCCTGGATTCGCCAGTGGCCGATATCGCCAATATGGGCGAACGCTTTGGCGGCATGTTGGTCGCCGGGCTCTTCCTAAAAGAGTTCGTAAGCGATGACCTGCCTTGGGTTCACCTAGATATCGCAAGCCCAGCCTTCAACGAAGGGAAGCCCTTCGGCTATACGCCCGTCGGTGGCACCGGGGTTGCCGTTCGCACCTTGGTTACCCTTGCAGAAGCGGCTTGCGGTCGCTGAACTGGCAGAATTGCTCAAGAATTG
>JANXYY010000107.1 GCA_025355805.1 Actinomycetes bacterium
ATGCGCGGCGGTTTGTTCTTGGATTACGTATTCGGCATGAGATCGCACACCAAACAACTTGGCGCGCTCGGCTCGAAGTTTTGCCATCTGGAGGAGTACCAACTTGTTATCGTTTTCATTATCTCGATTGCCCTTTAAAAGGGATGCGTCCATGATGCGCTGGCGCAATTCACGATTACGTAGCGAGCTAAGCACCGGGTTGCCGGTGAAGTTCACTGCACCGATAAGCCATTTGCCCTTGAGTCCCCGATCTGTGGCGGCATTGGCGGCGGCGGCAATCTCATTTTCGCCGAGTCCCTCCAATTGCGTGAGATCATCGACGATCACTGCGAGGTCGTTAGTGTCGGCGAGTACATTCTTAGAAAATTGAGTCTCTAATTTTGAAAGTTTCTCGTTAATCTGCTTAAGCTTTTCGCGGTTTCCTTCATCGAGGTGGGCACCAGCGTGAATAAAATCGCGATGGTAGCGTTCCAAAAGCCAAAGGTCCTCGCTCTCCATGTTCAGAGTGTTGCGATTTTCGTACAGTCTTTTGATGCGAGCGAACAGCAAGGGGTTGAGACGAATCGCATCTGTGTGCGCGGCAAGTTTCGGTGCAATTTCTTCCTCAATTGCTTCGAGTGAAGCGCTGGTGTCACTTGAAGACTTGTTATAGAAGACTAAGAGCATGCGGTTCAACACTTGACCACTGCGTTCAAGCGCAACGATGGTGTTTTCAAAATTGGCCTGCTCGGGCACTTTGATGATCTCCGCTACTTCGATCAACTGTGCCTCAGCACCAGCGTGGAAGGCCTCGAGATAATGCCCCTCTCGAATTTGTTCGAAAGGTGGCAACTCGTATTCAAGAGTGCTGCGACGCACAAAGGGATTTTCATCGTTAAAGGTCATAAGGAGACTCTAGATCCATTCACTCCTCCTTACTCTGGCCAGAGAGCTTCTAACTACATTCGTTTTGCACTGGGCACGGCTCAACGGACACTCTGGCTACACCCTCACGCGCTTCGGAAGGGATGAAACTGGGCACCGGGAATCTGTCGATTTGATTATCTAGAGCGCCACGCATGCATGAGTTTTTTGCTCTCCCCGCCCAACCAAGCATCATCTAACTCGAGCCTTCGGATCCCGCCTTTAGCCACCCACTCGTCATACACGGCATCGCCCCGGGCTTTGATTCTGAGAATTACATACTCGGCTTGGGCTTTTTGATTCAGCGAAAGAAGGCTGACTGTCTCCAAACGAAGTTCACCCGACGCGTGGTATCCGTCCAGAATCCACTCAGCGCGTCGCCACGAGTTAAGAAGAAGTTCCCCGGGCTTCTTGTTCGCAGGACTTCGAAATGGCGCCCAATACCTCAAGGCTGTCGCTAGATCCCACGATCTTCGTCCTGGAGATGCCATCTCCCAATCGATTAAGGCAAAGGCTGTTCCGTTTCGAAAGAGGATATTTCCCGGTCCTGCATCTCCATGGCATATAACTTCATGTATTCCAGAGGGATCTAATGACTTACGGAAAATCGACACGTTTTCCGCAACGGCGGTTTCTGTCGAATCGTGTAAATCTCGAAGAAGTGTTCCGACGCTAAGAAGGCGAGTTCGGCTTTGTTCCTCGTCTTCTTCTTCAATGGCTTCGCCGGACTCTCCCTCGATCCACTCGAGTTTGAGGCGACCATTAGAGTCACGGCCAAAAGTCTTAGGCGCTCCGTGAAAGACTTTTCCGACTTCGATGATTACTAGTTCTACCTCAACATCTTCGTCGGCTGGCCGAAGTACAAAATCGTCGTGGCGAAACAGTCTTCCTCGATTAAGACGACCCCCAGAAATTGGGATTTCAGATTCCATAATGTTGTTGAGGATAGTAGACGGCAAATTTTTCAAGCAAAAGTGCCTAGTTTTATCCCTCTGGTTCCCCCTAGTGCGCCCGAAGGGATTCAAACTCCTAGCATTTTGAGCCGTAGTTTTAGCGATCCTCGATCGCAACCCAGGACACCGCTCGCTGCGAAGAAGCACTACCTTCCGGACAGTGTTCAAGAAAATCACAGTAGCCACAAAGTTTGGATGGGGTTGGTGGAAAGACTTGATCAATTTCTTCGGTCTTCACTCTGCCGGCTTTAAACTCTCGTTGCGCGACTTGAGCTTCTTGCCCGATCGAATCGGCGCGCCCGAGGTGCCTTGCTAGTGATTCGCTTGTGTGGCGATGTCCAAGGGTTTCCCCGGATGGCAAATGATGCAGTTCTACCTGAAAGCAGGGCATCCGCAAAGTGCGAGTTGCAGCCAGCGCATAAATCGCGAGCGCGAGCGAGGTCGCCGCATCGTCGTCAGTCAAGTGCGATCGACCCGTTTTATAGTCCACAATCACAAGTTCATCTCCCCGCTGATCAATTCGATCCACGCGACCCTGAAGCGAGAGCCGTTCAGTGGTAACCGATACGGTGCGCTCGACTCCGCGCGGCTCCTCGTCCGGATTTAGATCGGCGACGTATGACTGGAGCCAAGCGATCGCCCGCCCGAGCGCTTCGAATGATTGTTGCTCGTCGCGAAATCCATCAGCTCGCCAATGTGCACGCGCTAACGAGGCGATCGAGTCGGTAGTACGACCTTCCAGTGGCAAGGCATACCAATCGCGCATCGCGTTGTGCACGGCAGCGCCCATAGTGTTATGAGCCCACGGAGGTCCCTTTGAAGGTGACGGAGAATCGAGGTACGTCATTCGATATTTGCGCGGACAACTGCGCCAATTATCCAAACGTGACGGCGAGCAACTAAAGAGCGGCTCCGGCATTCCAGGAAAAGTTGGCATCAACTGACCTTGATAAAGGCTCTGACAGCATCCGCGATCATTTGCACCGCGATCGCGCTAAGCAAGAGCCCGGCAATTCGCGCGACCAGGTTTACCCCAGATTCTCTGAGCACTTTCATGACAACCGTGCTCGAGCGAAGAATTAACCAGAGCAGCAAATGCACGACGACAACAGCTAACGCCAGAATCAGACCTTCGTTTACATTTTCAATCCGTCGAACAAAGATTATGGTGGCGACAATCGCTCCAGGGCCTGCCAATAACGGGGTTCCAAGAGGAACTAGGGCAATGTTCACGCCAGCGCCAGCGCTGCTCGTTGAATCCTTACCGGTGAGCAGTTCTAATGAGACGAGTAACAGCAGCAGTCCGCCGGCTCCCTGCATCGCGGGCAACGAAATATTTAGATATCTCAAAATAAACTGACCAAAAAGAGCGAAGAGGCTGATCACGGAGAAGGCGACCAGAGATGCCTGGAGGGCGAGTTGATTTCTACGCTTTCTGGTCTCATCGGCAACCAAGGCCAAGAAGATTGGTGCGGCTCCAGGAGGGTCCATGATGACGAAGAGGGTCACAAACGCCTCCACGCCGTATTTCCAGAGGCTCATCCGAAGATCACCTCAACTCCGCTAGATCGAGCAACCAATTCATCCCAGACCGTTTCCGAGGTTTGATTTTCACCAAGAACGTTCAACTTACCTGTTCCGTGAAAATCGCTAGCGCCGGTAACTAATAAACCAAGATCGGCGGCGATCCTCCGCAACTGGGTACGAATGGCTGGATTGTGATCGCGATGATCTACTTCAATTGCAGTGAGCCCCGACTCAGCCATGGCGGTGATCTCAGCGATTGCGGTCTCAGAAATCTGATCGTTTCGCGCGTTGGCTCCGGGATGAGCCAGAATCGAAACGCCGCCAGCGCCGTTGACCAAGTTGATCGCATCGATTGGATTCGGGGAAATATGACCCACATAAAAGGGAGAGTCATTATTCAGATACTGGTCGAAAGCCTGGCCACGGTCTTTGACGACACCAAGGGCGATCAAGGCGTCGGCTAGGTGTGGTCGACCCAGTGTGGCGCCCGTGGCTACTTGCTGCTCAACATCGGCGAACGTGACCGCGATCCCGGCGAGATTCAACTTCGCAATCATGGCGTGCATCCGTGGAACCCGATCATCGCGCGTTGTCGCCAACGTCGTCGCCAGTTTGGGCTCGCTTGGGTCAAAGAGGAGCCCGAGTAGATGAACGCTGATGTGCTCATCAGTTTGGCAGGAAATTTCAGCGCCGCGGGCAAGTCCAATTCGTCGGCGTACGGTTTGAAGTTCACGGACAGCAGCATCCCAACCGACCGTGGTGTCATGATCGGTGAGGCCGATAACGTCAAGACCGGCGACGGAAGCCGCGTGCATCAATTGGGCTGGGGTCAGAGTGCCATCGCTCCCATTGGAATGCGTATGTAAATCGATTTGCAAGATCTGCCCCTCTCATCTGTTCAACTACCGAGAAGATATCGGGTAAAGATGACAAGATGCGCGAATGGTTACCTTTCGAATGTTGCCTAGAGCCAGACTTGGACTGTTGATGGCAGGGCCGGTGGTCGCCCTAGTTGGACTCTTCATGGTTGGATTCCCTGGTCTGCTGATCGGGATCATCGTCGGCCTCGGTCTTTACGTCTGGTCAAGTCGCTGGGGTTGCACGCTCGACACTGATGCGATCGTGATCGAGGCCGTGGCTACTCGACGGATACCCTGGTCAGACGTGCAAGCGATCAGTTACCAAATTTCGCGCTTAAGTACGGCTGCGACCATCGTCGATAAAAAAGGAAAAGTTTGGATGCTTCGGGCGCCGGCGCACTCGAGTTTTGCACCGGATCCCCTGCTCCGCACAAAGATGACTGAGATAGAGAACTTTTGGAAAGCCCATCGTGGGAGTGACTGGCGCGAGATGAGTTCGATCGCGTCGGGACTACAGCCTTGGCAAAGGGCAGAGTAACTATTTCTTGACTGGCGAAATGCCAAGCGAGAGTCCCGAAAGTCCTCTCGTTCTGGCGGCTAAAACTGATGCGATCTGATTTATCGCCAGCGCCGCAGGACTCTCCGGATTTGAAAGAACGATTGGCGCCCCACCATCGCCACCCTCACGTAATGCAACTTCGAATGGGATCGCGGCCATCAGAGGAACATCAGACCCGATTAGATTGGAGAGAGCCTCAGCCGTCGCAAGCCCGCCGCCTTTGCCAAATAGATCCAAAATTTCACCGCATTCGGGGCACGGGAAACCTGACATATTCTCGACGACGCCCACAATGCGTTGGCGCAACTGATGGGCCATTCGTCCCGCTCGTTCGGCAACTTCCGCGGCCGCCAATTGAGGAGTGGTGACGACGATGATTTCCGACGCGGGGATTAAAGCTCCCAACGACATTGCGATGTCGCCAGTTGCTGGCGGCATATCGATCAAGAGGTCGTCCAGGTCGCCCCAGACAGCATCCACCAAAAATTGCTCTAGAACTTTATGCAACATCGGGCCACGATAGGCAACCGCCGCCTCACGCTGTGGTTTGAACATCTCCAAGGAAATAACTTTTACCCCATGGGATTCGAGCGGAATGATCATCTGGTCTATCACTGTCGGTCGTTGGCCCACCAGGTCCATTAGCCGGGGAATCGAGTGGCCGTAAACATCGGCGTCGAGGATTCCAACTTTGCGCCCCAACTTCGCTAGCGCGATCGCCAGGTTTGCGGTAACTGAAGACTTACCGACGCCACCTTTCCCCGATGCGATTCCGTAGACTCGGGTGAGCGACCCTGGTTGGGCAAATTGAATGATCCGCTCGTTACCACCGCGCATCATTGTTCGGACGTTGTTTCGTTGCTCGTCATTCATTACGCCAAAATCAATCGAAACTGTGGTGATACCGCTAACTCGTCCCACAGCTTTTGTGATATCGGCGGTCAGTCGATCGCGCATCGGACAGCCGCTAATGGTAAGAAGAATTCGTAAATCTACGTGTCCCTCAGCGAAAGCAATGGTCTCAACCATGCCTAATTCGGTGATCGGGCGGTGGAGTTCGGGATCAATTACGGTGGCTAGGGACTCGCGGATAAGAGCTTCAATCTCAGGTGGCATCGGGATCAATCTTGGACGTAGGTGGTTTGCTTTTCGAGACGGGAGGGTCGAGAAGGGAATCGAATTGGTTTTTTAAAATCGTTTTCGGGCGGAAATCTGCAATCTTTCGCACTTCACGAAATTCGTCAAAAATTTGAAGCTCGTCACCGACTTGGCTACGAAGATCGGCACTCGCGTTTGCATACATAATGCGAAGTTTGCGCACCACGCGGGCCGCATCGACGGCAAGTTTGGGCAGGCGATCGGGCCCAAAAAGGATCAGGCCCAAGACCGCAAGGCCTAAGAGTTCGCCACCGCCGATGTCAGGAAACACAACGGTAACTCTAGTCCGCTGTTTACTTAGTTGAGCCGCCCAAAATCAACGCTACCTTGGCCTCGGCTGCTGGCTTGCGCACATATGTCAGTACGACTCGATCACCTGGTGCGTGGATTCGAATTGCGACGATTAACTCATCGGAGTTAGCAACTCGTCGTCCATCAATAGCCACAATTATATCGCCAGGTAGGAGGCCTGCCTTCGCTGCAGGAGAGTCTGTCGAGACCGCATTTTTGGTGGTGGCGATTCGAGCACCCGGACCTGCAAAGGCGGTATCTAGCGAAACCCCGATTATTGGATGCGAAGATTTTCCAGAACGAATCAACTCTTCTGCAGTCCGCTTTGCTTGATTGATAGGGATGGCAAACCCCAATCCAATCGATCCCGACTGCCCACCTATTGATGAGCCCAGGGATGCGATCGCAGAATTCACACCGATCACCGCACCGGTTGCATCTACTAGCGGGCCCCCTGAATTTCCAGGATTAATTGCTGCATCGGTCTGAAGGGCGTTGATAAATGAGTTGCCCGGACTTAATGATCCGGATGTTGTTACGGCACGATTCTTAGCGCTAATTATTCCAGTGGTCACGGTTCCACTAAGGCCCAAGGGTGACCCAATCGCAATTACGGAATCGCCGACCTGAATCTTGTCGCTATTGCCAAGCGGCAACGCTGTTAGTCCAGAAAGATTTACTTTGACGACCGCCAGATCGTATGAAGGATCCCGGCCGACGACCTGACCGGAGAGAGTGCGACCATCGCTAAATTGAACTTGTAGAGCACCCGAGATTTGATTCCCATCCGCTCCGATGGCGTCAGCCACAACGTGATTATTGGTAAGCAAGTAACCATCAGAGCGAAGCACAAATCCTGAACCGGTACCGCCACCATTTGGAGTGCTGGTGGTGATCGAAACCACGGATGGAATGACGCGTGCCGCGAGCGCTGCGACCGAGTCGGGTCGTCGTTCGATTACTGAATTAACGCTGCTTAATTTTGCGTGTATGTCGAAGAGCGAACCACCGCTCTGCGCGGCGCTATAGCCAACGGCGCCACCGACGCTGCCGGCTAAAACCGCCATCGCAAGCGCGGCGGGAATTCCAATACGACGAGTGGGTTTTGTTGGCGCGGCTTGGAAATAAAATGGGTCGGGCCGAAAGTTCGTGGCGAAAGTTGGCGGCGCCGGTGCCGTTGGAGTTGACCACCACGGTGTTACCTGTGGTGTTACCTGTGGTGTTTCTGGCGTCTGGAAAGGAGGTACACCCTCGTCGCTCATGTTTACCTCCCGGGATCTTTCAAGAATGAATAAAACAGCATTTACCTAATTATGGCGACTTGTTATAGAGCAAGCACTAAACAGTCTGAGTAATTGCTGAGTCTTACGAGTGTCGAATGGCGAGGATCAGGCCCTCACCCACCGGGAGAAGGAGAGGTTTCCAGCGAGAGACATCCGCGCGGATTGCTTTGCCCAATTCGCGCATTGCGATGGTTAATTCATCGCGTTGGGCTGGATCGGGGACGCGTCCTGCCCATAGCGCGCGATCGATCACCAGCACGCCGCCAGCCCGGAGCAGGCGATGAGCGTGTTCAACTGCCAGCGCCAAATCCCGTGGTTCGTTGCGCAATATCAACAGGTCGTATGCGCCGTCGGTCAAGCGCGCTAAAACCTCAAGCGGTTCCCCGGTAATAAGTCGCACTCGATTTGAACTGATCTCGGCATCATTGAGCGCCTCACGAGCAAGGCGTGCAAACTCTGATTCGGCATCGATTGAAGTTAGCGCAGAATCTGTGGGCATCCCGCGCAGAAGCCAGAGTGCACTAACGCCACAGCCAGTTCCGCTCTCCGCGACATTTCGCGCATCGACCAACGCTGCGAGAAAAGCCAAAGTAGCTCCGACAGCTGGCGAAGGTTCGTAGGATCCAACTTCGATCGAGCGCGCCCGGGCGGCTGCAACCGCGGCTTCCTCCGGTAAAAACGCCTCTACAAAAGCCTCAAGATCACCGCGTTGCCCCGCGTGGGTTCCCGGTGCGTTCACAGCGCGGACAGCCACTCGAGTAACAGTCGGACGCCATAGCCCGTACCACCTTTTGGATTTTCTCCAGCGTCCGTATCGCTACGGGCCGGACCTGCAATATCAATGTGCGCCCAATTGCGATTGCCAACGAATTTCTCAAGAAAGAGTGCGGCGGTAATCGAGCCGGCCTGCATCTTTCCCTTGTTACCAGTGTGATTGAAATCGGCAATATCACTTTCGAGAACAAAATCGTAGTCATCAACTAGAGGCATTTGCCAAGCTCGGTCACCGCTCTTAGCTCCCGCCTCAGTTAGTGACTTTGCGAGTTTATTATCGCGGGTGAATAGGGCCGCATACTGGCGTCCTAATCCAAGCGAGGCTGAGCCAGTCAAAGTTGCGACGTCCACTAGATAATCCGGTTTGAGTTTCAAATTCGCATATGCCAAAAGATCGGCCAGAACTAGTCTGCCTTCAGCATCGGTATCGATTACTTCCACCGTTGTGCCACCGTAATGTTTGATGACATCCGAAGGGCGTTGCGAGGTGGCGGATAACGCATTCTCGGCGCACCCGAGCAGCGCAGTCACGCGCAGCTTAGGCTTTATTCGCACCATTGCCACGCAGGCCGAAAGCACTGCGGCAGCGCCCGCCATATCAGTCTTCATTGGAACCATGGTGTCGTAGGGGCGTTTAAGCGATATCCCACCAGTGTCGTAAACGATCCCTTTACCGACGATCACTACGTGTGGCCAATTCTTCGAACCCGCTGGTGCGTAGTTAACTTCGATTAAACGCGGGGCTCGCTTAGGTGAAGACATACCCACCGCTAGCAATCCGCCGAATCCCTCGTCTTTTAACTCTCGTTCTTCTCGCACCCGGATTTTCAACGCCGGGTCACCACTCGCCGAAACCATCTCGTGCGCCATCGCTGCCATCCAGGCCGGACTCTTCGTATCGGCTGGTGTATGAATAAGGTCACGTGCAGCAAAGACCGAATCGATTTGAATTTGTGCTTTTTCGATTGCTGCACTGTTATCACTCGAAGCACTTTCGGCCCCAGAGTGGAGAACCAAATCAATTTGATCGACTGGCTTTACTCGATCAGTTTTAATTCGACGCGACCATGCATAGGTCGCGAGGGCCAATGAGACGTTGTGGGCGATTAAAGCATCTTTAGGGGCGCTGAAGGTGGCCGCATTTGTGATTGCGGTTTCCTTACCTTTTAACCGACGCCCGAGAGCAATTCCAGCTTTTCGAAAATCATCCACACCACCTGCCCCGATCCCAACCAGCAGCAGGCGTTCAACTTTCGAGCCAGGGGCAGCCACCGGAATCTCGGCGAGTTCACCGGATTTTCCAGTCAACTTCTCGATTACGATCTCATCGGCAAGAATTAATCCAAATAATTTTTCAACACTAACTTTGAGTTGTGCGGGAATTTTCAAAGTCGAATTAATTGGAATTGCAAGAAGCGCAAACTGTGCCGTTTCCACTGAAGATGTGGCTAGTTTGGGTGCCACCTTTGTAACTACGACCTCTTTACGAGGGGCACCGCGGCGATCAGTGCCTCACCGAGCGCTTCGGCTTCCTGGGCATTCAATTCAACGACAAGACGTCCGCCACCTTCGAGAGGAACTCGCATTACAAGGCCGCGACCCTCTTTAGTGCACTCGAGTGGACCATCACCCGTGCGTGGCTTCATCGCCGCCATGTGATCTCCTGTCTCGACAGTCTTCGGCCACCCGTACGCCGTCTAAAGACGAAGTATCCCAGGTGAAGGGGGTCGGTAGCCAATCCGCTCAGGATCAGCTCATCCCAAGGGCGGTTGCCAGGCGAACTTTGCCAACCTTTAGGACCACTTCAACCGCTCTTGGCTCCACCGAGAGGGTCGCGGCAATTTCATCAACCGAGTGCCCTAAGACGTAATGGAGGGTGAGAATCGCCCGCTCCTCCGAAGGAAGGGCGGCGATCAGCGTTGCGAGGCTCACCGAGGACTCGCGCGGGGTGGTCTCCATTGAGGCAAGGGTACTGACGCATGCGATCACCTGGGTCGACCTGGCCAACATCCAGTCAAGTCTAAATCAAATCAGAATCAAATTGATGTCACCCGTCGAGCCGATCCCCCGCCGCACAACCCAAGGCGTGATCATTTACCAAGCCACAGGCTTGCATGAGGGCATAGGCCGTCGTCGGACCAATAAAGGTAAAATTGGCCGCTTTGAGCGCTTTGGCGAGGGCAACCGACTCCGTTGTTTGGGTTGGGATTTGATCCCCAGTGGCTGGGCGGGATTGGGTTTCCGGTTGGTGAGACCAGACCAACCGAGTCAACCCGTCCGTTCCGAGGGCGAGCGTGGCAGCAGCGTTGCCAATCGCCGACCTGATCTTGCCTTCGTGTCTGATAATTCGGTTATCACCTCGAAGTCGGGCAATGGCTTCAGCGTCAAAGGTGGAAACGACTTCAGGATCAAAGTTTGCGAAAAGTTCACGGAAGGCCTCCCGACGAGAAAGGATCGTCCACCAGGAAAGTCCCGCCTGAAAACCCTCGAGACAGATTCTCTCGTAGAGTGCTCGATCGTCACGTACTTCGATTCCCCACTCACTATCGTGATAATTCGCGTATGCCTCGGGAACATCTAGCGCCCAGTTACAACGCGTTTCATTGCTACTCATTTAACTCTTCGACGTATGAAGCAAATCTCCGAAGGCTCAGAATGATTCCTACCCGCAGGAACATCGATGCGATCGGCCAGATCACTTGTCCTAAAGCACCGAACGGAACCTCTACGTCTTCGCGCCACAGAAACTTTGAAATATTGTCGGACACCACAGCAACTTCGAACGAACCAGTGCCACGCACTACCTTGCCTGTGTGAAGAACGTCGCAAACCCTGGGTGGTTCCCATTTAGTGATTGTCATGTAATCGATGAATCCCAATTTTCGAGACTTCGGAAAAAGTCCGGTAAATGCCGCTATCCGTCCATCGACACCTTCGCCAGAGTCAATGGCCCATACGCTGGTGCCAAGCATCCAATTCCCCTGCGTCTTCCAGGCTACGAGGTGGTGCCACACGTCAGCTTGAGGCGCGTTCACAGTGACCGCAACCTCCATCGTTCGGAGCGGGTAGTCGCCGGAACGATCTCTCATAATTTTTTTCCTTCACAGAAATCAAGCGCGTCTTCAATGGTCGTCGCCCATTTCACAATTTCTTGCTGTTCTTTGCGAACGAATCCATGTTCCTGAAGCAATTTAATCTGCTGTCGCAGAGGCGCAAAAAGATCATCTGGATCCAAAACGACGACGGGAAGATTGTGGAATCCAAGATACCTGCCGACCCAAATTTCAAAGAGTTCTTCCAAAGTTCCGAGTCCGCCTGGAAGTGCTAAAAATGCATCAGCATGCGACTCCATAATCGCTTTCCTAACACGCATGTCGTCCACGACAATCAGCTCATCAGCAAACGTATCGGCAACTTCGAGTTCGACTAGAGCTCGAGGAATAACCCCAATCGTGTGCCCTCCACCTTCTCGCACCTGCCTAGCAATGGCACCCATCATCGACACATTGCCGCCGCCAGAGACCAGGCTCCAATTGCGTGAGGCAATGGCACGCCCCACCTCGGTGGCGAGCTCCAAATATTTCTCATGGATGGAAAGAGACGACGAGCAGTACACACAGATGCGCATTAGGTGAGCAACCCTCTCAGATTCCCCACGCCGAGCAGAATTGATTCCATAGTCACAGATTCGTCGGAGGCGTGCGATCGCCCGATGCAACTGAGGACGAGGTGGCTGGCCTGGGGTTCAAAGTGGTTCCATGAGGCTGGATCCGCGAATAAGTCGACCACGCCGGTACGGTATCGGGATATGAGTCCAGA
>JANXYY010000108.1 GCA_025355805.1 Actinomycetes bacterium
ACGTTCTGAGTTATGGCCCACGTACCGTGGCTCGTTGTTTTCGCAGTGAGTTTCGTATTGACCCACTTGGTCCCGATATTGGACTCGAGTGTTACCAGGATCTTGCTTTTTGCGGGCGTTATCGCTCCGAACAGAGTGACCCGCGTCGCCACGGCACTAGGAACGCGAGGAGTTTGTTTGATCGAGAGCGTGATCCGAGAGGCTTGCGTTGCCTGCGTTGCTGGCGCTGAAAGAAGTGCTAAGGATGCGATTAGAAGGATGGCAGTCGGCAGTCTTAATCGAATCACGCTTGGAGTATGCCATTGGCATCTGAGGAAATGCGCAGGGGCCGAGGCTGGCGATATTGTGAATTTTCAGTCGGTTGGTTTTTCCCCTAGGCGGGAGGGCGAAGGGCTGTGAGCGCCCAGACGATGGCCGCTGAGTCGATGAACTCTTGTATGACAGCTCCTTCCGATGCAGTGAGTAGACCTAAGCCTGCGAATAGCATCGCCACGAAGGAAAGTGCCATGCCCAGAATTGCCGCCTCAATGGCTCTTGAGCGAGCTTGCTTCGCGATTCGAATGGCGATGGGCAATCGACTCAGATCGTCCGCGACAATTACGACGTCGGCCGCTTCGCTGGCTCCAGTAACCCCACGCGATCCCATTGCAACACCCACGTCTGCAGCCGCTAGGGCGGGTGCATCGTTTATCCCATCGCCCACCATCACAACGATTCCCGTGGTCTGACTTCGTGCCTCTTCCAGGAGTTCCAATTTCTGGGCAGGAGTACAACGGGCGTGGATGGAGTCAACACCAACAGTTTCTCCGACAATGTTCGCACTTTTTTCACGATCGCCGGTGACCAACAGGATTCGCTCAACACCCTGTCGTCGGAGCGCTGTGATTGTTTCGACCGATTCAACTCGAATCGGATCGGCCAAGCCAAGGATTGCGCTCAATATTCCATCGATTTCAACCGCGACTAGAAGTGGCTGAGCCGATTTTCCCCAATCGGGCAGCGAGTCGGGAACTTGTCCCACTCTGACCTTAACTCCATCTATCAACCCGCTGACTCCCTGCCCGTGGATCTCCTCAACGTCGGTAGGTAGCACTAGTGCGATTTGCCGACGTTCCGCTTCTGCGACGAGTGCTTTGGCAATAATGTGCGGACTTGCTTGGTCGAGAGAGGCTGCCAGTTTTATCGCGAATGCGGAATCAACACCAGGGGCGAGATGAATATCCGAGACCACGGGCCCGCCATGAGTGAGCGTCCCAGTCTTATCTAGTAGGACAATCTTCGTGCGAGCCAACCGTTCAAGGACTGCGCCACCCTTAATGATCACACCTGCCTTTGCGGCGTTTGACATCCCCGCAACAATCGCAACTGGCACTGCGAGGATGAGTGGACAAGGCGTTGCGGCAACCAATACGGCGATCGAACGGTGAATATCGCCAGAGACGATACCGGCAATCAGTGCCACCAGAAGCGCGACCGGGACGAAACGTTTCGCCCATTGATTGGCCAACCTCACACCATCTGAGGTATCAGCTCTAGCCTGCTCGACCATTCGGATTATTGCGGCATAGGTGCTCATCGCTGCAGATGCAGAGGCAACCAGTTGAAGCGGCTGGCCAGCGTTGATCACCCCGCTATCAATGAGTTCTCCTTCTTGATGCGAAATTGGCATGGGCTCGCCGGTGAGGGCTGATTCATCAAGGGTGGCACTGGTTACCAACGTTCCATCGACGGGTACGACTTCACCTGAGCGGACCAGAATCAAATCCCCAATTTTGACGTTCTCAACGGGGATTGGACCAATTTCATTCGTCTCTGAAATCAAGAGGGCCACTCGTGGGACACGTGAAATGAGCGATTCCAATTCATCGCTTGCTCGGCCTTCGGCCCAACGTTCTAAGGATCGCCCAGTTGCCAACATCACGGATAGAACCGAAGCCGCAAAAAACTCGTTGGTGAGCAACGTGCCGATGAGTGAAAGAACCACCAAGAGATCTGAGCCCAGCTCTCGGCTTCTGAGTGCGCGGATTGCGTCTTTGACTGCTGAAAATAATCCGAGAAATCCTCCTAATCCCCAGGCGGGTGAGACGACAAACCCGTAGCCAAAGGCTTGGGCCAGAGCGCCAATGATCAGGAGCAGCACCGAGATCGCCAAGAGCCGGTAATCACTCTTCGGGCGTCTTGTCACGTTGCAAGCGTCTCAAAAGTCGACCGACATGTGTGAAGAAAGTGTCGGTGGTCTCACTTACGCTGGCTTAAATGGTGCTCAACGAGGAGGGATTCAAGTGATCATTGATTGTGATCTGTGTGTGATTCGATTAAGTGGCCGCATTCACGAGTGCGAGGATTGCGTGGTTTCCTTTCTCCTGACGCCCCCCAACCTAAACCGGGCCGAGGAGCGGGCGGTAGCCGTCCTTTCCGAGAGCGGTCTGGTTCCACCTCTGCGGTTGAAAGTGGTTTGAGCCTCGGATTTCCCGTTCACGTGGGCTCCTGGGTTGTCTCGGTCGTATCTTCGAGGTTAGCCTGCCTAAATGTCTCTTCGCGGCTTAAGGCTCCTCTTGCCTTGGGTGCTCACGATTTCGCTCATCCCGGGGATCGCCCACGCAAGTCCTGGGGGGTCGATTACAGATGTCCAGCGCAGAGTTGATCAGCTCAGGACCGAGGCGGGCGATGCAGCAGAAGCCGCAAATGGTGCCCAAGTCCGACTAGCGGCACTCCTTCGAACCCTTTCCGGTGTGCAAGGCAAGCGAGCACTTGAGGGTGCCGCGCTGGGTACTTTGAAAAAGAACTTAGGGCTCATCGCGGCTAGTGCCTATAAGACCGGAGGCATTGGAGCGGGTATTCAACTCCTTTTTGCTCCGAACCCAAGCCAATACCTAGCCAGCGCCGGAGTCTTGGAATCGGTTACCCGCTCTCAGGGAGTGCAACTTCGTCGCTACGGTGCCGCCGAACAACGGTTGCATCAAACATCGTTGGTTGTGGGAGACCAGGTGAAATTAGTTAAAGCTGCGCAGCGTGAATTCGCCGCATCTGCTGCGTTGGCGCAAGGCAAATTGGCTGCTGCTGAGCGACTGCTGAGCTCCCTCAAAGGCGATCAACGTAGGCGCTATTTTGCAGCTCAAGCTGCGAGAAATTCCGCGGATCGAAAGAGTTCACTTAAATCCGCGAAGTTGGGAAAGACGATTTCGGGTCGCGGCGGAATTGCGTTGCGCTTTGCTTTGAAACAGATTGGTGATGCTTACCTTTGGGGCGGTGCTGGGCCAACACGTTGGGACTGCTCCGGATTAACTATGATCGCTTTCCGCCAGGCGGGGCTCTCATTGCCACATTCGTCCCAAGCGCAAATTGGTTACGGTCGAAGAGTTTCGCGTGGCTCGCTTCAGCCTGGCGACCTGGTTTTCTTCTATCGCTCGATTACCCATGTGGGAATCTACTTAGGGAATGGTTTGATGGTCGATGCGCCTCGCCCGGGGCGTAACGTCCAAGTCGTGTCCGTTGATTCAATGCCATTTGCCGGCGCAGTCCGTCTTTGACGTGTCATCTCGAGGTTGGCTCTTCTTAGCGATTGGTTTCATTTCCTTGGTTCTTATCGCTCTTATCGGCCTTTTTACTCCCTGGCACGTTCTGCCTGTCTCGATCCATCCGCTCCCGGC
>JANXYY010000137.1 GCA_025355805.1 Actinomycetes bacterium
GCACCAGAGCGCAAGCTACTTTCCTTCTTCACTGTGCCTCCTGAGCATTACACGCAGTTCACAGAAACCGGTGCTCCAGACACTTCCCTGCCTGCGGCGAACGGAACCAATCACTGCAACTTCAGTTATGGGCAGTACATGAGTACCGCGTTCTTGGCTGGCTACGCAGCAGAGCACGGCAGTTTCCCCGGTAGCGCCGTTGTGACGTTTCTCCGAGAAGCCACTCCAGGTTTCAGTTTTGATGAGGAGTATCGTGCTGCAGGTATGAAGGTGTACGGCTGATTGATTAGATGCTGTTCGATACTGAAGGCCCGGTCGTGAGACCGGGCCTTCAGTGCGTTATACGCTGGGCTCGTGAGGCGACGCGTGGTATCAACGGAAGCGGAGATGATCGCCCTAGGCGGCGAAATTGCCTTGCAACTTCGCGCAGGTGACCTCATTTTGCTCGATGGCCCGCTTGGTGCAGGAAAGACCGTGCTCGCACGCGGAATCGGTCTAGGTCTAGGAGTTGAAACACCGGTTACTTCGCCGACCTTCGTTATTTCACGCATCCATATGGGCACTTTGCCGCTCATTCACGTGGATGCATATCGTTTGCTTGATGCGAGTGAAGGTGCGGGGGTTGCTCTCGATGATCTCGATCTGGATTCGGAGCGAACAAACTCTGTGACGGTGATGGAATGGGGTAAGGAAATTGGACCTAGATTGTCCGACGACTATCTTGTCGTGCGAATCGAACGACGCGACGATGATCAACGCGAAGTGGATTTCGAAGTGCATGGGCAGCGCTGGGAAGAACTGCAAATTTGATGAGCCGCTATCTTCTTGCTATTGATACTGCCACAACCCGAACTAGCGTCGCCTTGCTCGATGGGCCGCACACGATGGTTGAAGTGAACCGCGAGGGCGCCACGGGACACGGTGAAGCCCTGCCAAGCTTGGTGGCAGAAGTTCTGCAAAATATTTCGACAAATCAATTGGAAGCGATCGCCGTCGGAATCGGTCCTGGTCCGTTCACCGGGTTACGAATTGGAATTGCGTTTGCTAGAACGATGGCTTGGGCACTTGAGATCAAAGTAATTGGTGTCTGCACGTTAGACGCGCTTGCCTTCGATTATTTGAAAGATGGTCTGGCACCGTTCGGAGACTTTGCAGTTGCAACCGACGCGCGGCGCAAGGAGGTTTATTGGGCGGTCTACGACCGCCATGGAATACGCCAGGGCGAGCCCGTCGTGGTGAGGCCAGGGAATATTTCTGATCGATTGTTGAGGCTGCCGACGGTGGGTAGCGGTGCACTTCTTTATTCGAATGATTTCTCCGCAAACGTTGAACCCATCTATCCATCTGCCGCGGCGATTGGGCGGCTTGGATTCGCCAAACTCGACGGTGGAGAGGAGCTCACTACTGAGCCCCTTTATCTGCGGCGCCCTGACGCGGTGCCGCTCATGTCGTCACCGGAATGGCTTCGATGAGCGATTTCATACTGCGAACGATGACTTCGGCGGATATAGATGCGGTGTCTGAAATCGAACGAAACGTTTACCAAATTGATCCTTGGAGCAAGGAGCAATTTGCATCTGAATTTGTGGGAGTTCCCGAAACCCGTTTCTACATAATCGCTGAGAAAGAAGGACGAACCATCGGCTATGGCGGACTCTTCGCTCCAAGCCCCGGTGTCGAAGCCGATGTCCAAACGGTTACCGTCGTGGTTGAAATGCAGGGGAAAGGTATCGGTCGTGCATTACTGGAGCGGCTGATTGAGGAGGCGTCGCGACGTGCCTGCCCAGCCGTCCTTCTCGAGGTGCGTGTAGGCAATGAATCAGCGATTCATCTCTATGAATCTTTTGGTTTTGTCGAGATTGCCAGACGGCTCAATTATTACGGTAGTAACCTGCATGCACTCGTCATGCGCAAATCGATGTCGATTGATCAGGCCATCAAGTGAAAGAGCCATTAGTTCTCGGCATTGAAACCTCTTGCGATGAAACTGGAATTGGAATCGTTCGCGGACTAACGCTGCTCGCCGACGAAATCGCGACCAGCGTTGACGAGCACGCTAGATTCGGCGGCGTCGTGCCCGAAATCGCGAGTAGAGCGCATCTTGAGGCCCTACTTCCCACCCTACAAAAAGCATGTGACGTCGCAAACATTAAGTTACGCGATCTCGATGCAGTTGCGGTTACTGCTGGGCCCGGACTAGTTGGCGCATTGTTGGTTGGTACCAGTGCTGCATCGGCGCTAGCACTCGCCTTAGGGCGTCCGCTTTACGCGGTAAACCATCTCGCCGCTCATATCAGCGTCGATGCCCTTGAATCCGGAGCGCATACTGAGCCGATGATCGCCCTTTTAGTTAGTGGAGGTCATACGTCATTGCTTCGCGTCTCGGATGTGACGGCCGACGTTCAACCTCTTGGTTCGACGCTGGATGATGCCGCAGGAGAGGCCTTCGATAAAGTTGCACGCCTGCTAGGTCTACCTTTTCCGGGGGGCCCCGAGATCGACCGCATCGCAAGTACTGGAGATCGGAGTTCAATTTCTTTTCCAAGAGGGTTCACGTCCGCCAAAGATCAGGCCGCCCACTCCTTAGATTTCTCCTTCTCTGGATTGAAAACGGCAGTTGCCAGGTACGTTGAAGGTTTGATCCGAGAAAAACGTGTGGTCGATGTTCCCGCGATCGCCGCCTCATTCCAAGAGGCGGTCGTTGACGTGCTCATCGAGAAGGCCCTGCGAGCTTGCGCGCAGGAAGGAATCGACCGCCTACTGATCGGCGGTGGAGTGGCGGCCAACTCCCGATTACGTTCCGTTGCCCGCGAACGTTGCGAGCACGCAGGTATCCAATTGGCGATACCGCGGCCTGGACTCTGTACTGACAATGGCGCAATGGTGGCCACTCTAGGTTCTCTGGCAATGGCGCGGGACCGACCGGCGACCGCTCTTGGCTTTGCCTCTTCGCCTGGCCTGCCGGTGACCAAAGCCCTGATTTAGTCCGACAGTGGGTGAGGCGACTCGCCGCTCGAATGAGGCAACCCGCCGCTCACCGAAAAAAGCGTGAGTTTGACCGGGTAAGGGGGCGAGTCTAGAGTTCGCGTTAGCACTCTCACCCTGAGTCTGCCAGCGAAATTGCCTCTTTGACCCCCGCGACGGCGAAGAGGCGGTGCTGGCAGGGCACGTCCGCAGAGTCAAAGTCGAAGGAAAGGTCACGCATGGCAATCGCCATTAAGCCGCTCGAAGACCGCATCGTGGTCAAAGCGAATGCGGCAGAACAGACCACCGCGTCGGGTCTGGTAATCCCAGATACCGCCAAGGAGAAGCCACAGGAGGGCACCGTCCTCTCTGTCGGCCCAGGTCGATTCGAAGACGGTCAACGCCTACCACTTGACGTAAAAGTCGGGGATACCGTCATTTACAGCAAGTACGGCGGGACCGAAGTGAAGTACGACGGTGTGGAATATCTCATTCTCTCGGCTCGCGACGTCCTCGCGATTCTCGAGAAGTAGAGCCGTAACGACCGACCCATCACAGACATTTTTACGCTAGCGCTGTGATGGTTCGGTCGTTAACTTTTATGACGATCATGATCTATACACGTTTCACAAATCTGCAAGGAATCGCAAATGTCTAAGAATCTCGCATTCGGTCACTCTGCTCGCCATGCAATTGAGCATGGAGTAGATGCCCTCGCCAACGCAGTGAAGGTGACGCTCGGGCCCAAGGGTCGTAACGTCGTCATCGATAAGAAGTTTGGCGCCCCGACGATCACCAATGATGGCGTGACGATCGCCCGCGAGATCGAGTTGAGTGATGCTGCCGCGAATCTTGGCGCACAACTTGTAAAAGAAGTTGCGACGAAGACTAATGACGTTGCCGGAGATGGAACCACCACCGCGACCGTGCTTGCGCAGGCGATGATTCATGAAGGACTTCGTAATCTTGCAGCTGGCGCTTCGCCCATGGAAATTAAGCGCGGGATGGAAGCCGCTGTTGAAAAACTAGCTGAAGAGTTGGCCAGAGTTGCAACTCCAGTGATTGATCATTCCCAGATTGCCGATGTTGCTACGATCTCAGCGCAAGATCGAGTGATTGGTGATTTGATCGCCGAAGCCATGGATAAGGTCGGCAAGGACGGTGTTATAACCGTTGAAGAAGCAAATAACACAACTTTTGAATTAGATTTTACCGAAGGTATGCAATTCGATAAGGGTTACATTTCGCCTTACTTTGTTACCGATGCCGAGCGCATGGAGACGGTCTTAGAGGACGCATTCGTCCTGATCTCGCAGAACAAAATCTCTGCGCTTGGCGATTTGTTGCCGATCCTGGAAAAGGTCGCTGCCGCTGGCAAGCCCCTCCTAATCATCGCCGAAGATATCGATGGGGAAGCGCTCTCCACGCTTGTAGTAAACCGAATGCGTGGACTTTTCACCTCAGTCGCCGTTAAAGCACCGGGCTTCGGTGACCGACGTAAAGCAAGTTTGCAAGACATCGCGATCTTGACCGGGGCACAGGTGATCGCGCCTGAAGTTGGACTCAAATTGGAAGACATCGCTCTTGAATCTCTTGGCAAAGCTCGGCGTGTGCTGGTCACCAAAGAGAACACGACGATCATCGACGGTGCAGGCGAGCCGAGCGAGGTTGCGGCGCGCATTGGCGAGATCCGCGCAGAGATCGAGCGAACAGACTCTGATTGGGATCGTGAAAAGTTGCAAGAGCGGTTAGCCAAACTGGCTGGTGGCGTCTGCATCATCCGAGTTGGCGCATACACTGAAGTTGAAATGAAAGAGCGCAAACACCGACTTGAAGATGCGATCTCAGCAACGCGCGCTGCGGTGGAAGAAGGCATCGTGGCGGGTGGAGGCGCTGCGCTTGTACACGCGGCCGACGTACTTGTCGGAGATCTTGGTCGAAAGGGTGACGAAGCAGTCGGCGTTCGATTAATCGCTAAAGCAGTGCTGGAACCGTTGCGCTGGATCGCAGAAAATGGCGGCCTCGAAGGTTACGTAGTTGTCGCAAAAGTGCGCGCGATGGGCAACGATGAAGGATTTAATGCCGCGACCGGCGTGTACGAAAATCTGATCAAGGCCGGAATTATCGACCCGGTAAAGGTGACGCGCTCTGCGTTGGCCAATGCCGCATCAATTGCTGCAATGTTGCTCACGACTGAGGTTTCAGTAATTGAACGACCCGAGGCAAAGCTTGCACCTCAGGGGAGTTCGTCTGGTCATTCACACGGACCTGGTGGTCACGGCCACTAGGTGCGCGCCGGCACCTAATTAAGGGTTTCAAATGGATCTGATGACTCTGTCGATAGATTGCGGTGGCCTTGGCATTAAAGCCTCGGTACTTGATGGTCAGGGCACGATGCATGCTCAACCCGTTCACGTCCCAACCCCCTACCCTCTTTCACCGAAGCGTTTTGTCGAAACGCTGGTTGAGGTCGCAAAGACGCTACCCAAGGCTCAGCGAGCAACAATCGGAATGCCGGGCATGATCCGCCACGGAGTGGTTGTTGCAACTCCCCACTACATAACTGCAAAAGGTCCACGTACCAAAATTGAACCTGAACTAAAGGCGGCCTGGTCTGGATTTGATGTTCAGAGCGCATTGGGCGAAGCCTTAGGTCTGCCCACATTGGTACTAAATGACGCCGAGGTGCACGGTGCTGGAGTTGTGGCAGGCTCTGGATTTGAAGTCGTACTAACCCTGGGCACCGGGCTTGGTTGCGCAGTATTTGATGGCGGGCACCTCTCACCGCATATTGAGTTGTCACACGCGCCGGTACGTCGGCTTACGACTTATGACACGTGGATCGGAGAACATGAGCGACGCCGCTTGGGCGACGCATTTTGGACGCGACGGGTGCGCATCATGGTGGAAGAACTTCGCCCGGTCTTTCTTTGGGATCGTCTTTACCTGGGTGGAGGGAACTCGCGCAGAATTCGACCCGAGCACATCGAGCGTCTCGGTGATGACGTAGTGGTGGTACCAAATGCTGCCGGAATCGTCGGCGGAGTTCGAGCCTGGGCTCTGCTGCCGTAGGCGAATTAAACGTTCTGCGGGAAACCTAAATTCAGCCCGCCGTGGCTTGGATCTAACCAACGACTCGTTACGACCTTGCCACGAGTGAAGAAATGGACTCCCTCCATGCCGTGGGCGTGCGAGTCACCAAAGAGTGAGGACTTCCAGCCTCCGAATGAGTAGTAAGCCATCGGTACTGGAATCGGAACATTTATGCCTACCATGCCTACTTGAATTTCGTTTTGATAGCGACGTGCGGCACCGCCGTCGTTGGTGAAGATCGCGGTTCCATTGCCATACGGGTGATCGTTGACCAGTTCGACCGCGGCTTCGTAAGTTTTGACGCGCAGAACGCTGAGCACTGGTCCAAAAATCTCGTCTCGATAAATGCTCATCGACGCAGTCACGTTGTCAAAGAGCGTAGGCCCGAGCCAGAAACCACCTGGGGCGCCATCCACCTGAGGATTACGACCATCAACGACAAGAGTGGCACCCTGATCTACCCCAGCCTCCACATAGGAGGTCACTTTGTCTCGGTGGACGCGGGTAACAAGTGGGCCCATGTCGCAACCTCTTGTGCCATCACCGGTGGTCAACTTGCCCATTCGATCCTGGATCTTGCTAATGAGTTCGTCGGCAACGGGTTCCACTGCCACCAGTGCCGAGATCGCCATGCAGCGCTCGCCAGCGGAACCGAAACCGGCGTTGATCGCTGCATCCGCAGCTAAATCAAGATCTGCATCTGGGAGCACGACCATGTGATTCTTGGCCCCTCCTAGGGCTTGGACGCGCTTGCCAAACTTGGTGCCAGTTTCGTAAATGTAGCGCGCGATCGCCGTTGATCCAACGAAGGAAATTGCTTTAACATCCGGATGTTCGAGGAGCCCATCTACGGCAACTTTGTCGCCGTGCAAGACGTTGAAAACTCCATCGGGTAGACCCGCCTCTTTCCAAAGTTGCGCGACCAGATTTATTGCAGACGGATCCTTCTCGCTAGGTTTAATTACGACCGCGTTGCCAGCTGCGATCGCAATCGGAAAGAACCACATCGGGACCATCGCTGGGAAGTTGAAAGGCGAGATGATTCCGACGACTCCAAGTGGCTGACGAATTGAATAGACATCGACCCCAGTTGAGACGGATTCGGAGTAGCCACCTTTGAGCAAGTGGGGGATACCACAGGCGAACTCAACAACTTCGAGACCGCGCGTGACCTCGCCGAGAGCATCAGAAAGTACCTTTCCATGTTCGGCAGTGATCAACGCAGCGACGTCACCTTTCCGTGCGTTCAGTAATTCGCGGAATGCAAAGAGGACTTGGCTGCGTCGGCTAAGTGAGGTTTTGTGCCAACTATCGAAGGCAGCTTTGGCGGCGCTTACTGCTTCATCTACGACTGCGAGTGAAGCGAAGTCGACCTGTCCAGTGACCTCTCCGGTAGCCGGGTTGAATACTTCGCCATGTCGCTCGGCAGTGCCGCTCCAGAAACTGCCATTAATGAAATGCGTGATGTGTGCGGTCATGGCTTCAGAGTACCTGGCTTGCCGGAATCGAAATTTCGCTCAATCTGACTGGCCGACCTTCGCGCAAACTCAAGCCAGCTGCAAGTCCAGCGACAATGGGGTGTCGTCCATCTTCAATACTGACCGGCGAAGGGCCACCTTCTATCAAGTACTTCGCAAATTCGAGCCACTCATTTCGGTATGCCTCTGCATAGCGTTCGGGGAAAAAATCCTGCACTCGGGCCGAGTGGCTGCCGTCAGCGAGGGCGAGAATCGCATTATTCTCAAGAACATTCTGGGATGTAACCATGCCCTTCGAACCAAAGGCTTCGATTCGTTGGTCGTATCCATATACAGATTGCCTGCTGTTATCGATGGTTGTGATCGTTCCATCTTCATGAGTCAAGACAACGACGGCGGTATCGATATCCCCAACTTCACCAATCGCCGGATCGATCCGAACCGCGCCTTTGGCGAAGATTTCAACGATTTTGCTTCGACTTATGTAATGAGCCATATCAAAGTCGTGGATCATCATGTCGATGAAGATCCCACCACTAACTTTGACGTAGGAGACCGGCGGCGCGATTGGGTCGCGGCTAGTGATGCGAAGAATATGGAGTTCTCCGATATCCCCTCGATGGACGGCACTGCTCACGGCACGATTATGTGGATCAAAACGCCGATTAAATCCGACCAGGAATGGCACTTTGGCTAAATTGACAGCCGCAATAGCGCGATCTACTTGAGACAAGTCAATTGAAATGGGCTTTTCGCAGAAAATAGCTTTTCCAGCGGCAGCTGCCGCGACGATTACATCGACATGGCCATCGGTACTGGTGCAAATAGCTACCGCATCGACATTTGCAGAATCCAGCAGTTTGTCGACGGTTGGCATTGCTTCGACGTTGAATGCACGAGCCACTTCAGTTGCTGATTCTGAATTGACATCCGTAACGGAAGTAAGACGCAAGCCCGGAGTGGCTGTGATCATGGACGCGTGGTTCCGTCCGATCCTCCCGGTGCCAACAAGTCCGACTCGTATTGGAGATTGCATTAGAACCCTCTTTGTCGGGCCTTGCCGGCCAATAGGTCTAGGTGCGCGGCTTTCACGCTCTCTTTTTCGCTGATTTCGGGAACGCCGACTTCCCAGAAAGCAGTGCCTTCGGTCCAGACTTGCGGTGCAGTCTCGATGACGATCACATGAACTTCTTTGCTGCCGCTACTTGAGATCAGCGCAGCCGTTAATTCGACGATTGTTCCCACACGCGTCGATCGAGCGCCCATCGCGGCGGCGTGCGCGACAAAATCAACGCGGACCGGATTCGGTATATCCGATTCTGTGAGCATTGTTCGGAATGAATCAGCTCCATGCCCAGTTTGCAAGCGTTCGATTACCGCAAATCCTGCGTTGTCGCAGAGGATGATAGTTAGCGGAGTGTGGTGCAAGACCGCCGAGTAGATATCGGAGTTAAGCATCAAATATGAGCCATCACCAGTTAAGGCAAAAACCCTGCCAGATGGGGCGATTTTCGCTCGTGCAATCGCGGCACCCCAGCCACCGCTGATTTCGTATCCCATGCACGAGAACCCGTATTCGCAATCGAATGTCGCGATGGCTTTGCTTTGCCAATTGTTGTTTAATTCGCCGGGCAATCCACCCGCGGCTGTCAGCACGTAATCATCTTGGGATGAAATCGCCTGCACGGCTCCAACCACTTGTGCGTAACTCGGCAACGATTTCGGGTCAGAAACTGTGATGCGGCGCTTAATCGCAGCAACGACATCAGCCTTGGTCGTTTTAGCGATCGCTAGCCATTGGGCACCTGAATTCCAATCGCCGAGTCCCTTACTGATTTCGCTCAGCGATTCGCGGGCGTCGCCCACAACGGCGAGGCCACCATGTTTTATCGAATCGAAGCGCGCGGCATTTATTCCAATAATTTTGGTTTGATCAGAAATGATTGTCCAAGAGCCCGTCGTGAAGTCTTGCAATCGAGTGCCAATTGCGATGACGAGATCTGCTTGGGTCACTAGTTCATTTACTGGATCGGCTCCGGTAATTCCGACCGGACCGATGAGTTCGGGCTGGTCGCCCAGGAGTGATGACTTGCCGGCGACTGTCTCGACAACTGGGATGCCGTGCTTCGCTGCAAAATCTGAGAGGTTTCCCTCGGCTCGAGAGTAATGAACACCGCCACCGGCAATTATCACGGGCCGTTTCGATTGCGCGATTAGCGATACCGCAGATTCGATTTCGTACGTCGCCGCACGAGGGCGCGGTATCTGATGAACAACCTGTGCGAAGAACTCGCTGGGGCAATCGAATGCAGTGGCTTGAATGTCTTGCGGAATTCCGATGAAGACAGCCCCACAATCAGCAGGACTTAGAAGTATGGACATTGCATTGGGGAGAGAAGAAAGTATTTGAGTGGGCGACGTAATTCGATCCCAATAGCGTGTGACTGCTTTGAACGCATCGTTTACGGTCGTCGTTGGCGAATCGAAATGTTCGACTTGTTGTAGCACGGGATCTGGCGTCCGCGAATTAAAAGTTTCACCCGAGAGAATTAGTAATGGCAAGCGGTTTGCCATGGCAACGCCAGCGGCGGTGACCACATTCAATGCGCCAGGACCAATTGACGTTGTAACTATGCCGCATGCGGTTCGTCGGGAAGCCTTTGCTAAGGCAACAGCGGCTAGCGCCATACCTTCTTCATTCTGCCCACGGTAGGTGCGCAGAACATCACTCATGGAGGCAAGTGCGTCGCCGATTCCAAGGGCATTTCCATGGCCAAAGATGGCAAAGACGCCCGCAAAGTATGGCTCAATCTTCCCGTCGACTTCGATCACCTGGGCAGCGAGAAATCGAACCACCGCTTCACCAACTGTAATGCGAATGCGCTGACTCATATTCGTCTCCAAGGAATGCGTGGATCCGTTTCTTGATCTGCCCAACTTTGGCGGATCCAACTGTGGTTCGGATCATCGCAGAAAGCCATTGATCGAGGCTTGGATCCGGCGAGAACATTCAAGTAGTACATCGGGTAGCCAGGTGCGGCTGCGCATGGACCGTGGTAACCACGAGGGATGATAAATACATCGCCATCCCGAACGGTCACCGTTGCATCAATGGCGGTTTGGGGATCGTCTGGTGAAGTGTAGGTGCGATGAAGACCCCAGCCCTCGCTATCGCCATGTACCGAATTACCCTTGCCAATCTTAAAATAATAAATCTCTTCGTTGTTGATTGAGCACGAACCGATTCCGTCATGACGGTGTGGGGGGTAGCTTGACCAGTTGCCGTCTGGCGTTATTAATTCGACTGCCATCAGGCGATCCGCCTCGCCAAAAACATCGGGATGCATAAATGGCCGCACCTCACGAGTGGAAGCACCAGCGCCACGAATCTCCAAATCGAAAGAGTCGCGCTCTAGGTATGCGGGGGCTTTTTGTTCCGTGGCCACGCAGGTGGCGATTGCGATTTCACTCGACGAGGTAGCCCTTAGCGTTACCTCGGAGTTTAGCGGGGCATAAACCCAATCGGTTGGACCCGCGAAAACTCCTTCGCGCCCGCCAAGTTGATATTTGAATCCTGCCACGTCCACGTCGACATCGATAGCCGCCATTGGAATGATCGCCGCCTCGATGCCGTCTGCATGAAATTCGAAAGTAGTTCGAGCTGCTAGCGAGATGACTTTCAGTCCGGCATAACGCCAGTTTGCCTCGGCTGGCGAGAGCGAAACGTCGTGGCCTTCGCGAGTGAGGGATCCCTTGGGGAATAGCCATTCGTGGGTGTTGTTCAAGGGCGTACCAACTTTGCGGCCTTGCTCACGGCTGAATGAACATCACCAGAAGTTGGATAGAGAAGTGCCCGTCCGACGACCAATCCGCGCACCGTCGGTTGCGCGAGTGCGACCTGCCACGTTTTAAGGGTTGCCGCTAGGTCAGACCCGACGCTCCCACCCAGAATCAGTAGCGGAAGGGTGGTAACCGCAGCGATTTCCTCCATCTGAGACCAGGCCGGGACCTTCAACCAAGAATAGGCACTAGTCGAACCAAGCCCTGAGGCAATCGCAATCGCGGCAAGCAATTGGGCTTGATCTCTGATTAGGCGAACCCC
>JANXYY010000141.1 GCA_025355805.1 Actinomycetes bacterium
GCGATTCCGTTCTTGTAACCCTCGCCATAACGCTTGACCGGCGGAACTGTGTCAGTGCCAAGAATTGCGCCAACCTTATTTGCCTTAGTCAGATAACCAGCTAGGTAACCCACCATAAACCCGGCTTTATCCTCAGGAAAGATCAAACCCGTGTAGTTGGGATCACTACCACCGTTGAATTGATCCACTCCAATGAATTTGATTGACGGGTACCTCTTCGCGGCAACTGCGGTTGCATCGGCCATCAAGAACCCGACGGTAACGATGACGTTGTACCGCTTGGCAGCTAACAGGTCGATGTTGCTCGAGTAATCCTTTGGATCAACCGTCTCGATGTACTTGGAGAATCCACCTAAAGCATTCACTGCCGCTCTGGTTCCTTCCCAGGCGGACTGATTGAACGACTTGTCATCAACGCGACCCACATCTGTGACGAGGCCCACGCAGAACACGCTTGCGGTTCCGCAAGAAGTTTCATCGAGGGACTTAACCTGAGCGGAGGCCTGCGTGGACGTGAGGCCCAGAACCGCCAGCGAGATTACGGCTAGACCAGCGATGACACGATTTTTCATTTGGCCCCCTCGGAAAGCGGATGGATCACAGCCTAGGGTGTATAGACATTCCTACCTAGGTGCCAAGAGCAATCTCACCATGAATTAACAAACTCTTTATGGGAGTTAGGCATAGACGACGGTCAGACGCATGAAACGTTCTCTTTCTGAGTCTCACCTGAGGCGTTCCAGCGCCGTTAGTCGCGTCGCCACACCATAGTGAAGATCACGAACAGCTACTCGAGTCAATCGTCGCGATTCGAAGCATCCGCTCTGACCGGGCGGCATCAGAAGATATCGCTGGGTCTATAAACGCCCCATGCTGATCTCATGACATCGCAGATTTCGCCAATCGTGGCTTTGGCTAGGAGCGCGCGCTTGATGAAAGGAAGCAGGTTTACTTCACCTTCAACCGCAATTGCAAACTGATGCATCGCCTCCTCATGCAATCCTGCATCGCGGGATGCGCGTAAACGCGCCAGTGACTCCCGTTGCACCTGTCCAATTGTTGGATCAAGACGCAGGGATTCATAGTGTTCGTCTCCGTCAATCTGGAAACGATTCACTCCAACAACGATCCGCTCTCCACGATCAATCTCAAGTGCAAAGTCGTACGCGCTATGTTCGATTTCAGATTTCTGGAACCCCGACTCAATCGCCGCAGCCGCACCACCCATTTCTTCAATCGCTTCAAGCAATCGTCGAATCTCGATTTCGAGGTCATCAGTCAACGATTCAATCGCATAAGAACCGGCGAGTGGATCAACAGTTTTGGTCACATCCGTTTCGTAGGCGAGGACTTGCTGGGTACGAAGCGCTAGGCGTGCGGCCTTTGCCGTTGGCAGTGCAATTGCTTCATCATAAGAATTGGTGTGGAGCGACTGAGTTCCACCAAAAATTGCCGCAAGCGCTTGAACTGCCACCCGCACCAAATTCAATTCGGGTTGTTGTGCGGTGAGTTGAACGCCGGCGGTTTGCGTGTGAAAGCGGAGCATCAATGATTTCTCATTCTTTGCTCCAAAATCGTCACGCATGATGCCGGCCCAGATTCGTCGAGCGACGCGAAATTTCGCAACTTCTTCCAAAATAGTCGTCCTTGATACGAAAAAAAAGGCAAGTCTTGGGGCAAATTCATCGATATCGAGCCCCGCGACTAAAGCCGCCCGCACGTATTCAATTCCGTTAGCGAGAGTGAACGCCACCTCCTGGGCAGGAGTGGCACCCGCCTCAGCCATGTGGTAGCCAGAAATAGAAATGGTGTTCCACTTCGGCAAATTCTCCTGACAATAGGAAAAAATATCGGTGATGAGCCGCAACGATTGTCGAGGCGGAAATATGTATGTCCCTCTCGCGATGTATTCCTTAAGCACGTCGTTTTGGATCGTCCCGGTAAGTTGCTTGGCATCGATCCCGCGCTCTTCGGCAATAATTTGATACATCAGAAGTAGAATCGCTGCCGGTGCGTTGATCGTCATGCTGGTCGAGACTTTATCTAAAGGAATTCCATCAAAGAGTTGACGCATGTCCTCGATCGAGTCAATGGCAACGCCGACTTTCCCAACTTCTCCCGCTGCCAATTCTGCATCCGAGTCCATGCCCATTTGGGTGGGCAGATCAAATGCCACCGAAAGTCCCCCGGTACCGGCGGCAACCAGTTGGTGATATCGCGCATTTGATTCTCTCGCGCTGCCAAATCCCGCATACTGGCGCATCGTCCAAGGACGCCCTACATACATGCTCGAGTGGATTCCACGGGTATAGGGATACCCCCCCGGTAAGCCGAGTCGTTCGGCTGGAATCCAACCTGCGAGATCGGCGTCAGAGTAAGAGGTCTTAAAGATCAGACCAGATTCCGTGTGAATGGACTCATCGCTCATGGCACGCCAGGTTACTGCGCGAGACTACTTATCCGCACGGCGGGTGCTTCGGGCCGCCTCGGAGTGGCGGCTTTCAACAGCCAAGTAGCGCCCCTACGCTGACCTCAAGATGAAAAACCGCTCCTCCTCGCGTTTCGCTACGCTCCTGGTCACTTTTGCCACCTGCGCCAGCCTGATTGCGCCGGCCTTTGCGGGTTCAGAACATGGCGCGACAAGAAGTTTGATTGGTGGAGTCCAGCTCAGCCAAAGTGGGGTTGTCGTAAACCTTGCTGAGGGAATTGCACCCCTGCCAGAGACGGATGCCACCTCATATTTGGTCGCAGACCTGACCACGGGTGAGGTGTTGGCCTCGAAAAATGCCCACCTAAAATTACCGCCAGCCTCAACTCTGAAGACGCTAATGGCGTTGACTCTGTTGCCGAAGTTGAATCCTAATTCTTTCTACCGAGCCCGACCGACGGATCAAAATGTGATCGGCAATAAGGTCGGAATTATTTCCGGGCGTCGATATTCAATCAAAGCACTTTGGAATGCAACACTTCTCCTCTCGGGAAATGACGCAGCGATCGCGTTAGCCGATGCCGCAGGCGGCGTTCGGCGCACGGTCGCACTCATGAACCAGAAGGCACGCCAACTTAGAGCTATGGACACGGTTGCCAAAACGCCACATGGACTAGACACGCCGGGACAAGTTTCGAGCGCCTACGACTTAGCGCTCATCGCTAGAGCCGCGATGAAGCGGAGTGATTTTCGCACTTACGTGGCAACACCTGAATACGTATTTCCGAATAGTGGTAAAAAGAATAAGCCACTAAAAATTGATAACTTAAATAAATTACTCACGAATTACTCTGGCACCATTGGAGTCAAGACCGGCTACACGACCCAAGCGAAAAACACTTATATCGGGGCGGCAACTCGCGACGGCCATACGATCATTATCACAATGCTCCACCTGATTCATGGTCGCGATTTGCTGGCCACTCAGTTACTCAATTGGGGATTTAGAGCCGATGGCAATGTTAGACCAGTTGGCATACTCGTAAACCCTCTTAAGTAGCCATCACAAAGCCAACTGCTTCATATACGGACCGAAGAGTGACCTCAGCAACTGAGCGTGCCTTTGCCGCGCCCTTTCTGAGAATTCGTTCCAGCTCCGCCTGATCGTCAAGATACTCGTTTGTCGTATCCCTGAAGGGCGTGACGAAATCCATAACTACCAGGGCGAGATCGGACTTGAGATCGCCGTAGCCCTTACCAACATATTCGTTCTCAAGGGCTTCGATGCTTCGATTTGATAGAGCTGAATAAATCGCAAGTAAATTACTAATTCCCGGTTTTTTTAACTCATCAAAAATGATCTCGCGCTCGGTATCGGTGACTGCGCTTTTGATTTTTTTCGCACTTGATTTCGGATCGTCAAGCATCTGAATGATTCCGGCCGACGATGAAGCAGATTTACTCATTTTAGCGGTGGGATCCTGTAAGTCCGATATTTTTGCAGTCGCTTTAACGATATAGGGCTTAGGAACTTTTAAGGTATCACCAAATCTTGAATTGAAACGCTGGGCCAGATCGCGAGTGAGTTCGATATGTTGGCGTTGGTCTTCGCCAACCGGCACTTCATCTGATTGATAAAGAAGAATGTCGGCGGCTTGAAGGATTGGATAAGTAAAGAGGCCAACCGTAGCTCGGTCTAAACCGCCCTTCTGGCTTTTGTCTTTAAATTGAGTCATCCGACTGGCTTCGCCAAATCCAGTTAAACAACCAAGCACCCAGGCGAGTTGGGCATGCTCCGGCACCTGCGATTGAATGAAGAGGGTGGCTTTTTCTGGATCAATTCCGGCCGCAAGAATTTGAGCGATCGAAACCAGAGTCCGACGGTGAAGGGTTTCCGGATCGTACTTGCCGGTAATCGCGTGTAGGTCTACAACACAGAAAAACGAATCATGTGTCTTTTGCAGTTCCACCCATTGCTTCAACGCACCGAGATAATTCCCCAGATGAAATGAGTCGTGCGTAGGCTGGATTCCAGAGAGAGCTCGTAAGGCGGGCACCGACTTATTCTGCCAGTTCTGGCACACTCGGCGCTGGCCTTATTTGCACCCGTGAAATGCGACGGCCATCCAGAGCCAGAACCGAGAGGGTTACTTTGCCCTCGGCTATTTCATCACCAACGATTGGCATCCGACCGAGACGATCAAGTACGAAGCCAGCAACCGTCTCATAAGGGCCATCGGGAATTTCGATCCCGGTCTCTTCGACGAGATCTTCCAAAGAGGTAAGGCCATCCACTTGATAATCACCGGTAATACTGACTGTCGTGTCATCGCTCGAATCGGTGTCATATTCATCCCGGATATCGCCGATCAACTGTTCGACAATATCTTCCAACGTGACGATGCCGTCGGTCCCGCCATACTCGTCCAAAATGATCGCTAAATGCGCGTGAGCCGCACGCATTTCACTGAGAGCTGGCAAGAGTCGTTTAGTACCCGGCAAAATGAGTACTTCTCGTACAAGATCCCCGAGTCGCACTCCCCTCAAGTTGGGATCTAATAAATCTCTGACGTGGACGAAGCCGGCAATGTCATCGGCCGAACCGCGCATAACCGGATAGCGCGAATGTTTTTTCTCGATCGCAGTCGCGATTGCTTTCTCGATGCTCATACTGTAATCAAGGAAATCGACTTCCGTGCGTGGCACCATGATCTCGTGTACCTGTCGATCGCTGGCGCTGAAGACCTCTTCGACTATCCCGCGTTCTTCAGCCGTTAATGCTGAGTGGCCACTGACCAAACCAATCAATTCTTCGCCGGAAATTTCATCACGCTTTGCCCCAGGATCAAGACCAAATAACTGTACGACTAGGTCTGTCGATTTCGATAAAAGCCAGATGAAGGGACGAAAAATATTGGCAACTCGATCAATGGACGGCGCAACCGCTAGCGCAATTTGTTCGGTCCGATGCAATGCTAAACGCTTGGGAACTAATTCCCCAAGGACAAGTGAAAAGTAAGCGACGACCAAGGTTGAGGAGAGCAATGCAAGCGCATTGCCGATGCCATTTGGCAACCCCCAACGCTGGAAAACCGGTCGCAGGTGAACTGAGAACCTTTCGGCGCCAAGTGCCGCAGAGAGGAAGCCGGAAACGGTGACTCCCACCTGGGCCGCCGCCAGGAACCGATTTGGGTTGGCCACCAAGCGAGCCACCCGAGCTCCCCTACTTCCGCGGCCTGCGAGTGCTCTCAGCTGGCTTTCGCGCAGCGATAACAACGAAATTTCAGCGGCTACAAAAAGTCCCGCGATCAGAATAAAAAGGAGCACCAACGCAAAACTGCCCCAAAGATCGCCAAATGTCATGTGCCGAGGTTACCGCTAGACTCTCCCTGAAATCTGGCGGGCCCTGGTCCGTCACCACCTTCATTCAACGGATCGTCCGGCACGTTCCTGCCGGAAGAAGGAGTTAGCGATGGCGACTGTAGCTTTTGAGAAGGCAACGCGTATCTACTCAGGTACCAGCAAACCCGCAGTTCAAGAATTGGATCTTCAGATCGGCGACGGCGAATTCCTCGTCTTAGTCGGACCATCAGGCTGCGGAAAATCGACGTCCTTACGGATGCTTGCCGGCCTTGAGGAAGTAGATAGCGGTTCGATTCGAATCGGGGATCGCGACGTCACTAATGTCGCGCCGAAGGATCGGGATATCGCAATGGTCTTCCAATCCTATGCGCTTTACCCGCACATGACAGTTGCCGAAAATATGGGCTTCGCTTTAAAACTGGCGGGAATCAGCAAGTCTGAGCGCGACCGTCGAGTTCTCGAAACTGCCAAACTTCTTGATCTCGAGCCGTATTTGGCGCGTAAGCCTAAAGCTCTCTCTGGTGGCCAGCGTCAACGGGTTGCTATGGGTCGGGCGATCGTCCGCGAGCCACAGGTTTTCTTGATGGATGAGCCACTGTCCAATCTCGATGCAAAATTACGAGTTTCAACGCGAACCCAGATAGCGGCGCTACAGCGTCGACTCAGCATCACCACTGTCTACGTCACCCACGACCAAGTTGAGGCGATGACGATGGGTGATCGAGTCGCAGTTTTGAAGGACGGTGTGCTCCAACAAGTCGACACGCCCCGCGCACTGTATGAGGCGCCCGCCAACGCGTTTGTGGCTGGTTTCATCGGTTCCCCTGCCATGACGTTAATGCGCACGACCGCCCGCGAAGGTAAGGCAAAAATTGGGAACGTAGAGTTGACGACGCCTGGCCAGGGGGAAATCCTGATTGGAGTTCGCCCAGAGTCTTGGCGCCCAACAACGAATGGCCTCGAGGTTCAGGTTGCGCTCGTAGAAGAACTAGGAGCAGA
>JANXYY010000160.1 GCA_025355805.1 Actinomycetes bacterium
AGGCCCATTCCAGTATGCAATCGCAGCAGCATTAAATGACGGCGATCCGTGGCTCAACGAATTGCACTCAACCCTTAAGAAATCCCGGGATCAATTCTGCGATGGTCTGAGAGCGATCGGAATTGAGGTGCATCAGCCCAAAGGCACTTATTTTGCCACCATCGACGTGAAATCACTTGGCTACTCATCGGCCGATGATTTCTGTCAGGAACTTCCAAAGCGCGCCGGAGTGGTCGCGATCCCCTCGCACGTTTTCTATGATGACCCCTCGCGAGGAGCCTCCTACGCTCGGTTTGCATTCTGCAAAAGGCCCGAGGTCCTTGATCTTGCGCTGACGAGAATGAAAAAGGGGCTCGGTTCCAGTAATCGGAAGTAACAAAGGAATCCCGCCCAGTCAGCGATTAGGCGGGATTCCTTGTCGAATTTTTTTTAAATGTGGATCTCAGCTACCGCATCGATAGCCTTTGGATTCCTCGAACGTAAGACGAAAAGCACGACAACCCCAACCAGCATCCAAGCCGCCATGAAATATGCGGCGTACGAGAGTGGGGCGGCCAGCGAAACGATGAAGCCCAACCCTGGAATTCCCGTGATACCTGCAGAGTTTAGGAACCCTGGGATTAAGAAGAGAACACCAACAATTGGAACAAGGATATGGATCACTGGATGGCGTTCGTCACGTCGATGCTTGGTGAAATATCCAATGCACGCCAGATTGGCCACGATATAGACAACGACCACTACCACCACTAAACCAGTTGCGATGATTCCAAAAGCGACTTGCGGTGTGTACTTGAATCCGAGACCAAGGCCAAGGATGAGTCCAATAACCAATTGCAAGACAAGAGCATTCTTTGGAGTCTTGTGTTTGGGATCAAGTGCGGCCAGCGAACGTGGGAACACTCCAGCACGGCCAAAGGCAAAGGCCATTCGTGTGAATACATTTGCTCCCGCATTTGCATTGGCGATTGTTGAATTTATAATCGCGATTAAAACTAATAGCCAAAAAAGGCTGGATACCCCTCTTGCCAATCCATCCCACGGCACACCGTTGCTGTAACTTGCAAAATCTTTAAACTTGTCGGGACCGAAAGTAACAGTGGCGGCATAAGTCGTGAATACATATACGATTCCGATGGCCACGGTGGCAATCATTATCGCCTTTGGAACATTTTTGCGTGGATTTTGTGCCTCCTCCGCCAAGGGTGCAGCGGCCTCGAAGCCAGAGAATGCCAAGAGCGTAAATACTGAACCCGCAATGACTCCACTCCACCCACTGAAGCCCTTAGCATTCGCGTGCGCAGTGGTGAAGACAGAAAGTGTATTGGCGTGCCCAGCTTTAACGATCAAGATTCCGCCGAGGATTACGAAAACAGAAATCTCAATAAAGCCTAGCCAAGTCCCAACCTTCGCTGAGGTACGAACGCCCCGATAAACAAGGGCAGATACGAGGAGTGTCCCTATGGTCATGAATATCCACCAGGAGTTGACGGGGAACGAGGTGTTCTGGGAGTTCCATTCCCCCGCGACTGTGTACCCAAGTTGCAACATGACTAGCGGAACAATGAGGACCTCAACTGCTGCGTATCCCCAGCCAACTAAGAAGCCGACCCACGGACGTAATCCAATTGCGCTGTAAGTCGCTACGGATCCAGCTGCCGGGATGTGTTTAGCCAACTGACCGATACTTGAAGCAGTGAATAGAATGCCAACGAAGGCGAAAACGACTGCGAGCGGTAAGGCGCCACCAGCAAGTGGTGCACCGAAGGGAATTGAAGCAGCGATAGCCGCGCCAGGTGCCATCGAACAAATAGATTGGAAAACTACTTCACGCAGACCGATGGCGTTTCGTTCCAGATGTGTACTTGAGCTGCTCATCTCTCTCCTCGTTTAGGTGACGCGATTATTGCTTCGCGATTCTCTAGGAAGTTCTAGGGAGAGTGTGCCAGCGCAGGCGAGATTTCAATACGCCATTTCAAGAGTTTTAGTCAGATTCACCTTTAATTCGGAATGCCTACCCGCTGGTAGGAAATTTTACTGGCGCTCCGGCTAATTGACTCCGCAAATTGGTTAGTTCCTCGCTGAGAACCCGGTTGATATCTTCCAATTCAAGGATCCGCTTTACCCCGGCGAGATTGATCCCTCATCAACTAGACGTTGGACTTCGCACGATAGGAGTTGCGGTACACGAGCCGAAAGGTACGTATTTCACCAAGAACTTCTGCAGCGCGCGGTTGCCTTCTGCAAGAAACCCTAAGTTCTCGATCTCGCTGGCCGGGTCCAAGAACGGATTCGACCACCAAACGGCAGCGCAGTGAGGTTATGAATATGCCGGTACCAGCATATTCTTGCGCTGTGGACGTGCCGGATCTACTCGTTGTCACTCGGGAAAAGGCCGGCTTGACCCAGGCCCAGTTGGCCTCACGCGCCGGCACTTCGCAGGCCGCTGTGGCCCGCTATGAATCAGGCCGAGTCTCCCCATCCTTTTCGACGTTGAAACGATTAGTTCGCGCTGCCGGAGCGAATCTTGTTCTGGAAATCGTGAAGGCACCGACTACCAACCTCTCAGGCCATCGGGCTCGAAAGTTGAAGTTCTTGCGGCAAGAAATCTTGGAACGAGCTAGAAAAGCGGGGGTACATAACGTTCGAATATTTGGATCCATCGCTCGTGGTGACGATGAC
>JANXYY010000171.1 GCA_025355805.1 Actinomycetes bacterium
TATGGATTCACCGCAGTGTTCTTGGGGCGCATGCTCGCTAATAGGGATGTATCACCCTTCCAAGTGGGTTTACTCCTTGCGCTTGTGATCGGCGGATCGGCACTTTCTTCTTTGTTGGTGGGCCGTTTTAGCGACCGATGGGGTCGGCGTCGTTCTTATGTCTTTCTTTATCTTGCGATCGGGTTGGCCGGAAGCATTGTGGCATTAGATCCTCCGATTGGGATCATCGCTCTGGTGGCGATCACTGGCACTCTTTCGACCGATGTAATCGACAATGGCCCTGGCACAACTCTCGAGCAGGCGATGCTCACGGAAAAGGATAGCCATCATTCGAAGACCAAAATCTTCGCCATCTACAACGCGGTCGGCGCAATTGCCGGAGCCCTGGGTGCGCTGCTTCAAGGATTCATTTCATTTATTGTTGGAACATCTCACGTCTCGTCATTCGCGTTTATTATTCTGCTCCCACTGGGAATTGGCGGAGCATTACTGGCTACTTCCCTAAGTACCGGTGTAGAACCGAGCCACCCTATTTCTTTGCAAGTTTCGAATTCACCTTCAGGAAAATTAGGGACCTCGCGCCGAAATGTGTTTCAACTGGCGGCTCTGTTTGCCCTCGATGCCGCAGGTGGTGGCTTGATCACAACAACATTTCTGGCCTACTACTTCACCACCCGGTATGGCGCGTCGGCAAAAAGTTTAGGTTTACTTTTCTTTGCAATTTCCTTGTTGCAGGCAATTAGCATGTTAGCCGCACCTAGGTTGGCAAAACGGTTCGGACTGATCTGGACCATGGTCGGGACACATTTACCTAGTAATCTCCTTTTGATTGCAACAGCATTCGCTCCAAACCTACTTATTGCTTCGTTACTGCTATTCGCCCGAAGTCTTCTCTCGCAGATGGATGTACCAACTCGCCAGGCGTTGGTAATGACCGTCGTCACTCCCGAAGAGAGGACGCCAGCGGCAGCTGTTACCAATTCAGCTCGATATTTGGTTCGGCCATTTGGGCCGATGGTTGCGGTCGTACTCCAGCAAATAACCCTTGGTGCGCCCCTGGTTATTGCGGGTGTAGTAAAAGGATTCTACGATTTAGCACTACTCAGTTGGGCACGAAGAAAAAAGCTAATGTTGACACCAGGCGTATAACGCGTCATAAACAAATTCGCCTTTTTCCAGCAGGCGCTGGTCATCGGATTCTACGTACAGACCGCCGATTCCAATTGCGAGCAAGCCAGGCCCCAATGGGTCAGTGTTGAGATCATCGGAGATATCGGCTGCGTGAACTATCTTGGCTAATCGAGTAAGCGCCGGATCTCCGCCCAATGTGTACTCGTCAATCAATACTTCGAAAGTGCATTTGTTGCCCCGATGGGTATAGGTAGCACCGGGAGCATCAAATGAGGTCGCCTTCCGACGTTCTGCCTCAAGCAGCACTTGATCGGCCGGAACAAAAATAATTTCGGCCTCAAAGTCAATGAATCGTTTTATTAGCCAGGGACAAGCGATTCGATCAGTCTTCGGACGTTCTCTCGTTATCCACTTCATGAGCATCCCCTCAATTGCAATCGCTCTTCGGGTAAATCTACCCGGAGAACGTGAAATCAATTTCTTTCGGACCAACAGATCGGGGCGACACCAATAATTGCGAGCGCCAGTCCGGCCACGAAAACTGGCCACGCGAAGGTAGAGGGCGTTCCTCCCGCGAGGATCCGTCGTGCGTCGAGTGTGAAACTAAAGATGACTACGAGTCCGCCTCCGACAGCGGCTACCACGTGCCAGAGTTTGACGCGCAACTCTTCCCCGCGTCGCAATCGTCGGGCCACGATCAGACCGAAGCCGATTAGGGCGAGGCTAATGACTATCGGCGCCCACACCGGAGCGACCCAGGGACCCGGGATTAGGAACAGTAGGTCGAAGGTGCTCAACTTTGTTGGCCAACCGATGAAAATCCATAGCCAGGCGTAATAGCCGAGATCCCAGATCCCGAAAGCCACCGCCACCCAGGCCATCCTCTCCATCGCATTGCGGCCAGCCAACCAACCCACGCTTACAAGCATGATCAGGGTCGCCACTTCGCGGCCAACTTCGATCGTTCCGAAACCGCCGAGTGTTGACGGGTCCCGCAGCGGGAAGAGCGCCAACGGATTGATCGACAGTGCACGTTGCAGATATACGACGACTGCTGCCTCGAGATAGGACATCGCAAGGGCGAAGAACCCAA
>JANXYY010000023.1 GCA_025355805.1 Actinomycetes bacterium
CCCTCTTCGTCACCACCACGGAGATTTGCTACGACCCAAACACCGCCCGCTTCGACCCACGCTAGGGCAGCTGCTGAATACCCAGGATTGAGTCCAACTCCGAACCCCCCGTAGCCGTAGAGAATTGTGGGACGCGGATGGTCTGGTGATTCTGTCAACGAAAGGATTGACATCCGAACATCGGTTCCGTCGCGTGATGGGTAAGTAACCTGTCGCGAAAAAACCGCTGGTACTTCTATAGATCCGGGGGGATCAGCCCACTTCGTTACCGCTCCAGATCGAGCATCGAAGTGATAGACCGTAGGTGGCGTAACGTGATCGGTGTAGCCGAACCACGCTTGGTGGCCACCCTCTGGCCGCTCGGTCAATCCGGCCAGAGAACCAAGCCCAGGGAGTGTGATCTCATCGCGCTTTTCTCCGGTCGTGAGATCATGGATTGATATCTCACTAATCGCATGCCTAGTCCAAGCAACGAGTAGTAAAGGTGCTTCGAGATCGTCGCCGTCGAGAATGGTCCAACCTTCCATGACAGCTTCTGCATCTTCGACGATAAAATCTTGCCAAGTTGCCAGTGTTCCCTGAGCCAGCAATTCAGCTGGCGAGGCAATGCACACCCGACCACGCGATGCATCTCTGTCCGTGGAAATAAATACTCTTCCATCACGACCAAAATGCATTCCAGTTTGGGCGTCAATTTCTGCGTCTTGGATTTTGACCAGCGTTGGTGCTGTTCTGGGCGAGGCCTCAAGATCTGCAATCCACAGGTCGTTCCTGGGCTCTGTTCCAGCACTCGCACTTACCTGGAGCCATCGTCCATCAAGTGAGACTGAGACGTCGTAGTAATTGGTCATTTCTAATCCAAGGCCAAAAATTTCAACATCTGCATTGGTCGTTGTGCCAACTTCGTGTAAATAGATCCGGCGGTGGAATTGCGCTTCCTCCGTCGGAACTAGCGCAGGATCCACGCGGCGTACGTAAAAGTAGGATTCGCCACCAGGGAGCCAGGCGACAGGTGAATATCGTGTCCGATCGATCGGACCTTCGATGAGTTGTCCGCTGCTTACGTCGAGGACGTAAAGTTCGCTCTCTTCGGTACCGCCTTTTGACAGTTGGTAAGCGAGCATGTTTCCTTCTTTGCTCGGCTGCCAAGCATCCAAAGTGGTGGTTCCAGTCGGATCGAGAACCATCGGGTCGATAAGAACATTTTCACCAGACTCGGGGGAGGTGGTCAGCAAAATTCCGTGCTCCTGGCCGGCGACGCGTCGCATGAAGAAGGAGCGCTCCCCGCGCCAGGCCGGGGCCGAAACATACCCGGCTCCGAGTAAGTCGAGCACCCGGACAGCCCACTCGTCGCGACCATTCAACTCGGAGAGCTGGGCAAGCCAAAGAGCCTCTTCTTGCGCCGACCACAATTTCGTTTCCTCGCTTGATGTGCTCTCAAGCCAGCGGTAGGGATCGGACACCTCCACCCCGTGGATCTGCTCTGTTATTGGATTCCTGGGGGCTTTTGGGTAGGCGAATTCGCCCGCCCCAGAACCCTCGGCGTTCAGTAAAGCCATGCCCACAGCCTAACGTGCAGCGCATTTCAAGAATTTTCCACGCGTCAATACTGGCTGATTCGGCTCGGGAGAGCGAAGATTGCCCCCAAGTCGGCGCGAGCCACGCGTCGGCAGGAAGGCTCGGTCAGATGCGTCCTGCGTTGGTGTTGAACGCCACCTATGAGCCCCTGTGCGTCGTCCCCGAGCGCCGGGCGCTAATCCTTGTGCTCAACCATCGTGCCGTCGTGGTCGAGGAATCAGATCGCGTGCTCCACCACGCCCACGGGCAGACGGCGTTGCCGACCGTGATTCGCCTCGCGCGTTTTGTTCGCGTTCCGTATCGACACACAGTGCCCCTGACTCGTCGCGCGATCTTTGCCCGAGATGGTGGTCGATGCGTTTATTGCAATTCTCCTGCTACGAGTATCGATCACGTGATCCCGCGCAGTCGCGGTGGTGCTCACCACTGGGAGAACGTGGTTTCAGCCTGCCATCGTTGCAATCACACCAAGGCCGATCGCATGTTGAAAGATCTTGGGTGGGGACTTCGATTCAAGCCAGCTGAACCGGCCGGTGTGGCGTGGAGAATTCTCGGCTCAGGTAGAGCTGACCCTCGCTGGATTCCGTATTTAGAACCATTTGGAGTAGCAAGCGCAATTGCCTAACCCTTACTCTCTCCCTATGCCAGCCAGCCAAACGATCCTGATCTTCGTCGGAGCCCCACTTGGACTCTTCTTACTGATCTCAGGAATTGTGTGGGCGGCGACGGCGCCTAAGGGCGGCGGCACTGACGTCCTGGAGCGGCCAGATCGGGTTTAGAGCGCCGATTTTTCGTCGACGGTTTGCGCATTCAGTGCCCGTTGCAATGCATCACGCTGTTCGGCAACCAAGCGGTGGAGTGCGGTCGGGATATTTTCCTTCGATAACCAGGCCTTCGTCTTGTTGAGCGTCTCTTGCGTCGTGACCATCATCGGGAAGAGCCCCGTCACAATGTTTGAAGCCATTTCGAATGATTGCTCATTCCAGATTGGCAGAAGCGCTTCGAAGTACCGGTCAACGAACGGCGTCATGAGATCTCGCTGATTTGCGCGCTGGATGCCAGAGATCATCGCTAACTGGATGTGGTTAGGTACCTTGCCAGCGAGAACCTCATCCCAGGCACTCTTTTTTGCCTCAGGATTTGGTAGCGATGTTCGAGCAAAGGTCGCCGACTTCACTCCGCTAGCGGTGTTGTCCTGCGCGAGAGCGGATTCGATCTCGGTTTCGCCGATAAGGCCGCGAGAGGCCAGAACCGCCAGAAAGTGCCATTTCAAATCGTCGTCGACGCTTAGGCCAGTCAAACTTCCCGAAAGCAGCGCTTGAACGTCTTTGAGATGTTTCGGATCGGGGGCATTCGCCGCCGCACCAGCGAACGAGCGAGCGAACGCCAACTGATGATCGGATCCAGGCTCGCTGGCATCAAGAAGTGCTTTTAAGCCCTCAGTTTGCTTAGTGCGTAAAGCATCACGATGGGTAGGTGCCGCGAACATCTCGACAGCGGTTTCGGTCTGGATAACCGCCATCTGCACGAGCGCGATATCGGTCTCGAATCGCATGCCGCCCAAGGCAAGGGGCACGAAATCTGAGGCACTAGATTCCGCATCGCGCAGCATGTCCCACGCGGCCGCGGAGCAGAGTGAGCGCGTCAATGGATCGCTGATGCTCTCGAGGTTGCTGCGAAGTGTGGCGAATGATCTTTCGTCGAAGCGGATCTTTCCATATGAAAGATCCCCATCATTGATCAGCACAAGATCAGCCACATCTTCGCCGACAAATCCTGGCACTTCGGTCCGCGCTCCGCTGACATCTAATTCAATACTCTTACGCTTCGCCAGTTTTCCTGCCACTAAGTCGTAGAGAGCAATAGCCATTCGGTGCGGGCGCAATTCGGTGGAACCCTCGGGTATGCGTGGTGGCTCTTGCACGATAGCCACGGTCGTGTACTTGCCATCACTAATTGCAAGATCAGGTCGAAGAGTATTAACCCCCGCAGTTTTGAGCCAGGTCGCAACCCACGGCTCGAGATCGCGGTCACTTACAGCTTCCAATTCTGCCAGCAAATCATTGAGGGTGGTATTCCCCCAAGCATATTTAGCGAAGTAAGCACGCAAGCCCGCAATGAAATTTGCTTCTCCGACGTAGGCCACTAGCTGACGTAATGCGGAGGCACCTTTCGCGTAAGTGATGCCATCGAAGTTAGTTTTGACCGTCTCGAGATCCACCATGTCAGAGACGATCGGGTGAGTCGACGAGAGTTGATCCTGACGATAAGCCCAATTCTTTCTTTCCGCGTTGAAGACGGTCCAAGAATTCGTGAAACGCGTGGCTTTTGCCAGCGCGGTGTATGAGGCCCATTCCGCGAAAGATTCGTTCAGCCAAAGATCATCCCACCACGCCATGGTGACCAGATCCCCGAACCACATGTGAGCCATCTCATGCAGGATTGTGTTGGCTCGCCAGTTGTAATTGCGATCGGTCACTTTGCTGCGGAATACAAAATAGTCTTCGGCGAAAGTAACTGCCCCGGCGTTTTCCATGGCACCAGCATTGAATTCGGCAACGGCAATTTGGTCATATTTATCGAACGGATAGGCAAGACCAAATTCTTTTTCAAAGAAGTCGAAGCCCTGCTTAGTCACGGCGAAGAGCTGTTCTGCATCAAGATGCGGCGCGAGCGATTTACGGCAGTACAGCCCGAGCGGGATCTCCTTTTCGGCACCCAAGTGAAGGTCATGGACATGGTGATAAGGACCCGCGATCAAGGCAGTGATGTAGGTAGAGATGCGGGGCGTAGAAGTAAATGTCCATCGAGTAACTCCCTCGCGCACCGCAACTTTTGACTCCACTGGATTGTTCGAGATGACTTCCCAATGATCTGGGACATCCACCGTTAAAGTGAAGGTGGCCTTGAGGTTTGGCTGATCAAAACAGGCGTACATGCGCCTTGCGTCAGCGGTTTCGAACTGCGAATACAAGTAAATTTCG
>JANXYY010000025.1 GCA_025355805.1 Actinomycetes bacterium
TGGCGATAGTGGCGGGTAACCGTGCCGTGTGCAGCTTCGGCCTCTACTGTTTTGCCGTCCGCGCTCATCAAAACGCTAGTCATGAGGCCGAGCGAACCAAAACCTTGCGCGACCGTGTCGGATTGAACATCTCCGTCATAATTCTTACAAGCCCAAACGTACCCACCTTCCCACTTCATCGCCGAGGCAACCATGTCATCGATCAAACGGTGTTCATAGGTGATGCCGGCAGTCGCGAATTCGTCGGCGAATTCATTTTCAAATACTTCAGCAAAGAGGTCCTTAAAGCGACCGTCATAGGCTTTCAGGATGGTGTTCTTGGTTGAGAGGTAGACCGGGTAATTGCGGTCAAGGCCATAACGAAGTGAGGCGCGAGCGAAGTCACGGATTGAATCATCTAGGTTGTACATCGCCATTGCAACGCCGGAACTCGGGAATTTATATACCTCAAGCTCCATCGGTGCCGAGCCATCGGTCGGGGTGAAGGTGAGAGTCAAAGTACCTTCACTCGGTATCTTCACGTCAGTTGCCTTGTACTGGTCACCAAAAGCGTGACGACCAATCACGATCGGCTTGGTCCAGCCAGGGACCAATCTTGGAACATTGCTTATGACGATTGGCTCACGAAAAATAACCCCGCCGAGAATATTTCGAACAGTTCCGTTGGGTGACTTCCACATCTTCTTGAGGTGGAACTCTTCGACTCGCGCCTCATCTGGGGTGATAGTTGCGCATTTAACACCCACCCCATGTTTTTTGATCGCCAGCGCGGCGTCAATTGTCACTTGATCGTCGGTCGCATCTCGATGTTCAATACCAAGATCGTAATAATCGATATTCAAATCAAGATAAGGAAGGATTAATTTTTCTTTTATGAAATGCCAGATGATTCGGGTCATCTCATCGCCATCTAGTTCAACGATGGTGCCAGTTACCTTGATCTTGGACATTCCATCCCGCTTCCTGAATCGTTTTAGAGGTTTATTACATCGCCTTGTTTGGCGCGAACCGCTTCGGCTGCCTGCTTGAGTGCATCGAGTTCGCTCTCTGTAAGAGCGCTCTCAACCACCCGGCGAATTCCGCCTCGACCCAACTCCGCCTCAACGCCGAGATATACGCCAGAAATACCGAACTCGCCGTTGACCCAGGCACAGACCGGCATGATCGCACCGGAATCTTCGATTACCGCCTTGGCCATTCGCGCCGCTGCTGCCGAAGGTGCGTAGTAAGCAGATCCGGTCTTGAGGAGCGCAACGACTTCGGCGCCACCGTTGCGTGTGCGCACAACAAGTTCATCGATCTCGTCGTTGGAAAGAATTTCGGTCAGCGGCTTTCCATCGACAGTGCAACGACTTGGGATTGGAACCATCGTGTCACCGTGTGAGCCAAGGGTGAGCGTACGAACGGAAGAAATATCTGCACCAACTTTTTCGGCCACAAAGTTGCTGAAGCGCGCTGTGTCCAACATGCCGGCCTGTCCGATTACGCGTTCGCGAGGAAAACCAGTAGCAAGTTGCGTGAGGGCGGTCATCTCATCTAGCGGGTTAGAGACAACGATCACCACGGCCTGAGGACTGTGCTTAGCCACATTCTCTGCAACGTTTCGCACAATTTTTGCGTTTACGTCAATTAAGTCCATCCGACTCATGCCTGGCTTACGTGGCAATCCCGCGGTGATAACTACCACGTCCGAATTTGCGGTCGCTTCATAACCGCCACCGTCGGCTGTGGTTGTAGCGCCGATGACCTTGGTTTCGAATCCCTCGATCGGACGGGATTGGTTCATATCAAGGGCCAAGCCCTCGGGTTTACCTTCGACAATGTCAGTAAGAACGACCGTCTCGAAGATGTCGTATTCCGCCAGTCGCATAGCGGTCGTCGAACCATAAAATCCAGCACCGACGACGGTGACCTTCCCTTGCCTTGCCATGGTGGTTCTCCAAAGTCTCTTGACGTCAAGATGTATAGGAGAAGGTTACCTTCCCCGGGGTAGGGCCAGCGCAAGTGTGGCAAGTGCCACTGCCAGAATCAGCGCAACCGCGATATCCGTGCGCACACGACGGATTCGATAGGTGACCGGGAGCACACCCCGGGCCCGCGCGGCAGCCATTCCCAGAAACGCGACCGCAAGGGCTAAAGCACTGAGCCGAACCAGACCCAGAACCAGCCCAATGGCGGCCAGGCCGAGAAAAGTGACTATCAGCCCTCGAAGGCCTTTCGAGATTCCAGTAAATGCAAAGTGGGTCATGGCTCCTCCTCCCCAGTTTGCATCGTCTTGCTGACTTGAAGATCAGTGGGTGAAATGTCGAGCACCCGTGAAATACATGGTCACTTGCTCACGGCTCGCGGCAGCAATAACTTCGTTATCCCGAATCGAACCGCCTGGTTGGACGACGGCCTTGATGCCTGATTGCAAGAGAATCTCAAGTCCGTCGGCGAACGGGAAGTAGGCGTCGCTGGCGGCAACGGCACCTCGCGCTCGATCGCCAGCGCGAGTGACGGCGAGCTTTGATGAATCGACCCGATTTACCTGACCCATGCCGATCCCGACTGTCGCCAGATCCGAAGCAAGCACGATCGCGTTGCTTTTGACCGCGCGCAACGAGTGCCAAGCAAATTGGAGATCAGCCAAGACCTCTGGCGAAGCTGGCGCGCCAGAAACCAGAGTCCAATTCTCAAATGAATCGCCTACAGCTTGGTATGCATCAACTTGCTGCACAAGCAGACCACCGAGAATTTCCCGCATTGCTGTCTCGCGGGGCACCGGGACGTCTGCGCTAAGAATTCGCAATGAAGGCTTGGCTCGGAGAATCTCCAAGGCTTCGTCATCGAAGTCGGGGGCGATGATCACCTCAGTGAATACTTCTGCGCAAGCGCGTGCTGTCTGTGCGGTGAATCGACGGTTAGTCGCAATTATTCCGCCGTAAGCCGAGACCGGATCACACGCATGCGCCTTGAGGTAAGCCTCCTCAACAGTTGCGCCCTCCGCAATGCCACATGGGTTTGTGTGCTTGATGATGGCAACGCAGACACCATCGTGGTCCCAGGCTGCGCGCCACGCGGCATCAGTATCGATGTAGTTGTTGTACGACATCGCCTTGCCGTGCAGTTGCTCGGCATTAGCGATGCCACGCGAGTCATCTAGAGCAGAGGTATAGACCGCGCCGATTTGGTGTGGGTTCTCTCCGTATCTCAAAATTTCTTTCCGCGAGTATGCGTTGCCAAGCCACGTTGGAAGTGGCGAGTCTGATCCTTCAGTCTGTTCGGTCAGCCAAGTGGCCACTGAAATGTCATATTCCGCCGTATGCCGAAACGCTTCTGCAGCGAGTTCACGTCGACGTTCCAAAGTCAGCCCACCAAGTCTCACTGCGTCGAGTATTTCCCCGTACCTGTTTGGTGAAACCACGACGGTGACACTCGGATGATTTTTGGCAGCAGCGCGCAACATCGTCGGGCCGCCGATATCAATCTGTTCGATGCACTCATCAAAGTTCGCACCAGTGGCTACCGTCGAAGCGAATGGATACAGGTTCACCACCACCAATTCAAAGGGGGAAATCTTAAGTTCAAGCAGTTCATCACGGTGTTCACGGCGACGGAGGTCGGCAAGAATGCCGGCATGTATGCGGGGATGCAATGTCTTGACTCGGCCGTCAAAACATTCTAGAAATCCCGTGACTTGCTCGACCCGCGTGACCGGAAGCCCAAATGACTCGATCCGCATTGCCGTTGATCCCGTTGAGACGAGTTCGACGCCAGCTGCATGCAGCCCCCGCGATAGCGACTCGAGTTCACTTTTATCGAAAACGCTAATCAATGCGCGTCGAATCACGATTCGGCCGTCACTCACCTTGACCACTTTCTTCTAACGTTGCGAAATTATCTAACACTAATCCGGTCACCACTTCAGGTAGCAGGACACGTTCAATTTCTTTGATTCGTTCGTGTAGCGTGATGACATTTTCTTCAGGAAATATTTGCAATTTTCGTTGCGCCAGTACTCGCCCAGTGTCAATGCCCGAATCGACGCAGTGAACTGTGCATCCGGTTTCACCCACTCCAGCGGCGAGGGCATCGTCCACAGCGTGTGCGCCAGGGAAGTGCGGAAGAAGCGAGGGATGAGAATTTATGATCTTGAATTTGGTGAGGAATTCAGAAGACAGAATCCGCATGAAGCCGGCAGAAACCACGAGCCATGGCTCGAAGCTTGCAATTCGTGCGGCCAACTCGTTCTCCCAATCATCGCGATTGGCATATGAGTCAAAATCGACAACAACGACTGGCGTATCCAGATTCGCGGCGCGTTGCAGGGCATTGATGCCTCCTCGGTCTGTCACCAGGGCAGCCACTGCAAAAAGTCCGTCCGCTCGTCCAGCGCGAATCAATGCCTCTGCAAGTGATCCGTCGCCTGAAGCCAATACGACGATCGAGGCAGCGCGCACGTTCCGACTTTAGTCGGTAACGTTGCCCCCACCATGACCGAGCCAACCTCACCTTTACGTAGTCGTTTCAGTGGCCCACCCGCAGTGCTTCGATTGGCGCTGCTACTCGGGCTAGCAAGTCTTTATCTTTCCCTCAGCATCATTCCGTCACCTGGGCGATCCACTTTGAGTCTCGTCCTTGCCTCAGGGGGTGTGGCGTTGGCGCTACGAACCCGAAACTCCCAAAAAGCAGAGCCAATAAAAGTTCGAATTCTGCCGGCTATGGCCGTCAGCCTTTTGGGCACGTTGATAGCAATGTTGAGCCTCGGAGCCGCGGTACTGCTCCATACAGAGATTGCGCGCTACGACCAGTGCACAGCGGGGGCAATTACCCATGTCTCGACATCGCTCTGTCAAAATCAGTTAAGAGTGGATCTCAACGCTCGAATTGCGCATCTTCGTTCTTCGAGCCCAACTGGCTAACAGAGGCAACTAAGCCGCCGATCAGACTACCCGCGAACATTATGGGCAATGCAAAAACCAGTACCCGTACAGACGAGGCGCCGACGGAACTGAGATGTCCTCCAACGAGAGAGCCTCCTGCCAAAATATTAAGCGTTAACAAGAGCCCCGCGTTAGCTGCGGCGTGCGCGCCACAGGAGTACAACTTTGCGTATCTGCCAGCGATCGACTTTACAGAGATGAATCCACCCACGGCGCTCGCGAGAATCGTGACTACCGGCAAAAGGTCCAGAAAAAGCGAACGCCCAGTTGGTAACGGGGCAAGTAGCGGAAAAGCCGGCAGCTCAGCCAGGCGCACGCGCCAAGGAGAAATAAGAGTGTGGTTACCGATCGCGAACCCAGCTCCAGCCACCAGGGAAGTGGTCATGACCACGGCATTCGGCAACGACGCAAACGTGAGAAGGAGTAGAAGGAAAAGACCGATCCAACCTGGATCTAACACCGTGAACAGCGAAATAAACCGAGACCAGTGAGTAATTATCGCGATGATCAACAGGAGGAAGCTTGAGCCGTAGAGAATTACGGAGGTCAGCGCGATACCTCGCATAAGCGATTTGGCTCGGACGGATAATTTTCCGGCGAGAGGCGAAATTAAATTTTTGAGTCCATAAATACCTATCGCGCCACAAATCAACGCGAAAAGAAAACCAGAGAGAAATGCAGCCCAAATTTCTGGGGCAACCGCTTTTGTAGTTGACAATTTGGCGGCAGCCGCTACCGCCAAGGAGTAGGCAACAGTGAGACCGAGCAAGGCAGGTCGCCGTTGTTGCAATTTCAGTGATGCGGTGATCCGTCGACCGCTATCGCGCAACACAAACCAGGGGATCACCGAAAGCCCTAGGGGTAGAAGCCAGAGCCGACCAGAAACATCAGTCGGGGGCAGGCGCAGATCAAATCCAACGTGATGAGCAGCCAACCAGATCCAACTGGCGCCGTGTATCGCATCGGCGCTCTTACCACCGCCACTTCCACCCGCTGCCCAGGCGACTAACGTGGCTAGCGCGATTGGAATAAATCCAATCAAACTTGCGCGAAGCGCCTGCAACACTCCGACGCCCAGTGCCAACTGGGCAGCCTGGAGCGGATGCCCTCCTCGCGCAGCGGCCGTTTTCACCTCACGCAAGCAAGTCGCGCATCAGTCGGGCTGCCTGACTCGGAGTCTTGCCGACGAGGACACCGGCGGCCTCAAGAGCGGCTTGTTTGGCGGCGGCGGTGCCTTTAGAACCTGAAACAATTGCACCGGCATGGCCCATCGTCTTACCTTCGGGAGCAGTGAAGCCAGCAACATAGCCCACGACGGGTTTGGTCACATACTCTTTGATGAAGTCTGCAGCGCGTTCTTCGGCATCACCACCAATTTCACCAATCATGACAATCGCTTCCGTGTTGGGATCATCTTGAAAAGCTCGCAAGCAATCAATATGCGTAGTTCCGATTATCGGATCACCACCAATTCCGACGCACGTGGAAAATCCTAAATCTCGAAGTTCGTAGATCATTTGGTAGGTAAGCGTTCCTGATTTAGATACCAACCCAATTGGGCCCGAATGGGTGATGTTGGCAGGAATGATTCCGGCGTTAGAAACATCTGGAGTTATCAAACCGGGACAGTTAGGCCCAATTAGCCGCGTAACGCCACCGACTTGGGCGTAAGCAAAAAATGCGGCGGTGTCGTGGATCGGGATACCTTCTGTGATGACGACTACCAATGAAAGCCTCGCGTCGACTGCTTGGATCACGGCAGCCTTTGCGAAACGCGGTGGCACAAAGACAACGCTCACGTCTGCGTTGGTCGCTTCGACCGCTTCAGAAACTGAATTGAAAACCGGAATAACTCGCCCATCAACGTCGACTACTTGACCCCCCTTGCCGGGAGTCACACCCGCGACAATATTGGTTCCGGAGGCCAACATTCGTCGGGTGTGCTTAGAGCCTTCGGATCCAGTTATTCCTTGTACCAGGACTCGACTTTGACTGTTGAGAAAAATCGCCACTTGATGCCCCTATCGCGCCGCTAGTTCGGCGGCGCGTTCTGCTGCGCCATCCATGGTTTCTACTTGCTCAATCAACGGATTTCTCGCTTCGCTCAAAATTCGCCGGCCCTCAACAACGTTATTGCCATCGAGTCTCACGACCAAAGGCTTAGTAGCCGAGTCACCCAAAATATCCAGGGCTTGGACGATTCCTTCGGCAACCGCGTCACAAGCGGTAATTCCGCCAAAAACATTGACAAGCACACTCTTAACCGCCGGGTCTCCAAGAATTATCGCAAGACCGTCGGCCATGACCTGGGCTGATGCGCCACCACCAATATCTAAGAAGTTTGCCGGACGAATCCCGCCAAACTTTTCACCGGCATAAGCAACTACGTCGAGGGTGCTCATCACGAGCCCGGCCCCATTCCCGATAATCCCAACTTGCCCATCTAGTTTTACGTAGTTGAGATTCTTCTCCTTGGCTAGTTGCTCCAGAGGATCAATGTCACCGATATCCACCAGCTCGGCATGGGCAGGGTGGCGGAACTCGGCGTTGTCATCCAAAGATACTTTGCCGTCGAGGGCAATGATTTGGCCATCTTCGGTCTTCACCAGTGGGTTTACCTCGACCAACGTCGCATCTTCAGAAGTGAACACTTCCCATAGCGCCACAAATACGTGAGCGACCGCATCTGAAATTTCAGCGGGAAACTTTGCTTGCGCCACAATGGACTTGGCTATCTCAAGATTTATCCCGACAAGTGGGTCAATCGGAACCATGGCGAGAAGATCAGGAGTTTCTACCGCGACCTGCTCAATTTCAACTCCGCCCGCGGTTGACGCCATTGCCAAATAACAGCGATTGCCGCGGTCCAAGAGGATCGAAACGTAATACTCCTCAGCGATCGGAGCCGCCTGAGCGATCATTACACGACGTACTAAATGGCCTTTGATGTCCATCCCAAGAATCGCACCGGCCTTTGTGAAAGCGTCGTTGGAATCTTCGGCTAACTTGACTCCACCCGCCTTTCCTCGACCGCCCACCTTGACTTGAGCTTTCACCACCACCTTGCCACCGATCTTGAGGGCGGCAGACCGAGCTTCCTCAGGCGTATACGCGACCGCGCCAGCCAGTACGGGTACTCCGTGCGCTTCGAATAGATCACGCGCTTGATATTCAAAGAGATCCACGTGTGGGCCTGCCCTCTTTCTCGAGTTTAGAGTTCGTAGAACTTCGTGAGACTTCGCAAAACGCCCACGCAGCCTTGCCTACGTTGACCTTGCATCAATGGTGCGCATGCAAACAAGCAGCAGATTAAACCGGAAGGTGAGCATTGACCCAATCGACGATTGCCGTTGGCGAACTTCCTGGGGTAAAAACTTCGGCTACCCCGAGAGCCTTGAGCGTTGTGATGTCCTCATCTGGGATGATCCCGCCGCCAAACACCAAGATGTCACTCGCGCCCTTTTCGCGAAGCAAATCCATCAACCTTGCGAAAAGTGTTAGGTGCGCACCCGAGAGAATAGAGAGCCCAATCGCATCGGCGTCTTCCTGAATGGCAGTTTCAACGATCTGTTCCGGAGTCTGATGGAGCCCCGTATAGATAACTTCCACGCCTGCATCTCGAAGCGCCCGAGCGACCACTTTGGCCCCGCGGTCGTGTCCATCGAGGCCTGGCTTGGCCACCACAATTCTGCGCATTGCTACACCCGAATCCCCATTGTTCGAAGCCACTTCACTGGATTTATAGCCTTACCATAGCGCTGAACTTCAAAGTGGAGATGGGCTCCGGTCACGTGGCCCGAGGCCCCAATTCGGCCAATGAACTGGCCGACCTTAACCCGCTGCCCAACTTTGACGTTGATCCGCGACAGATGCCCGTACCAAGTCTGTATCCCATTTATGTGAGAGATGGCGATCTTCCAACCGTAAGGACCATCCCAGCCAGCAAAAACGATGGACCCGGCTTCAGCCGCCTTTACTGGCGTGCCATAAGGAGCCACGAAATCTTGACCCGAGTGACCCGTGGACCAGAGCCGAGAACGATCGCCAAATCCTGCGGAGAGACGATAGTTGGAGACTGGACGGGTGTAGTTGCGCGAAATATTGGCCCTACGAGTTCGTTCGCGAGCAACTTTAGTCGCAATCAATTTCCGTGCCGTGGTCTTCGCCTGAGTAGCTTTTGCGGCTAGATACACCGTAAGTTTTTCACCCGGAAGTGTGACGGTTTGGCTTGGTACAAGAGCAACGGTTTTGGGCGGATCACTAACAACAACTTGATTTGAGCCCGCTTCGCCGGCGTAGGCAATTGGTAGGTTGCTCGCCGAAGAAATTTGAAGAATGTTGAGTATGGAAAAGACCAGTGCCACGATTAGTGCCGAGGCGCCATAATCACTGCGCCCAGGTGTACGTACCTTCACCAAGTGCTGTACTCCGTGTTTCGTTTGTTGGGACTTTCCTAAGATGGGGGATTGATCAACCCGCATGAGCCTGCCAGCCACCGGCTCTGACGTCCAGCCTGCGGTCAGTTATGAGATCTTTTCCACAGGTGCATATCGAAGGAGAAGCCGTTTTGCCCCAAATGTACCGAAATCAATAGTCGCTTCGGCTCGCTCTTGCTCCCCCGCCACCGCCAGCACGGTTCCCATCCCGAAGGTGTCATGGAGGACCCGATCCCCCGGGTGGAGGCTCGGCAGAGCAGAATTTGCCAGTCTTAAACCGGTGGGACTGGGCGCCGGGCTATAAGTTTGCGATGCACTCCGCCGACTATTGAAACCGGCGGAGCCCTCGTTTTCGCTTCTAGTCCAGATGATCAACTCATCCGGAATCTCGGCGATAAAGCGTGATGGCGGATTAAATATTGGTGAACCCCAAGCCGAACGTGCCACGGCGCGAAGGAGATAGAGGCGCTGACGCGCCCTGGTTACTCCAACGTAGGCGAGTCTGCGTTCTTCTTCGATCTCTTTTGGATCTCCCATCGAACGCGAGTGAGGAAAGACCCCCTCTTCTAGACCAGTTAAAAAGACCACCGGAAATTCAAGCCCCTTGGCGGTATGAAGAGTCATGAGAGTCACCACACCGCCATGGTCTTCACCCTCTGGAATTTGATCGGAGTCAGCCACTAATGCGACTTGCTCTAAGAAGGCGTTAAGGGAAACCTCTTCACCCTCGTCAGCAACCCGTTCCTCATACTCGCGAGCAACTGCGATCAATTCGTGCAAGTTTTCAAGTCGAGTCTCATCTTGCGGGTCGCCGCTTTCTCGCAACTCTTTTGCAAGGCCAGATTGTTCCAAAATGGCTTCGCTGATTATTGAAGGTGAGGTTCCTGCCTCGACGAGGGTCCGCATCGCGGCGATCAACGAGACAAATTCGTCAACCGAGGCCATCGATCGATTAGCCATTCCAGGCGCGCGCGTGCAGTTTCCCATTGCCTTCCATAAGGTAACCCGCTCCGCATTGGCCAGAGCGTCAAGACAAGCGATGGCTCGGTCTCCAATTCCGCGCTTTGGCGTGTTGATAATTCGACGCAGTGAAACTTCATCGCTGACGTTATTGATCAGACGGAGATAGGCAAGCAGGTCGCGTACTTCTTTACGTTCATAAAAGCGCACACCACCAACTACTTTATAGGGCATGGAACTGCGCATGAATACTTCTTCGAAGACTCGAGACTGGGCGTTGGTTCGATAGAAGATGGAAACATCGCCATAGGAGGCCAAGCCTTCTCGAGCAAGGCGAGCGATCTCACCGGTCACGTAAGTCGCTTCGTCGTGCTCGTTATCTGCCACATACCCAGTTATAAGTTCACCCGCGCCGACATCCGACCACAATTTCTTCGGTCGTCGCCCTTCATTTTTCGCGATTACAGTGTTGGCTGCCTCGAGAATGTTCTGAGTCGACCTGTAATTCTGTTCGAGCAAAATTGTGCGCGCATTTGAATAATCCTCTTCAAATTGCAAAATATTCCTAATAGTGGCGCCGCGGAAAGCGTATATCGATTGATCCGCGTCACCCACTACGCAAAGCTCGGCAGGTGCCAACCCGGTTCCATCGGTTTCATATCCGACGAGTTCCTTCACCAGGACATATTGGGCATGATTTGTATCTTGATACTCATCGACTAAAACGTGGCGAAAACGCGAGCGATAGCGCGCGCGAATTTCGGGGAACTGCTGCAAGAGACGGACAGTTGTTGATATCAGATCGTCGAAATCCATGGCATTCGCTGCTTCCAACCTACGCTGGTAGCCCGTATAGGCCTCTGCGACCACTTGCTCAATATGGTTCTGCGCGCGACGTGCGTATTCGGCGCTATCGATTAATTCGTTTTTCGCATTGCTCACCAAGGCCGAGAATTGTCGAGGCGGATACCGTTTTGGATCTAGATCAAGCTGGCGACAGACCAGAGTCATGAGGCGTTGACTATCTGCGGCGTCGTAAATCGAAAACGTCGATGCGAATCCCACCGCCATTGCTTCCTTACGCAAAATCCGAACGCACGCTGAGTGGAATGTCGAGACCCACATGTTTCTAGCGCGTGAGCCCACGAGTGAGGTCACTCGATCTCGCATTTCACCAGCTGCTTTATTCGTAAAGGTAATCGCGAGTATTTCGTGAGGCGAAACCTCACGTTCGGCCAGCAAATACGCAATTCGATGCGCCAAGACCCGCGTTTTGCCAGATCCGGCACCTGCAACGATTAGCAATGGAGACCCTGCGTGGATGACCGCCTGTCGCTGTTGGGTGTTGAGCCCAATCAATAAGTCTTCGGTCTTCTCACCCATAAGAGGCGAGCCTAGTCGTCAGCATGGGATGATCATCCGTAGCATTCGACGGAAGAAAATTTTCAGCAACTAATCCCACCGAGGAGAGCCTTTATGCCACCGATCGCAGATAATGAGATCGAGCGAATTCTGGTAGTGACCGCACATCCGGACGACGTCGACTTTGGCGCTAGTGGCACCGTGGCACACTGGACCGACGCGGGGATCAAAGTTTCGTACTGTATCTGCACAAATGGCGATCAAGGCGGCGAGGATTTCTCAGTTGCTCGCGAAGAAATGCCAGCAATTCGTCAAGCAGAACAGCGCGCCGCGGGTGCGGAGGTAGGCGTCGAAGATATCCACTTCTTGAATTACCGCGATGGATGGCTGTCTCCTACTTTCGAATTGCGACGAGACATTGTGCGCGTGATAAGACAGGTACGCCCTGACCGGATGCTCATCCAATCCCCTGAACGAAACTGGAATCGAATCCAAGCCAGTCACCCGGATCACTTAGCGGCCGGAGAAGCCGCAATTCAAGCGGTATATCCCGATGCACGCAACGCTTTCGCCTGGCCGGAACTGCTTAGCGATGAAGGATTAGCCCCTTGGACGGTTCGGGAGGTTTGGATTACCGCGTCAAGTGCCGCAGATCACTGGGTGGATGTCACCGATACTTTCCCGCGAAAGATACAGGCGCTCAAAAGACACCTAAGTCAAACCGGGCACATGGAAAACATGGAGGAGATGGTGCGCAGTTGGGGGGCACTCAACGCTGAACTCGGCGGCCTTCCGATCGGTCGCGTCGCTGAATCCTTCAAGATCGTGCCAACCGCCTAACGCGCTACTCCCACTCGATCGTGCCTGGTGGCTTGCTCGTAATATCGAGCACCACTCGATTGACTTCGCGGATTTCGTTGGTAATGCGAGTAGAAATGCGAGCCAAAACCTCGTATGGCAATCGAGACCAATCAGCGGTCATCGCATCTTCACTCGAGACAGGACGAAGTACGACTGGGTGCCCATAAGTGCGCCCATCGCCTTGCACGCCGACACTTCGAACATCTGCAAGCAGAACCACAGGGCACTGCCAAATCTCTCGATCTAATCCTGCCGCGCTTAACTCGTCTCGAACAATTACATCGGCCGCACGTAAAGTTGACAGTCGATCTTGATCTACTGCGCCAATGATCCTGATCGCAAGACCCGGACCAGGAAACGGTTGCCGCCAAACGATTGCCTCGGGCAGCCCCAGTTCTAGACCGATCTGGCGAACCTCGTCTTTGAAAAGTGTGCGGAGCGGT
>JANXYY010000037.1 GCA_025355805.1 Actinomycetes bacterium
CTTTCGTATGCGGCCGATTCTATTTTGAATTCGATTTACTCGGCCTGGGAGCCAGGCGCCGCAGCGCATCTGGTGCTTTCTGGTGGGCGGTCGGGTTCAGCGATAGCCACGGCGATCGCAAAACGTTTGGCAGATATGAGATCCAATGTGTTACACATCTGGTTTTCAGATGAGCGTTTCGTCGAACACGAAAATCCAGAGCGAAACGACACGGCCATCATTGCTGCATTCGCCAAGGTTGGATGTTCGGTCTTGATCCATCGATATTCGACGCCCTCTGGAATGGATCTTGCAAATGCCGCAATTTCGTATGCACAGGATTTACGCCTAGAGCTCGACGGGGGCGATTTTGACGCTGTGGTTCTGAGTGTCGGGGAGGACGGACATGTTGCCTCGGTCTTTCCGGATCGCCCGTTCCTGGTGGAAGATGTTTTTGCGATATCGGATTCGCCCAAGCCACCCTCAGAACGACTCTCACTCTCGCTTGCGCGTATTGCTCGAACCCGGAACTGCATTGTTTTGGCGCTCGGAGAGACAAAAGCGGCGGTCGTAATGCGCACCTTGGCGAAAGATGTAAAACTTCCGATAGTGGTGCTTTCTCAGATGTCCGAAATTTCATTGATCACTGATCAGCAGATGGGGAATGATGATGCTCGTAGCCAACCCTAATTACGACCCGACTTTGTGGAGGCAGTCAAAATGCAGTTAGTGATGGTCGGGCTTGGTCGAATGGGCGCAAATATCGCCCGACGATTGAAGCGCAACGGGATCGAAGTCATCGTCTTTGATGTCAATCCGAATGCAATCCAGACGATGGTAGAAGAGGGCTTTGTTGGCATTAGCGACCTGGCACAAATCAAATCGACGGTACGTTCGCCACGAGCTGTATGGATCATGGTGCCAGCGGAAGTGACCGCAAAAACGATTCGTGATGTTGCAGAGAATTTGGAACCTGGCGACACGATCATCGATGGTGGAAATAGTTACTATCGAGATGACGTCACTAACGCTGCATGGCTGGGTAATCACGACATAAATTTCATCGATGTGGGTACGAGTGGTGGAGTCTTTGGTCTCGAACGTGGCTACAGCCTCATGATCGGTGGGGAAGTGAGGGTCGTAACATCTCTCACGCCGATTTTTGCTGCGCTTGCACCCGGTATTACGGCCGCTCCTCGCACTCCAGGAAATGTTGGCGAGCCATCGACGGCGGAGCAAGGTTTCTTGCACTGTGGCCCAGTTGGCTCTGGGCACTTCGTAAAAATGGTGCACAACGGAATTGAATACGGTGCAATGGCGGCCTATGCCGAAGGTTTAAACTTGCTCGACAGTGTGCGCAATGGCATCAAACACATCAGCCCGATCAATGGCGTCGATTCCACAACTTACGATCTTGACCTGGCAGCGGTGACCGAAGTTTGGCGACGCGGATCGGTGGTCGCCTCCTGGCTCTTGGATCTGACAGCCGAGGCTTACGTTGAGGATCCAACGCTCAGTTCATATTCTGGCGTCGTTGCTGATTCGGGTGAGGGCCGATGGACCGTTGAGGCTGCTATCGAAGCAGGTGTGCCAGCCAATGTTTTGAGTGCAGCTCTTATGGGACGCTTTGCATCGCGTGGCAATGGTAAATACGCAAATCAACTTCTATCTGCGATGCGGAAGAAATTCGGTGGTCATGTCGAAGCCAAATGAGGGCACGATAGTGCGGGCAGATGTATTAGTTATGTTTGGCGGCACTGGGGATCTGGCCAAAAAGAAACTATTTCCTGCGCTGTACCAAATGGAATTACATGGGGGACTCGGCTTAGATGTCGTTGGCGTCGCCTCGAGCAAATGGGACCACGCACTTTTTTTGGCTAATGCCGAGGCCGCAATTCGCGCTTCGGTACAAGAAGTCGACGAGAGTGTGATTGCCAAGTTGCTTAGCGAGCTTTCACTGATTGTTGGAAATTATGAGGACTCAGCGATCTATTCGGATTTAGCCAAAGCCCTTGAAGGGAAATCGTTACCGGTTTTCTACTTGGCAATTCCTCCTTCATTATTCGCGCGGGTGACTGAAGGCCTCGCTGGTGTTGGACTGACTAAAAATGCACGCGTAGTCGTTGAAAAGCCGTTCGGGCGTGACTTGGCCTCAGCGATTGAATTACAAGCCTGTTTACAGGAGATACTGCCAGAGGAACAGATCTTTCGAATAGATCATTATCTCGGCAAAGAATCGGTCGAAGATATTCTTGTTTTCAGATTTGCAAATGCGCTTTTTGAACCTGTTTGGAACCGTAATTACGTCGCCAGTGTTCAAATCACACTCGCAGAATCCTTCGGCGTCGAGGGCCGTGGTGCTTTTTATGATGGGGTTGGCGCAACTCGAGACGTGTTACAGAACCATCTCCTTCAAGTTCTTTCAATCCTTGCGATGGAGCCGCCAAGCGACCCTTCTGCAACTGCGATGCAGGATGAAAAAATTAAAGTTCTACGAGCGCTGCGAGAATTGAATCCCGAGGATGTCGTACGCGGACAGTACGTTGGCTATCTCAATGAAGCAGGTGTCGCCCCGGAATCGCGTACGGAAACCTTTGTAGCTGCGCGATTCCATATCGACAACTGGCGCTGGGCCGGTGTCCCTTTCTATTTGAGGACGGGAAAACATCTCAAAACCACCGCGCTCGAGGCGCTGGTCGAATTTCAGAAGCCGCCTCGAATGCTCTTTGCCTCAGTGGGTGCAAGTTCCCCGGCCCCAAATCTTCTACGATTTCGTCTGGGAAGTCATGATGGTGTTGATATTGAATTGCAAGCCAAGGCCCCAGGGCTCGACTTAGCCACGGTCCCCGTCGAGCTGACAGTCGAATTTAGTTCTGCTCTAGGTCTTCGTCACGAGGCGTATGAACGACTTCTTACAGCCGCTCTGGACGGTGATCACTTCCGATTCACTAGAATTGATTCTGTGCTTGAATCCTGGCGAGTCCTTCAGAAAGTTCTGGATTATGAACCAGCCGTACACCCATACTTCAAAGGCTCGTGGGGTCCAGAACACGCGGACACGCTTGTTCCTGGCGGTTGGGCCCCGATCTAAATGGACTCGCTCGATTTCAAACTCGCTGATGGTCGAAATCTCGATTTATTAGTCGGCGCCGGAGATAGCCAGACGGCAATAATCTTTCACCATGGCACCCCTTCTTGTGCGTTCATCTGGAAGTCCTGGGTGGAACATTTTGAAAAATTGGGAGTCAAATCCATCGCCTACTCGCGGGCCGGCTATTCCACGAGCGATCGAAAAGTCGGACGAAAGATCGTCGACATAAATACTGATATTGCCCAAGTTCTAGACCATTTTTCTATCGCCAGTTTTGTAGCCGTTGGTTGGTCCGGCGGCGGACCACACGCGCTTGCTTCAACGTTAGATCCTCGATGTAAATCGGCAGTCGTACTCGCTGGAGTTGGGATGTACGACCAACCCGATTTGGATTTCTTGGCGGATATGGGTGAAGAGAACGTGGATGAATTTGGCCATGCTCTCAAGGGCGAAGTGGAATTAAGCAAGTGGATGGAAGTCAACGCCGACTATCTTAAAACTATTACGGGGGAAGAACTTCGCACCTCCATAAGTACCCTCTTCTCAAGATCTGACATCGTCACTATGGAGCGCGAGAGTTATTCCGATGGATTAGCCGAAGCATTCCGCACTTCACTAAGAAAGGGTTACTCAGGTTGGATTGACGACGATATTGCCTTTACTAAAGATTGGGGTTTCACTCTTGACCAGGTGAAACTTCCAGTCGCGATTTTTCAGGGCGATGAAGATTTGATGGTTCCTGGCCGGCACGGTAGATGGCTAAACAAGCACATTCCACATTCCACACTGCGACTGTTGAAAGGCGAAGGTCATTTATCATTCTTTTCCGCGAGCCAGGTCGAGATTCTTGAATTCCTCTCGAACCTGGTCTAGCTGAGTGATTTCGACTGAGGCGACTCGCCGCTCGAGGTGAGGCGACTCGCCGCTCAGCGGAATAGGCCCGAGAAACTTGAAAAAATTCGATGGTGGGGCGGGTCGGGCTCGAACCGACGACCGGCGGATTATGAGTCCGCTGCTCTAACCAACTGAGCTACCGCCCCGGGCCAGGCGAGTTTATCGGGAAACTGGTCCAATGATTTTCGGCTTGGAAGCGGCATATGTCCTTGTCCTAGCCCCCGTGAAGGTGTTTCCTTGGCGGATACCCGCGTGAGCGGCTACCACCTGAGAACAAAGGAGTTCTGAATGACCCAGCAAACGGATGAGCAACGCGTTGAAAGTTTAGGTTACCGCCCCGAACTCTCTCGAGTTTTAGGCCTCTTCGATAACTTCAGCGTTGCCTTTTCTTACCTTTCGCCGATGGTGGGTGTCTACTCGCTATTCGCGCTGGGCGTCGGAACCGGTGGGCCTCGTTATCTCCTTCTAATGCCCCTTGTCGTTGGCGGCATGCTCCTAGTCGCACTCGTGTTCGGGGAACTAGGTAGCCACTATCCACTTGCCGGCGCCCTTTATCAGTACGGCAAATTCTCCGTCGGACCCGGGTATGGATGGTGGGTTGGCTGGATCTACGGAATCGCGCTCCTCGTTACGGTTGCCAGTGTTGATACTGGCGTGGTCGTTTACTTTGCCACGTTTGTTAACAATATATTTAAGACACATATCGACGGCACCAAACATTCGACCATTCTTTACGTAACCGTAGTGCTAATCGTTATCCAGACCCTTCTCAATATTATTGGCGCAAAAGTGATGGGGAAAATCGCCCGACTCGGCGTTTATGTGGAGACGATCGGCACGTTCGGCGTTGCGATTGCCCTTGCGATCCACGGTTTCCACCACGGCTTCTCGTTTCTCTTCTCGACGGCAGGTGCCGAGAACGTCAAGACCAACCTATTCGCGGTCGATTTTGGTGGGCACTGGCTGACTGGAGCCGCACTCGTCGCGATTTTGGCGCACTCATACATTTTCTACGGATTCGAATCGGCAGGCGATATTGCTGAAGAGACTAAAGACGCTTCCAGGCACGTTCCCCGCGCAATGCGTTCTTCGTTGCTCTATGGCGGTCTTGCTTCCTTCGTGCTCGTCGCTGCCTTGATCCTGGCAACCCCTAAAGACGCTAAGGGCTATGGCGACTCCGTGCTTGGTGGTGTCCCGGCGATTCTGGCGCAACTTCCACAGTGGAGTCAGGACTTCTTCCTAGTGATGGTGATCGTGGCGTTCTTCTCCTGCGGCACTGCCGTGCAAGGTGCTGGCGCCCGCTTGGCATTCTCGTATGCGCGTGACCGCCAGATCCCCGGAAGTTCGATGATGCGAAAGGTTTCGCCAAGGTTTCATACTCCAGCCAACGCCATCATGGTCGGAGCAGCAGTGCCGATATTGGCCACCCTCTTGGTCAACGTTAATCCGGCTAATGATGTGCACATTCTTTGGTTCACATATCCAAAGGGAATTAACGCACTGTTCGCACTTGTGTCCTTCGGAGTCTCAGGCATTTATCTCTCGTTTTTCTTGACCGTGCTAGGTTCCATTATTGCCAAGCGCCGCGGTTGGCAGCCGGCGGGAGAATTCAAGATGGGTAACTGGGGTCCGCTGGTTACTTGGGGGGCACTCGTTTACCTTGGCGTAATGCTGGTCAACGTACTCTGGCCAAGCGGGCTAACAAGCGGGCGCGCACTCGTGAATTACGACTGGATCACTTTCGTGGTCATGCTCGGAATCGTAGTCGTGGGAGGCCTTTACTTCGTTATTAGCCGCCCAGACAAGCGAGCCAGCATTAAGGTCTAGGAGTGATTGCTGCCGGTGTCGTCCAATGATTTGGCGACATCGGCAGCGATTTCAAGGAGCGAAAGTGCATCGGCTTCAGTCGTTCGAAAATTTGTGAAACAAGGTCGCATCCATATTCGACCTTCGATCTCAGCGGCGGAAACAAAAACTCGACCGTCTTCTTGAAGTTTTTGAACGAGCAAACTTTGGAATTCATCGCTTGAATTCTTGCCATACCGTACTGGCGAGACCGAAAGTTCGGGTCTAAAGGGGAGCACCTCAAAGCGTGGGTCCTCGCGCGCCGCATCATAAAGTGCTTGGGCTTGGGAGAGGTTTGCCGCAATTGCCTGGCGAAATTCTTCTGCTCCGTGGGTTTTGAACGCAAGCCAGAGTTTCAATGCGCGGAGCGGTCTCGAGTATTCGAGGGTTTCATCCACGGCGTTGCCGCTCTGCCCTTCATGGAGCATGTAAGACTCATTATGCGAGAAAGTTGCCATCAACGTACTGCGATCTTTAACCATGATGGCGCCGCAAGCCTTAGGGACGAATAGCCATTTGTGCGCATCCACACTTACGGAGTCGGCACGTGCGATTCCGCGGAAGTCACCCGCCTTTTCAGGAAGTCCTGCGGCCGGCAACCCGTACGCGCCATCGACGTGCAGCCATACGCCATATTGTTGACAGATATCTGCGATTTCATCAATTGGATCGAGAGCGCCAGTCAGCGTGGTTCCCGACGTTGCGATCACCGCGATCGGAGTAATCCCCTCGCGGACGTCACGCTCTAAGTTTTCGGCGAGGAGAGCAACCTGCATCTTGTGGTTAGCATCAATTGGAATCGCGCGGATGCAATCGCTTCCAAGGCCAAGGAGTTCAACGCCGCGGCGAACGGAGTAGTGGACTTCGGCGGAACAGTAAATCGCGACCCTAACGTTCGCGATCCCATGTTTGCGACTACCAGGTAGGGCGCGTTCACGAGCCGCGGCAAGTGCGGTGATATTGCTTACGGTGCCACCGCTGGTGAAGGCGCCACCGGCCACTGGATATCCGACGAATTCACCCAGCCAACGGATTGTTTGGCGCTCGAGTTCTGAGGCAGCTCGCGAATCTATCGCGAGGTTTATGTCATAAGAGTGAGCAAGCAGATCGCCAAGAGCGCCGATCTCTAGACCGCTCGAACCGATCCAGGCCATAAATCGGGGACGTGAGTGCGCAAGTGAGGTATCGAGTACTTCGGCGGCCAAATTAAGTGAATCGATTGGGTCAGAGGGCTTTTCTGGCAAGCCTTCGTGAAGTGTCGCTGCCAGTGCGGGCTCCATGAGCGGTTCATGCTCGCGTGGCAAATAAAATTCATCCCAGGCGGCCGCAACGATTTCCGTTGCACGCTTGAGTGCTGCATCGCGCTTTCCGCCGAGACGCAGCGGTTTGTTTTCCACGGGCGGAGTTTACTCTCGTTTCATCAGTAGATTGCGATAGGGAACCAATTGCGGCACGGAGTCGATTCCCACAACCCCAACGAGTGTGTCACCGCGAAAATATTCCACCACGCACGGCCCATTCAACGAGCCATAAGACAGGCGTTGGGTATCTGCCAATCCGGGCATCCCGAAAGATTGGATGTTGTACTCGTACTGATCCGACCAGAAAGTCGGAATGAAATTCACGATTTCTGCCATGGGTTTATCGCCAGCGAGCCAAGCGGCAAGAGTCTTTCCCGCTCTGCGCCCCGTTTCAGTCGGGAGATTCCAATGCTCGATTCGGCGTGGAATTTCATCAAACAATTCATGCGGATACTTCGCAATATCACCCACTGCCACAGCTGGAAATGTGATTCCAACGACAGCCATCGAGCTATCCACGATCACGCCATCACTCAAGTCGAGTCCATTTCCTTCAAGCCAATCCACGTTTGGGATTGACCCAATCGCTTCGACGATCACGTCGGCATAATGCTCGGTTCCGTCGGAAAGTTGAATGCCCTTCGCCGACTCTTCGCCTAAAAAGGCATTGATACCAACGCCAAGATGGAATTTGACCCCCTTTGATTCGTGGCGCCTTTGCAATTCATTCGCGAGTTGAAATCCAAGTGGCCGAACCATTGGCGCCTGATCGATGGCTACTACTGTCACTGAAAGACCAAGTTGGCGGGCGGTAGCTGCTACTTCGCAACCAATGAAACCGGCACCAATAATTAGCACGGATTTAGCTACAGTCATTGCTTCGCGAAGCATTTTGGCATCGTCAATCGTGCGGAGAGTATGTCTTCCCGAGATTGGCCCAGGGACATTGAGTCGGCGCGGGCGGATGCCAGTGGCGATCGCCAAGCCGTCGAAGGCGAGTTCGCGACCGCTGTCCAGAGTTAGTATGCGATCAGCGAAACTGGCACTTCTCACCCCATCACCTAGCATCCACGCGACACCATCAGTAGCTGCCCGTCTTCTAAACTCCAACTTTTCTGCGCTGACGCCTTCTTTAAGAGCCTCTTTTGATAGTGGGGGACGATTGTAGGGAAGGTGGTTTTCGTCGCTGATCACGGTGACTTCGCCGGCGTATCCAGCAGCAACTAAAGACTCAGCGGTGCGAAGTGCTCCGAGGCCACCTCCAACAATCGCGACGCTCATTCTCTAGTCAATCGAGATTGCTTGCATTGGGCAGACATCGACGGCACTCTCAACGGCTTCGCGTCGGCTCTCATCAACTTCGGCAAGGTAAATGAGTTTGCCGTCATCATCTAACCGAAAGACGTCTTCGGCCTCATAGCAGCACTGTCCGTAGTGCTGACACTTAGACATGTCGACGCTGACCTTCATTTTTGCTCAACAATTCGGGATGGATAAAGATCCTTGGAAGGCGTACGGATTCCACGGTATTCCCAGTCTCCGCCGAGTGCTGTGGAAATCACTTC
>JANXYY010000038.1 GCA_025355805.1 Actinomycetes bacterium
GTAATGAGAGTTGGCTGGACAAAGAATCCGACCGAATCGTCGCAGGTTCCACCCGCTAACACTTCAATTTTGGGATCTTGCGACGCCATCTCAAGAACTGCTTTCAGTTTCGCAAACGCGCGTGCGTCGATGACCGCACCCATGAAATTGCTGAAGTCGGAAACATCTCCAACGCTCAGTTCCTTTATGGCCAAGATCAGACCATCCTTCATGCGCCCCCAGAGCGAGGCAGGAACGTAGGCTCGTGAGGCCGCCGAACATTTCTGTCCTTGATATTCGTAGGCTCCCCTGATCATTGCCGTGCGCAGGACGTCGATGTCAGCACTCGGGTGCGCGAAGATGAAGTCCTTGCCACCTGTCTCGCCAACGAGTCGCGGATACGTGCGATAGTTATGAATGTTATTTCCAACGGTCGCCCAAATGTTTTGGAAGACGGCGGTCGAGCCGGTGAAGTGAATGCCAGCTAGATCTGGATCGCTGAGAACGACATCGGAAATCATTGACGAATCCCCGGTCACCAAATTTATTACACCGTCAGGCAGCCCCGCGGCTTGTAAGAGTTCCATTGTGATCGAGGCCGCGAGCATCTGGGTGTGCGCTGGCTTCCAAATAACGGTATTCCCCATAAGCGCGGGCGCCGTTGGCAGGTTGCCACCGATCGCCGTGAAATTGAAAGGGGTCACCGCGTAAACAAATCCTTCGAGTGAGCGATACTCACTCCGATTCCAAATTCCAGCCGACGAGATTGGTTGATCACTCAAGATCTTGTGTGCGAAGTCAACATTGAAGCGCCAGAAATCTATGAGTTCACAAGCTGCATCGATCTCAGCCTGGTAGCAAGTTTTTGATTGCCCAAGCATCGTGGCCGCTACGATCTTGTTGCGCCAAGGTCCCGAAAGTAGGTCGGCAGCCTTGAGAAATACGGCAGCCCGTTCATCGAAAGGCAAATTGCGCCAGCCAGGTGCCGCCGATTTAGCAGCCGTGATCGCGTCCACGACATCGGTTTCGCTAGCGCCGTGTGCGGTGGCGAGTATGTGCTTGTGATTATGTGGTTCCACAACATTAAATGCCTTGCCGTGACCTTTCACTGCTTTGCCACCAATTACTAATCGAATTTCGCGCTGAACCGAACGCATCGCGTGAAACTCGTTAGCCAGTGCCACCGTTTCGTGAGCGCCAGGCTCATAGGTGCGAACCGGTTCGTTGATCGGAGTGGGAACTTTGGTATTCGCATTCATCGCTCTCTCGATTCGCTATTCGAACATTCTGGTGCCTGCGCCGATGGTGATCGTGCGGGTTATTGAGTAAAAGCGGAGCGCGTCCTTGCCTTGCTCCCGCTGCCCATATGAGGAATCTTTGGTACCACCAAATGGCGCGTGAAAATCAACACCGGCCGTAGGAGTATTGATCTTTACCATTCCGGTCTGTAATTCACGAGCCACCCGAAGTAACGCTTCAAGATCGCGTCCGTGAACGCTCGCGGTGAGACCAAAGCGAATCGAATTTCCCACTTCGATCGCCGTAGCGACATCTCTTACGCCGATGACTCCGGTAAATGGGGCGAAGGTCTCTTCCGTCATTAATTTATGGTCTGCTTCAAGGCCGGTAAAAAGTGCGGGAGTAACAAACCAACCATCGCGCTCTAACACCTTGCCACCGGTGAGCAACTTTCCACCAGCAGCGGTTGCTTGCTGGGCGGCGGCTACAAACTTTTCACGAGCACCGGAATTAATTAGTGGCCCCACTACAACGCCTTCTTGGCTTGGATCAGCCGGTGACAGACTTTCGACGGCCGCAACTAGAGCCTCGCTAACTTCGTTCAGCCGTGCGATATCGCCAACGACGATGATCCGTCTGGTGGCCGTGCACTTCTGACCGGCGAAACCCATCGCTGCTTGCGCTAAATGAGTTGAGGCAAGTTGCAGATCGGCGTCGGGAAGGACAATGGCTGGATTCTGTCCGCCCATCTCCGCTTGAACTGGAATTCCTCGACCGGCGGCCGCTGCAACTACTTTGCCACCGACCCCGACGGAACCTGTGAAAGAGACGACGTCTGAATTCGCGATCAAAGCCTGCCCAGTTTCTGCAAGACCTGACACGACCGTAAAAATATTGGCTGGCAGAGTGGTGGCTAAGAGTTCTTCAAGAAAGCGCGCGCAGCCAATCGCGTACTCGCTTGGTTTGATGACGACGGCGTTGCCCATTGCAAGAGCGGGCGCCGCCTTCCAGATTGGAATGGCAATCGGAAAGTTCCATGGTGTGATCAATCCTGCGACGCCATGCGCCTGACGCGTTGAGAGCAAAACACCTGGTACCGACGGCGGTATTACTTCACCGATTGGGTCTAAGGCAGCTTGAGCGTAGTAATCAAGAATCGCAATCGCGCGGGCTATTTCTCCTCTGGCTTCAATAATTGGTTTGCCAACCTCGCGCACGATCAGAGCGGCTGCTTCTGCACTTTTAGCTCTGAGTGCATTTGCACTTTCGCGCAGCGCGTTGGCCCGAGCGAAAGCGTTGCTTCCCCACTCCCTCTGCGCGCTTCGAGCGAGGGCCACTGCTGCCGCTACTTGTCCAGGCGTCAATGCCGCAGTTTCATAAATCAGATCACTTGGAGCCTGCGGACTAGTGCTGACGATTTGCGTGGTCACTTCGTGCCTTTCTAAGCCAGGAACCCGGCGGGAAATGGATCGCTTGGATCGAGTCGCCATTGAGCGGTTCCCATAATCCAAGCGCGTCCCGTGATCGTCGGGATAATCGCATCAAATTCCCCGACCTTTGTCCGACCAACCACACGGCCAAAAAAACGTGAACCGATCCACGATTCGTTCACGAGTACATCATCATCCTTAAATTCACCACGAGCGACCATCTGCGCAAGTCTCGCGCTAGTACCTGTGCCACATGGCGATCGATCAAACCATCCTGGATGAATTGCCATCGCATTTCGCCAGTGCATTGGACCTTCAGATCCACGACTGATGAAATCGACGTGATGACAGATCGCGATCTCTGGATTCTCTGGATGTGTCGGACGATTCTGTTCGTTGATCGCAGTTGAAATCGCAAGGCCAGCGTTCAGTAATTTGGCACCGTTTTCTGGCGCGATCGTCAACCCAACTCGTTCGATGGGCACAATTGCATAGAAATTTCCTCCATATGCCATGTCGTATTCGATCTTTCCGTAACCTGGAACATCAACGACTTGATCGAGGGCATATGAAAATGACGGAACATTTGTCAGAGTGACGCTAGTGGCTTTGCCCTTCGCGACCGCCACTTCCACAACAACTAAGCCCGCTGGCGTATCAAGTCGGACCGTGGTTACTGGTTCGATAACTTCGACCATCCCAGTCTCGACTAAGACGGTAGCAACGCCGATGGTTCCGTGACCGCACATTGGCAGACAGCCCGAAACTTCAATGTAGAGAACGCCCCAATCGGCATCTGAGCGCGTCGAAGGTTGCAAAATTGCACCACTCATTGCCGAATGCCCACGTGGCTCGTACATAAGCAGCGTGCGCAGATCGTCCATGTGTTCCATGAAGTACGCGCGTCGTTCAAACATCGTTTCGCCAGGAATCGCTCCAACGCCACCGACTACAACGCGCGTTGGCATGCCCTCGGTGTGTGATTCAACCGTATGAATAACCCGAGTGACCCTAGACATTTCTATCGTCCATAAAATGCGAGCGCGCGAGCGATATCGATTCGACACTGCCTAGCATCGGCGGCCGGAAGTGGGAGGCGTGGCAATCGGGTAGGACCGCCGTAGCGTCCGACGACATCCATTGCGAGTTTGATTGCTTGGATGAACTCCTTGCGCGAATCCCAAGTAAAGAGATCATGCACTGCAGCGTACGCCTCGCGTGCTTGGACGAATTCCCCCGCAATCGCAAGGTTGTACAGGTCAACCGATTCGCGCGGTAAGGCATTTGGAAAACCGGCAATCCAGCCCGAAACTCCACCAGTGGCAAGCTCAAGAAGAACATCATCGGCACCAACTAGAACGTCGAGTCTCGATGCGTGTTGATGAATCTGCCAGACCCGTCGCACATCTCCAGTGAATTCCTTCACCGCCACCACGTTTGGCACTTCGTCGGCAATTTGGGCGAGGAGTCGAGGAGTCAGATCGACTCTCGTGTCGAACGGGTTGTTGTAGGCGATGATCGGGATCCCAGCTTTTCCCACCTCTTTAAAGTGCGCGAGTACTTCCTCATCGTTGGCGCGGTAGGCATTCGGTGGCAGGCACATCACTGCTTTAGCGCCAAGGGCGGCCGCATGCTCGGCCCAACGTCGGGCTTCCGTCGCGCCATACGCACCGACACCTGAAACCACGTTAAAGCCAGCCGGCGCCGCTTCAATCGCAGCCTTGACCATTTCGCCGCGTTCCTCTTCAGTGAGCACTTGGTACTCGCCAAGAGAGCCATTCACGACGACGCCTTGGGTACCGTTGGCGGCGAGCCAGGCAACGTGCTCTCGATAGCGATCAAAATCGACGGCAAGATCGGCGTCAGGCTTCGAGGTGAACGGGGTTGCAGTTGCGGTGAGTACACCCTGCCAAGGTTTCATGAGTCCAGAGTAATATATTACTGCCGGGGCAAGTCAAGTGAGTGGAGTTTGGGCTCGTTGAGGTTACGGTCCCAGGAGGGCCAAGGGAACCACTGCCACGCCGTCGTTACGTCGGTAGGCCTCGGGTCCGGTGGTCAGTACGACCGCGTCAAGCAGGTTGGTTCCCAGTTCGTCGGCCAGCCATAAAAGATGCTCCACGGCCTTGTTGTTGACGTCGGCCGAAAGTTTTACCTCGAAGGCAAGAACCTTCCCGTCGTGCTCGATCACGAAATCGACCTCGTGGCGACCTTGCTCGGTACGAAGGTGGTAGGTGCTTGCCGCAGCGGCCTGGGCGTATGTTCGTATGGAGAGCGCGGCCAGAGACTCAAAGAGGTTGCCGAGAAGCGAACCGTCGTTCGGCACCGGTACGGGTCCGTTATCGCCCGCAAGAAGGTGCTGGCGGGTGCGGTCAAGGAGTCGGGCCGCTAAGGCGGGGTCAGCCAGGTGGTGTTTGGGAGCAAGAGAAAGTCTCGTGAATGTGTTGCGCGAGGTTGTCCATGCATCAATCGGGTCGAGAATACGTAGACCTTTCAGGAGTTCGGTGTAGGCGATCGTCGTATCTCTGGCCGGTTTGTTGTCGACTCCGCTCGTGGCTGCTTTACGAATGGTCTCCCAGGACGCACTAGTGGAAGTCGCTGCCGCGTAAGCCTTTAGCCAGGCCAGGACCGCCGCGGGGCGACGCACGGCAATGCCGGCCTCGGGGAGATCATGGTCAACGATCCGCTGGAGGTAGCCATCAAGTTGGATTTGGAGCGCTCGCTTGCTGAGGTGGCGCATACCCGGAAATCCTCCGGCGATGATCTCGTCGACGTAACTCTCAAGACCGATCGACGTCCGTCCACCGACGGCTACTCTTCTCCCAGAGAGAAGTTCAGCGAAGGAGACCGTGGGTGTCTCAATGTCGCGCTCAGAAAAGCAGAGCGGGCGCATTCGCAGCGGGGTAATCCGCCCGGCACCTGAGTGCGTTCCGCGTACGGGAGCAGAGCCCGTGAGAAGGTACTGGCCACCGGTGCTGTCGTGATCGACCAAGCCGCGTACGGCGTCGAAGACGTCAGGGACCCGCTGCCACTCGTCAATCAACACCGGCTTACGATCAGTCCAAACGACCCGTGGGTCAGCCTCGATTACGGCTCGCTCCGCGGCGACGTCGAGGCGGCGGACGGTGGCGCAGCGCTGGAGGGCGGTCTCGGTCTTGCCGACAGCTTTCGGCCCGTCAAGGAGTATCGCTGGGAGCTCGGGAAACAGTAGGTCAAGCTCCTCATCGATGACTCGCCGGATGTAGGGATTCCGTCCGGGCGCCCTGGTGCTCACAAACGTGAGGGTACCAGGATTTTCAGTTGTTCGACAGATTCCGCACCTTAAACTCGACAGATTGCGCACTTAAAAAGCACACTTAATCGGCGCCCCACTTACAAAACTCTTAAGGCACTCCAGAGCGGCGTAGGTTAGAGCCCACTTGGGAATCGATTATCGAACGTAGAAGGAGCGGCATGGCCGGAAAATTGAACGTTGGCTCCCATGATCTGCCGGTGAGCAAGAGCCTGGCCGAATTCATGAAGGGTGGCTGGGCCGAGAGCGAACGACGAGGACTTCCGCTCCATCCAGCGGCGCCTTGGGCAGAGAGCCGGCGGGATCGAGTCTCGGCTGCCTACCCAGGAATTCGGCTGGTGATCCCGGCTGGAGTACTAAAGGTGCGCGCCAATGATTCCGACTATCGCTTCCGTCCACACTCGGCCTTTGCCTGGCTCACCGGCATCCCTGGAAGTGAGGCAGTACCGGAAACCGCTCTGGTCTTAGAGCCAACCTTGGACGGTCATGAGGCTCGTCTCTACTTGCACCCACGATCACCCCGAGATACGGATGAATTTTTCCGCGACCGACGGTTCGGCGAATTCTGGGTCGGACGAAGCCCCACAGTGAGAGAGGCACATGCTCGCTATGGACTAAACATTCATCACATCGACGATCTTTCCTCCCTGCTAGGGGATGGCACTCCATCACTTGTCGTGCGCGATCAAGATTCAAAGATCGATAGCCAAGTGCCAACAGGTGAAGGCGAAAGTGAATTTGTAACTTTCCTAAGCGCAGCTCGTTTGATTAAAGATGCTTACGAAATTGCCGAACTTCAAGCCGCGGTAGACGCGACGATTCTCGGATTCGAAGACGCGGTGAAATCCTTCCCCGCGGCAATTAAGGAGGCGCGCGGCGAACGAGTTGTCGAGGGTGCCTTTTACTCACGCGCAAGGCTTGCCGGGAACGATTTGGGTTACGACACAATCGCGGCTTCTGGTGCACATGCTTGCGTGCTCCACTGGATTCGCAACGACGGCGAAGTAAATGATGGCGATCTCTTGTTGCTTGATGCGGGAGTTGAAATGGAGTCGCTCTACACATCAGATGTAACGCGCACCCTGCCAGTTAGTGGAAAATTCACAGAAGCGCAGCGCAAAATTTATCTCCTCGTTTATGAAGCCCAACAGGCAGCGATAGCGGCCGTCAAACCTGGCGCAAAGTTCCGCGACTTTCACCGGGCCGCCCAGGAAGTCATTGCTAAAGGCTTAGCGGAGTGGGGAGTGCTACCAATTACGGCCGAAGAATCTATGGACCCCGACTCAGGGTTGCACCGTCGTTGGACCCTCTGCTCCACCGGACACATGCTCGGCCTAGATGTACACGATTGTGCGCAAGCTCGAGCCGATCAATATTTGGATGGAGTCTTAGAAGTTGGACAGGTCCTGACCGTCGAGCCCGGACTTTATTTGCAGCCAGATGATTTGCTGCTCCCAGAGGAATTGCGCGGAATCGGTATCCGGATCGAAGATGACGTTGTTGTTACTGAAGACGGTTGTCGATTACTTACCGAAAAATTGCCGCGCCACCCTGATGAGATCGAACGTTGGATGGCAAACTTACTTGGGTTCTAGCGCTCTGCGCCTTTGGCCAAAAGTCCGAGTGGGATAGGCGTGATTACCGGACGCTTGGCGAATCCCTGCAAGTCTTTCAGGGCGACCTGGCGCCCAGATTCTTTCGCGACGAATTCCGCCACGAATTGGCCACATACTCTGCCTTGGCACATTCCCATCCCCGCACGAGTTAATAACTTTGCGCCTCGTAAATCACTCACACCGAGTTCCACGATTGCTTTTCGCAAATCCCCGACAGACACTTCTTCGCATCGACATAGAACGGTCGCTTCGTCCTGCCAGGTAGTCCAGCCATTCTTTACGCCATAGATATCGAGCAGTGCGTTCGCAAATATCTGTTGCTTTCCACGAAGTCGCAAAAGATCTTCGGTTTGCGCTTTCAAAATGTTTGCGGCGGCGAGCCGCCCTTCGGTTAGCGCTAAAGCAGATCCACCAATACCGGTTATTTCTCCAGCTGCATAGATACCTGGCACTGATGTTTCTTGGTGCTCATCAACATCGATCACGAGTGAACCATCCCGCGGATCGATTCGGGAAGCGCACCCGAGCGCGACAGCCAATGAAAGATCTGGGGTGAATCCCCAACCCACGGCGAGAGCGTCACAGGTTATTTGGCGATCAGATCCCGGCTTGATGACAAATTTTCTATCGATCTTCGCCAGAGTCACCTGTTCGACGCAACTACTGCCTTGCGCGGCCACAATTGCACTGCCGTAATGAATCTTCACCTTCGCACCAAAAATAATCTTTTGAAACGTAATAAAGTCTTTTAATTTGCCGTCATTGTGCGTTAATGCGCCCAACTTGGTGAACCAGGCCGTTGGCCGACTCGCTTCGACGATTGCTTTAACTTGAACGCCGGCCATGATCAACCCAATAGCCACTGGAAGGAGAAACGGTCCGGTACCTGCAACCACAATCTCTTTACCAACCAAACTCTTCTGGCCTTTCAAGAGTGCCTGCACGCCGCCCGCTGTCATCACGCCTGGAAGATCCCAACCCGGAAATGGCAGTGACCGATCGTAGGCGCCGGTCGCAAGTATGAGTGTCCGAGTCCTAATTTCGCGTTCCACTTTCCCATCGATAAGTAAGTGAAGGGTGGAGACACCATCGCGATAAGTGGCAGCCCAAACATTGGTCTTCGCCAGATATTCAACATTTGGGTGTGCGATTATTCGGAGTTCTTCGTGTTTGGCTGCAAGAGATGATTCCGCATGATGGCGCCAGTATTGGCCACCCGGTCGTTCGCCAGCGTCGATGAGTATTACCCGAGCACCAGTTCGAACTAGTGAAGTGGCGGCAGCAAGACCAGCCGGGCCACCTCCGACCACGACGATTTGTTCTGTGGAGATAGTGCTCATGCGATGGCCCCAGAACCTTGTTGCGTTTGGATCGTCATGCCCTCTTCAACGTTGGTAACACAGGCTCGTTGGTTCGTGATTCCGTTTATCGTGATCAGACAATCAAAGCAGATGCCAATTCCACAGAACATGCCACGCGGTCGCGCATTTTGGCGGGTGGTTCGCGTCGCTCGTTGCTCATGTTCGAGGAGGAGTGCACCAACACTTTGACCTTCGCGCGAGGTAATTGATTCGCCGTTGAGAATAACTCGGATTTGAGTCATGAAGAGGCCACGAATCGTCGCGGCGAGAATGGAGTGGGATCCATAAACGAAGGTTTTTTTAAAACGGCGTCACGGATCAGTTCTGCCGTAGCCGGAGCGAGGCCAATTCCTGCGCCTTCATGGCCTGCCGCGTGGAAAAGCCCTGGGCATAAGGGATCCTCACCGATTACCGGTAGATGATCTGGAGCGTAGGGTCGAAAGCCGTGATATGCGCGAAGCAAATCAATCTTGGCAAGCGAGGGAAAGAGTGCAATTGCCTGTGCTGCCAAACGTCGCAGAATCGCTATCTCGAGGTGTGAGTCAAAGCCGATTCGCTCACGACTTGCACCAATCAAAATCGTTCCGCTTTTCGTGGATTCAACGACTGCACTCGACTGGAGATCTGCCTCGCCACTTGCAACATTGGCGACGTAATCCGCATCGTAAACTTTGTGCATCACCAACTTTGGTGCGGGCGCCGTAACCAAGATGAAACCGCGACGAGGTGCAATTGGCAGAGCCGAACCAGCTAACGCAGCGACCTCACCTGCCCAACTACCGGCGGCATTGACTACGAATGGTGCGGTGTGGTCGCCACCGATTGTGCGCACTGATAACTCATTTCCAGCTTGCGAGATAGCGAGCACTTCTTCACGTTCGCTGACGCGACCACCAGCAAGTCGGACCATGCGCAACATGTGGGCCGTTGCGAGCATAGGTTGGCACTGGGCATCTTCAGGATAATGAATTCCAAATGCGATTTCCGGGGCCAGGTACGGTTCTAAATCATGGAGCTCGGGAGAACCGACTTCGATTGCTTCGACGAAATGATTTCGTTGTTCATCCGCCAAGTGACGAAGTTGAGCGATTCCAGAACTTGTCCTTGAAATAACCAAACTGCCCTTAGCCTCGAGCTCAAAGTCGCCTCCAATCCGCTCCGAAATTTCAAACCATAAATCTCGCGAGCGCCGGGCCAGGGTTAATTCAGGACCTGGCTCTTTATCTGAAACCAGAATGTTTCCTTCGCCCGCACCACTCGTGCCAGAAGCAATCGTCGAACGATCAAGAACGAGCACTTCCATGCCCGCTTCGGTTAATGCCAAGGCACACGCAGCACCAACCATTCCCGCCCCGATCACAATTACATCTGGATTGGTCATCACGAAACCAGAAGTCGTCCGAGTGCTGCCGCCGGGATTCCAAGTAACACAGTTAGCAAGATACTCAGCCATGCCACGTGGTGTCGTCGATCTTCCATCAACGCAATCGACTCCATCGCAAATGTTGACCAGGTAGTGAACGTGCCAGCGAAACCAACGCCAATGAGTAGGACAGTCGAAGCAGTTGAGCCAACGGTCAATCCGAGTACGAATGCGCCAACAATATTTACCGCCAGGGTTCCGAGTGGCCAATCAGAGCCATGAAATTTCTGCACAACTTGATCGACTAAGTAGCGTGCTGGTGCGCCAATTCCTGCCCCGAGTGCAACTAATAGCCCCTTCATTAGGCGTTCCAAGCCAGATAACGCCGGCGAAACTGGACTAGGACTAATGCGGTGATGGCAAAGCCACCGACCAACGAAGCAACTACATAGGTGAGCGCGATCGCGACTCTGCCGTCATTAATCAGTTGATCAACTTGAAGGGCGAAGGCTGAATACGTCGTGAAACCACCGCAAAATCCCGTTCCGAAGAGCGGGCGCCACCACCATCGCGGCGCCTCGTGATGGGTGACAATCACAATCACAATGGCCAGCAGAATCGATCCTACGTAATTGGTGATCAGGGTTGCCCAGGGAAATCCGTCATGTGGAGTTGGAATCAGGAGCGAGAGTAGCCAGCGCGCCAACGATCCTGCGATACCACCTGCGGCAACCATCGCGAGGATGCCACGGTGATTTTTCAGCGTCGAACTCGCTTTAGTAAGCGACTTAGGATTTGCCCAATCAACGAGATGATGAGCGCGCCGAAAAACGCCGACCAGAAGCCGTCAATCGTCAAACTAGATGTCCACTTAGCTGTCAGGGCAAGCATCCCGGCATTGATCACGATCAGGAATAGACCAAACGTAAGTAGCGAGAGCGGGAAAGTCAGCAATTTAATCAAGGTCCCCAAGATTGCGTTGATCAATCCAAAGACCAGCGCGATCCAGAGATAAGTTCTCACTCCACCAGTGACATGGATACCGGGAACGGTGGCGGCAACCACCCAAATCGAAATCGATAAGACCAGCCACCGAAGAATGAGTTTCATCTCAGACCTAATCCTTCTCGTCGCGACGACGAATCTTGCTCCCGAGCCACCGAGCAGGATCGTACTTTACATCTACCACGCGCTCCTTCATCGGGATGATCGCGTTGTCGGTGATTCGGATGTGTTCGGGGCAAACGTCGGTGCAGCACTTGGTTATGTTGCAATAGCCAAGACCATGCTCTTCTTGGGCTTCACGGCGGCGGTCGAGGGTATCCAGCGGGTGCATGTCCAGTTCGGCCAACCGGATAAAGAATCGGGGACCTGCAAAGGCTTCTTTATTCTCTTCGTGATCGCGAATGACGTGGCAGACGTCCTGGCAGAGAAAGCATTCGATGCATTTGCGGAACTCTTGGCTCCGCTCCACATCAACTTGCGCCATCCGATACTCGCCAAGTTTTAGATCCTTTGGGCCTTCAAAAGAAGGGATCTCCAACGCCTTTTTATAGTTAAACGAGACGTCGGTGACCAAGTCGCGAATAACTGGGAAAGTACGAAGCGGGGTTACGGTAACCGTCTCTTCTTCGCCAAAAATGTTCATGCGGGTCATGCACATGAGGCGTGGCCTACCATTCACTTCAGCGCTACATGAGCCGCACTTTCCGGCTTTGCAATTCCAACGAACCGCTAGGTCCGGGGCTTCGGTGGCCTGAATCCGATGAATTACGTCGAGTACGACTTCGCCGTCGTTCACCTCAACGTTGAAATCTTTCAATGCGCCACCGGTCGTGTCGCCGCGCCAGATGCGGAATTTCACCTTTCGGCTCATCAGTGAGATCCCTTCAGTTCAGTCAACTCTTCTTCGCTTAGGTACTTCTTCAATTCCTCGACGTCAAAGAGTGCGAGCAGTTCGATCGGCATAGATGGAAGCGCACGCTTCTCTACTTGAATTCCGTCATCAGTTCTCTTCGCAACCAGATTTACCTTGCGCCATTCATTGCTCATTTTTGGGAAGTCCTCGCGAGTGTGACCGCCACGCGACTCTTCCCGAATCAGCGCCGCTTTCGCAATACATTCAACGACAAGCAACATGTTCTCGAGGTCAAGCGCTAAATGCCAACCTGGATTAAATTGGATGTTGCCTTCGACTGTAATTTTGCCCAGACGAGTTCGAAATTCAACAAGGCGTTCGATTGAGGCTTTGAGTTCGGTCGCAGTCCGGATAATCCCAACGAGATCATTCGTCGTCTGCTGAAGCTCTTGGTGTAAGGCGTAGGCATTTTCACCACCCTCTTGCTTAAACGGGGCTAGCGCAGCCGAAACTGCGCGATCGACATCCGCGGCTGATGCCTTGGCTCTGGTAGCTCCGAGTGAATTCACGTAGGCAACAGCACCGGCGCCTGCCCGACGACCAAAGACAAGAAGGTCCGAGAGCGAGTTTCCACCGAGGCGGTTTGAGCCATGCATGCCACCGGCAACTTCGCCCGCAGCAAAAAGCCCAGGTACGTCAGCGGCCGCAGCGGTATCTGGATCTACTAGAACCCCACCCATCACATAGTGCGCTGTGGGTCCAACTTCCATCGCAGTCTCGGTTATATCGATGTCGGCTAATTCCTTAAATTGGTGCCACATCGAAGGCAACTTTTTCTTAATTACATCAGCCGGCAACCGCTTCGAAACGTCGAGATAAACGCCACCGTGAGGGGATCCACGGCCTGCCTTAACCTCTGAGTTGATCGCTCTGGCTACCTCATCACGGGGAAGGAGTTCGGGGGGGCGGCGATTATTTTCTGGATCCGCGTACCAACGATCACCTTCTGCCTCGTTGTCCGCGTACATCTCTTTGAAAACGGCCGGGATGTAGTCAAACATAAAACGACGATCCTCTGAGTTGGTGAGTACTCCACCATCTCCACGAACAGATTCAGTAACAAGTAGGCCACGAACACTCGGCGGCCAGATCATCCCGGTTGGATGGAATTGCATGAACTCCATATCGACCAAGCGGCTACCTGCCTTGAGTGCAAGCGCGTGACCGTCGCCCGTGCCTTCCCAGGAATTGCTCGTAATCTTGAACGACTTACCGATGCCTCCGGTAGCCAGAATCACTGCTGGTGCTTCGAAGAGAATGAAGCGACCAGACTCACGGGTATAGCCAAGCGCCCCAGCGACAACGCCACTCT
>JANXYY010000041.1 GCA_025355805.1 Actinomycetes bacterium
GAGAAGACGTGTGAACGGTTCAGTGAAGCCCAACATTCCTAAGTCGTAAAGCACCTTGGTAAAGAAGCGGCTGTATAGCAAATGAAGAATTGCATGGGTAACTCCGCCCACGTATTGATCGACCGGCAACCAGGTGTCAACTGCCTTACGATCAAATGGCACGTCATGGCGGTTTGTACTCGTGAAGCGGAGGAAATACCACGAAGAATCAACGAACGTATCCATCGTGTCGCTATCGCGCTTTGCCGGCCCGCCACACTTAGGACAGGCAACATTTATCCAATCGGTTGCCGCGCCAAGTGGTGAAGTTCCCTTAGGCTTTAGGTCTAAGCCGATTGCACTTGGTAATTTGACTGGAAGTTGAGATTCGGGAACTGCGACCTCGCCACAGTCTGAGCAATGGATGATTGGGATTGGCGTGCCCCAATAACGCTGGCGCGATATCAGCCAATCGCGAAGTCGATAATTGACAGCACCTGCGCCATGCTTTTTTTCTGTCAATTCCGCGATGATCGCCGGGATCGCTTCGCTTTTTGTTAGGCCATTGAGCGAGCCAGAATTGATCAATACTCCATTTCCGGGAGTTGCGAGCCCGCTCGTCGCCGGATCGGGATCCTCCGTCTGGACGACAATCCGAACAGGGAGATTCATCGCGAGCGCAAAATCTAAATCGCGCTGATCGTGCGCAGGCACCGCCATGATCGCGCCATGACCATAATCTGCAAGCACGTAATCACTGGCCCAAATTTCAAGTCGTTCGCCATTGACTGGATTAATTGCGTAACGCTCTAGAAATACGCCAGTCTTTGGTCGATCAGTTGAAAGACGATCGACTTCGCTCGACTGACGCACTTGCGCTAAATACTCATCGAAGGCAGCGAGGGCCGGCGACGTTGAGGCCAATTCGCTGGCCAAATCACTATCCACGGCGACGACGAAGAAAGTGGCACCGTAGAGAGTGTCGGGGCGCGTGGTGTAAATCGTGACTGGCTCGTCACGGCCTTCGATTTCGAAAACGACGTCTGCGCCATTCGATCGCCCGATCCAGTTGCGCTGCATCATCAGAACTTTTTCGGGCCAGGCACCTGAAAGTGTTTCCATATCGTCGAGCAGTCGGTCTGCGTAATCAGTGATCCGCAAATACCACTGGGTCAACTTCTTCTTAGTAACGGGAGTGTCACAACGTTCACAAAGTCCACCAATGACCTGCTCATTTGCAAGAACCGTCTGATCCGTGGGACACCAGTTGACATTCGAGGCCTTGCGATAGGCGAGACCTTTTTCAAACATCTTCAGGAAGATCCACTGGTTCCATTTGTAGAACTCAGGATCACTCGTGTGCAGAACTCGATCCCAATCAAAGGAACAGGCATACCTACGCATCGAGGCCTTCTGCATCTCAATATTTTTATATGTCCAAATCGCTGGATCTTCGCCTCGCTTGATCGCCGCATTCTCCGCCGGCAAACCGAAAGCATCCCACCCGATCGGGTGCATGACATTGAATCCGCGCTGCACCCAGTATCGGGCGATCACATCGCCAAGCGCATATGCCTCCGCATGCCCCATGTGAAGGTCACCCGACGGGTAAGGGAACATGTCAAGGACGTACTTCTTTGGGCGCAGATCATCAGGATTGCCTGAACGAAAGGGCGCGAGGGCATCCCAGACGGGCAGCCACTTCTCCTGGACTGCCTGGACGTCGTAATTCTCGCGCTCGGCTCGTTGCTCATCAGTACTCATCGTTGCCAAGGTTACCTGTTCAGCGGCTTTGACCTTGCGGCCCGTTCATCCCATCCCACTCATGGATTGTTGGAACGACGGAATTATGAGTGCGGACCTCGGTGTGGATGCCCTCGGGCCTAACTCGATCCTCTCGATTCAGCCAGACCCCGCGGAGTCCGGCCGCAGTCGCGGCTATCGCATCCCAATGCGGGTCGTCTCCGACATATACGACCTGCTCTGGTGCGCATCCAAGAGCCGAGGAAAGTTCTAGGAAAGCCCTAGCGTCAGGCTTTGGAGCAGTGAGGGTGCCGATCGCCAGAACCGATTCGAACATCTCTAGAAATCCCATACTGGCAAGTTTGGCTTCTTGCTGCTCTTGTTGCCCGTACGTCTGGAAATGGAACCCACGATTGCGCGTAATGGAACAGAAATTCCTCAAACAGATCGTCTAGTTCTGCGTCATGTGCGTCTACCTCAACCATCGCAAGGAAATCGTGCATCCGTGCGCGTCGCTGCTGGATAGCGTCAATCCGAATTCAGTCGCTCCTTGGTATACCCGCCCTTGCTGCTCTAGCAGGGACGCGATTGCCTTTGAGGCTGCACTCCGATGGTCTAGAAGAGTGTCGTCTAAGTCGAAGCCAACGGCGCGAATCACAGACGGGGCCTAGAGCAACCTCAGTTTCGTAAAGTTATCGGAGGGTGGGCTAATTGAAACGTTGTCCCGTGAGGTTCGCCACGGAATCCATACCCCACCAATCTCCTTCTGCTACTTCGCGATTCCGGGACGGTTCAGACTGATCTCCCGGGAAAGGCAGCACCTGTTCGCCTGGGGAAACGATGAAGTCAAAACGTTCCAAGAACAACGCCCAGGTGCGGATCAATTCGCTCCTTGCGTGCTGAGCATCCAAGTATTCACGCGTTGAAATCGCCTCTCCCATGCGGGTAGTTCGGAGACTGTCCGGCGCGATCAGATCGGCAAGGTCGAGAAGCCAGGCTTCAGACGCGAAACTCTCGGCGGCAGCGATCGTCCACCAGGGTGGCGCCGGATCCTGAGTCACCGGTATTCGCAAACCCCCG